>NZ_JBFTMR010000003.1:0-309438 GCF_056397065.1 Arthrobacter sp. 05N428_2 | reverse complement strand
GGCAGGGTTGTTGTAGGTGCTCCTTAGAAAGGAGGTGATCCAGCCGCACCTTCCGGTACGGCTACCTTGTTACGACTTAGTCCCAATCGCCAGTCCCACCTTCGACAGCTCCCTCCCACAAGGGGTTAGGCCACCGRCTTCGGGTGTTACMAACTYTCGTGRYKTGACGGGCGGTGTGTACAAGGCCCGGGAACGTATTCACCGCRGCGTTGCTGATCYGCGATTACTAGCGAYTCCGRCTTCATGSRGKCGAGTTGCAGMCYSCAATCCGAACTGAGAMYGGCTTTWTGGGATTAGCTCCACCTCACAGTATCGCAACCCTTTGTACCGGCCATTGTAGCATGCGTGAAGCCCAAGACATAAGGGGCATGATGATTTGACGTCGTCCCCACCTTCCTCCGAGTTGACCCCGGCAGTCTCCCATGAGTCCCCGCCATTACGCGCTGGCAACATGGAACGAGGGTTGCGCTCGTTGCGGGACTTAACCCAACATCTCACGACACGAGCTGACGACAACCATGCACCACCTGTGAACCGGCCGCAAGCGGGGCACCTGTCTCCAGATGTTTCCAGTCCATGTCAAGCCTTGGTAAGGTTCTTCGCGTTGCATCGAATTAATCCGCATGCTCCGCCGCTTGTGCGGGCCCCCGTCAATTCCTTTGAGTTTTAGCCTTGCGGCCGTACTCCCCAGGCGGGGCACTTAATGCGTTAGCTACGGCGCGGAAAACGTGGAATGTCCCCCACACCTAGTGCCCAACGTTTACGGCATGGACTACCAGGGTATCTAATCCTGTTCGCTCCCCATGCTTTCGCTCCTCAGCGTCAGTTAATGCCCAGAGACCTGCCTTCGCCATCGGTGTTCCTCCTGATATCTGCGCATTTCACCGCTACACCAGGAATTCCAGTCTCCCCTACATCACTCTAGTCTGCCCGTACCCACCGCAGATCCGGAGTTGAGCCCCGGACTTTCACGGCAGACGCGACAAACCGCCTACGAGCTCTTTACGCCCAATAATTCCGGATAACGCTTGCGCCCTACGTATTACCGCGGCTGCTGGCACGTAGTTAGCCGGCGCTTCTTCTGCAGGTACCGTCACTTTCGCTTCTTCCCTACTGAAAGAGGTTTACAACCCGAAGGCCGTCATCCCTCACGCGGCGTCGCTGCATCAGGCTTGCGCCCATTGTGCAATATTCCCCACTGCTGCCTCCCGTAGGAGTCTGGGCCGTGTCTCAGTCCCAGTGTGGCCGGTCACCCTCTCAGGCCGGCTACCCGTCGTCGCCTTGGTGAGCCATTACCTCACCAACAAGCTGATAGGCCGCGAGTCCATCCAAAACCACAAAAAGCTTTCCACCCCCCACCATGCGATGAGGAGTCATATCCGGTATTAGACCCAGTTTCCCAGGCTTATCCCAGAGTTAAGGGCAGGTTACTCACGTGTTACTCACCCGTTCGCCACTAATCCCCGGTGCAAGCACCGGATCATCGTTCGACTTGCATGTGTTAAGCACGCCGCCAGCGTTCATCCTGAGCCAGGATCAAACTCTCCGTTGAAGWAAAACAGACACACCATGCGCCCCCGGGAAAACGGGAASCACACAATGCACAAAATTTGAAACCAGCCAAAAACACCAGACCACACCACGGGGTGGCATGACCCGGCAAATTCAACCAATTCAATACAATAAATTGGTATCAACAAACTTGGCACACTATTGAGTTCTCAAACAACAGACACACCCGGCACCACCACAACCCCACAGGGCCGCGGATCGCTCCGGAGCAACTTCTCAAACTTACCCGAATCCAGACCCCCAGGCAAATCAGCGTTTCCGCGATCACCCGGTCCAGGAACAGGCCCCCGCCCGGTCTTCAGCGCACCAAAAATGCGCCGTTTTCCAGGCCGTTTATCGAGGGGGTCGGTCGCTATCTTTCCGCTTCAGCGGCGGCGACTCGAACTACTTTACACACCAAACCCGGACCCCACAAATCGGCCCCCACCGATACCCCCACCCACCAAAAACCCCGGAAACACAAGGAAACCAGCCCCCAATGCGTGCCTGAGAGGGCAGATTTCTGGCATCCGGGCCGCAAGTGGACGGTGTGCGCTCCGTCACCGTCGTCGTCCGCGCAGGCGAGCGGTGGCTGGCGGGGCCGCAGGCGGCCACGTCCGAACCGGGTTAGCCGCAGGCGGCCCCAACCGAGCCGGGTCCAAGCGAAGACCGGGTTAAATGCGAAAAGGGCCGGCAACCAATTGGTTGCCGGCCCTTGATCAAGCCGCTGGCTTCAGGGGTGCTGAATTACCAGGAAGACTTCGTGATGCCCGGGAGCTCACCGCGGTGAGCCATGTCGCGGAAGCGAACACGGGAGATACCGAACTTCTGGAACGTGCCGCGGGGGCGGCCGTCGATGATGTCGCGGTTACGCAGGCGGACCGGCGAGGCGTTGCGGGGCAGCTTCTGCAAGCCAAGGCGGGCAGCTTCGCGTGCTTCGTCGGTTGAGTTGGGGTCAACCAGAGCCTTCTTCAGTTCGAGGCGCTTTGCAGCGTAACGCTCGACGATGACTTTACGCTGTTCGTTCTTAGCGATCATTGACTTCTTAGCCATGTGTTTAGCGCTCCTCTCGGAATTCGACGTGCTGGCGGATTTTGGGATCGTACTTCTTCAGGACCATGCGGTCCGGATCGTTACGACGGTTCTTGCGCGTCACGTAGGTGTAACCCGTGCCCGCGGTCGACTTGAGCTTGATGATCGGACGTACGTCCTTGTCCTTTGCCACTAGAGCTTCACTCCTCGTGCCAGGATGGCGGCGACGACTACGTCGATGCCACGTACGTCGATGGTCTTGATGCCACGTGCAGAGACCTGCAGGGTGACGTTACGGCGCAGGGACGGAACCCAGTAGCGCTTCTTCTGGATGTTCGGGTCGAACCGGCGCTTGTTGCGACGGTGCGAGTGCGAAATGCTGTGTCCAAAGCCCGGCTCGGCTCCGGTCACCTGGCAGTGTGCTGCCATGACGACTCTCCTCATGAAAATAAAATGAAACGGCTGCAGAGTTCCCACATAACCGTGCGACAGGCAGCGTCCGCATCCAGCCCCCACCTGCGATCCGCAGTCTTCCGACAACCGGCTTAGCCAGTTGCAGTCCTCACTGCGGCGAAGATTGTGGGTCACGGGCACCGGGCCGAGATTTCCGGGGGAAATCACCGCGGCGTGCCGGGATGCTGGGCGAATACAGGAGTGCACGCAACTTGAGCCCCTAACTACCGGCCACCGGGACTGCCCGATTTCTCAGACCTTTCCGCCAACCGGAGCAATTGCACACGCTCCGCGCCACCTAGCGCCCACCAAGTCTACGGGCTCGGCCAATTAAAGACCAATTCTGGCCCGACGGCGTGGTAGTGCACGCGGTCCGGTCCGCCGGCAAGTCTTATGCGGGGCGCAGTTCTTTCACAGCAAAATGATAGGCAATGGGCAGACTCTGGATACATGAACACATCAACCCAGACTGCCTTGCAGCCCGCGGTCCGGCGGGCGCCGGTCTCCCGGAACCCGTTCGAGGGACAGCACCGCAGTCGGATGCTCAAAGCAGACCTCCTCACCGTAATCGCCTGGGCATCACTGGCGGCGGCCGTGGCGTTGTGGCTGGCCGACGGCGGAGCCGCTGGCTTCTCGAGCGTGGCCGGAGCTTTCGATGCGGTGGGGATCGTGGCCGGGTTGGCCGGCATGGACTTGGTGCTGCTCATGCTGCTCCTGGCAGCGCGCCTTCCGATCATCGACGGTGCGGTCGGACATGACCGAGCCCTCGAGTTCCACCGCAAACTCGGCAAGCCATCCCTGTACCTCCTGCTGGCCCACGGCGTTCTGCTCGCGGTCGGCTATGGGATGGCCGAGGGACTTGATCCGGTCAGCGAAACGGTGTCGCTTTGGAACAACGTTTCGGACATGTGGCTCGCCTATGTCTCGATGGCACTGTTCATCGCCGTCGTCGTCACCTCCCTGGTGGCCGTCCGCCGTCGTTTTCCCTATGAGTTTTGGTACGTCGTTCACCTGCTCACCTATGCCGCGGTGCTGACGTCCCTGCCTCACCAGTTCAGCGTCGGTGGACTCTTCGCCGAGGGTACCTGGCAACGCTGGTATTGGCTCGCGGTGTGCATCTTCACGGGGGCAGCGCTCCTGCACTACCGGGTCCTTGAGCCGATCGTTGCTACCTTCCGGCACCAGTTGCGGGTCAGTCGTGTGGTGGCCGTGAGCCAAGGCGTGGTCAGCATCGAAATGGCCGGCCGGCACCTCGACGAGCTCGCCGGCAGCGGCGGCCGTTTCTTTATCTGGCGCTTCCTCGCCCCCGGGCAGTGGTGGCACCCGCATCCGTTCAGCCTCTCCGCGGAGCCGATGCAGATCGACGCCGACGGCGGGGGCCGGCTGCGGATCACGGTCCGCAATCTCGGCAGGGGGTCGGCGCAGCTGGCCCGGCTGAAGCCCGGCACCCGGGTGGCTGTCGAAGGACCCTACGGGCTGTTCAGCACCGCGTCGCGCAGCCGCAAGCACGTAGTGATGATTGGTGCGGGCATCGGCATCACCCCGATCCGCGCCCTGCTGGAGAGCACTCCGTTCGCACCGGGCGACGCGACGGTGATACTCCGCGGCCACAGCGCTTCCGGACTCTACCTCGGCCAGGAAATCCTCGATCTATGCCACCGCCGAGGTGCCACACTATTCCACCTGACCGGCCGCCGCCCCCGCGGCGCACAGACCTGGTTGCCGGAGAGCGAGGCACGCGCCGGCTACAAGCTGGCCAGCTACGCACCAGATCTCGCCAACTCGGACGTCTACGTCTGCGGGCCCGCCGGCTGGGCACAAAACGTCCTCCACGACGCACGCCGAGCCGGCGTGCGGGAAGAGCAACTCCACTACGAAAGGTTCGACTGGTGAGAATTCGCGCAGTAGTTTCAGCAACCCTGGCCTCGGTCGGCATCCTCGTGGTCGGCTGGCAGTCGGGAACCCACGCTCCCACTACGGCCAGCGCGGTTGGCATCTCGGCTGGCACCAATGGCGCCGGATCTACCGGCAGTGGTTCCGGCACCTCGGGCTCGAGCGGTGTGGCCGGCAGCTCGGCCTCAGGATCGACCGGAACTTCAAGTTCGACTGGGTCAACCGGGTCAACCGGGACGACCGGCGCGGCGGCCGCGGCCGGCGGCACCTTCGCCGGTTCCGTCGTGCAGACCCGCTTCGGCCCGGTCCAGGTGCAGATCAGCGTCGGCAGCGGCAAGATCTCGGAAGTCAGCGCCCTGCAACTGACAAATGAAGATCGCAGGTCGGTGCAGATCAGCAACTACGCCGCCCCGGTGCTGCGCTCCGAGGTCCTCCAGGCCCAGTCGGCCAACGTGCAGACCGTCAGCGGGGCCACCGTCACCAGTTCCGCCTACCTGACCTCACTCCAGTCGGCTCTCGATGCAGCCCACCTCTGAGCTCGGCCGGCCTGAGCTCAAGGCCCAGACCTTCCACTCCATGGGCACGGTGGTCAGTCTCACCGTCCCCGCCGGAACCGAGCACTGGACCGCGGCAGCCGCTGCCTCGCTGGCGGCCGCGACCGACGTCGTCGAACAGCTGTTCCTGGAACTTGACGCCCGATTCAGCCTCTACCGGCACGGGTCCGAGGCCAGCCGACTGGCGCGCGGGGAGCTTTCGCTGCGCGAGGCGTCGCAGGACTTCCGGGACCGCTACGCCGAAGCAGCCGAATGGCGGCTGCTGACCGAGGGCGCGTTCACTCCGGAACGGCCGGACGGCGTGCCGGACCTGTCCGGGCTGGTGAAGGGCTTCGCGATCAAGGAAGCCGGGGCCGCTCTGCAGTCACTGGGACTCGACGACTGGTGCCTGAACGCCGGCGGCGATGTGCTGGTCGCAGGTTCGCCCATTATGGGCAGTCGTGCCCGGTGGCAGGCCGGCATCGTTGATCCGCAGCACCGCAAGACCCTGATCGCTGCCTACCCGCTGGGCGGCGGCACCGGCGCCCGTGCGCTCGCCACCTCCGGCTCCGCTGAACGCGGCGACCACATCTGGACCAGCAACACAGGAATCAGTGAATTCCTCCAGGTTTCGGTGGCCGCGGCCGACGTTGTCACCGCAGATGTGCTCGCCACGGCAATCGTGGCCGGCGGCGTGCCGATGCTCAACCGTGCGACGAGCGGCTGGGACGTTGAGGTACTCGCCATCCGGAACGACGGCGGCATCCTCGCCACGGCGGGGTTCCGGGGCTAGGCTCGCCCCGCGCCTGCCTGTTGCTGCTCCTTGCTCCGGGCTTAGAGGCGCGTGAGCTGAGGATACCGCGGCGAGAGCCCGTCGCCGGAGGACTTGCCCGTGACCCGGCGGACCACCCAGGGTCCGGCGAATTCGCGCACCCAGCGGGCGTTCGCGCGGATCGCCTCGGAGCGGCTGAGTTCCGGAACCGGCGTCATCGGGGGCACCTCGATCGAGTGCTCGTGCTCCAGCACTTCAAGGACGCGCTTGGCCATGTTGGCGTGCCCGGCTGCCGACATGTGCATGCGGTCGGTCGCCCACATGCCCCAGTCGTAGTACTCCGTGAACCGCCAATAGTCCACCAGCAGGGCATCGTGGTCCCCCGCAATGCCGCGGACCAATTCGTTGTAGATGGCGGTGCGGCCGCGCGTGGTCCCGAAGACCTTGGAGCCGCGGGCGTCGAATCCGGTGAACAGCACCACGGTGGCGCCGGTAGCTTTCAGCTTGCGGATCCCGGCGTCGTAGTCCGCCAGCAGGTTATCGATGTCCACCTTGGGGCGCAGGATGTCGTTCGCGCCGGCATAGATGGTCACGAGGGTCGGGTTCAGCGCGACGGCGGCGTCCACCTGCTCGGCCAGGATCTGGCGGAGCTTCCGTCCGCGGATGGCGAGGTTGGCGTAGCCGAAGCCCGGGTCCGCTGCGCCCAGCTGCTCGGCCACGCGGTCCGCCCAGCCGCGGACGCCGTTGGGGCGGCTCTGGTCGTCGTCGCCGACGCCCTCTGTGAAGGAGTCTCCAAGAGCAACGTAGCGGGCTGTGAAATCCATGGAGACAGTCTGCCACCTGTTGCTGAGAGCAACCAAGACGCCCAAGTGGCTCGCAATTGTTGCCGTTATGACGCCTCAAAACGGCAACTACTGCCAGGCAGTTGGGTGGGGTCAGGCGGGCGGAGGCGTGATGTCGCGCAGGATCCAGTGGCCGGCGTCGAGCCTGGACACGATCTTTTCGCCGATCCGGGCCATCATCGCGACGTCATCGGGATCCAGAGCGTCGAGGAACAGCGTGCGGACGGCCTCCACATGCCCGGGCGCGAGTCCCTCTATGGTGGTCATGCCGGCGTCGGTGAGGTGGGCGGTGGTGACCCGGGCGTCGCCGGGGTGCGGCCGCCGCTCGAGCCACCCACGGTTCTGGAGCTTGGTGACCACGTGCGAGAGCCTGGACAGCGAGGCGCTGGTGCGCGCCGCCAGTTCGCTCATGGGCAGGTACCGGCCCTCCGCCTCGGAGAGCATGGCCAGGACGTTGTAGTCGAATAGCGAGAGTTTGCCGGCCGCATGCAATTGCGTGTCAAGCGCGGCGGGCAGCAGCGTGTTGATGCTCAGTTGGGCCAGCCAGGCACGGCGTTCGTCGGCGGTGAGCCAGCGCGGTTCGGTCATGGCTCTATTCTAGGAGCCTCGATGCTTGACGGTTCAACGTCGGCGCGGGCCGGGCGTCAGCCGAGCCGCCTGCGGGCCCTCGGCAAGCGGTAGGCTGACGCTATGTACGTAGTCTCCCTGACCTACAAGGTGCCCGAAGAGATAGTCGAGTTCCACCTGTCGGCGCACGTCGCCTGGTTGCAGGACGCCTTCGACAGCGGTGTCTTCATGGTGGCAGGGCGCAAAATCCCGCGCACCGGTGCGCTCCTGCTGTCCAACGCGGACCGCTCCGATTTGGACGCCGCACTGGTCAAGGACCCCTTCTACGTCAACGGTGTGGCCGATTACGACGTCGAGGAGTTCCACGCGAGCCGCGTCGCGCCCGGCTACGAAAACCTGCAGGACAGTTAGCTCAGCCGGGCAGCAGCTTTTTCAGCCCGCCCTTGCGAGGGACCTTAACGGGTTCCGGCCAGCGCGGAGTGAGCTCGTCCCCCAGCGTGACACCGCGCAACTTGCGGCCGAAGAGGGGAAGCACCCAATCGTGCACCCAGCGGCGCTGCCGCCGCTCCCACTCCCGGAGACCCAGCCTGACGGGCGGCTCCCAGTCCTTGGGACTGATGTTGTGCGGTACGCCCAGATGGTCCAGGACCTGCGCGGCGAGATATTTGTGGCCCGCCTTGGACATGTGCAACCGGTCCGAGTCCCACATCCGGGGGTCGTGGAAGGCATCGAAGCACCAGTAGTCCACGAGCACCGCGCCGTACCAGTCAGCCAGCTCCCGGACGCGGCGGTTGTAGAGGTTGTTGCGCCTCTTCAGCGGCTCGAGCAATACCGAAACCTTAACGTCGAAGCCGGTGAACAGGACCACGGTGGCGCCGGTGGCGCTAAGTTTCGCCACGAGGTGTTCGTAATCGTCCATCAAGTCTTCGATGTCCGTGCCGAAGTCCAGGATGTCGTTCCCGCCGGCGTACAGGGTGACCAGGGTCGGTTCCATGGCGAGCGCAGGCTCCAGCTGCTCAGCAATGATGTGCCGTAGCCGCTTGCTGCGGATGGCCAGATTGGCGTACTCCCACCCGGGTTCTGCCTTCGCCAGCTTCTCGGCCACCCGGTCGGCCCAGCCCCGGACTCCGTTGGGAAGCCTCGTGCTCCGGTCCCCCACGCCCTCCGTGAACGAGTCCCCCAGGGCAACGTAAACTCGCCGCCCGTTGGGGCCCGGATTCAAAAGGTTCTCGGCCACCTGTCCACGCTAACCAGCCCAGCAGACCAGAAGGGAACGGCGGGGTGAACACACGGGGCGCGACGTGCAGCCCGCACCGCCGCGGACGATGGGTTAGCGCAGGACGATGTCGACCGGGTTGGCCTCGGACCGCCATTTCCCCTCCGAACCGGGGCCCGGCGCGATCACCGGGGCCGTGAGGACGCCGGAGCGGTTGGTGCGCTTGTCCCGGAGGATCTCGGTAACCGAGCCAAGGTGGCGGGACAGGTCGATCACGTTTTCCGGTGCGGCCAGCAGCAGCTGGAAGCCGAACTCGTGCAGCGCCTTGATGCCGGCGCCGGCGAACTCCTCCGACGCCAGCACAAAGGCCTCGTCCATCATCACGGTGCCGTACGTGGTGAAGCCTTGCTCGGCGATGCCCAGCTGGTAGCTCAGCGCCGCCGCCATGATGAATGCGGTGAAGCGCTGCCGCTCACCGCCGGACATCGAGCCGGTATCGGCGTGCATGAACACCTCGGTCTTTACCGCGCGGCTCTTGCCGCCGTTCTTCGCAGCTTTGGACCCGGAGTCCCGCACTTCGCGGTGCTCTTTGCACTGGATGAAAAGGTGCCCGCGGACGTCCAGCACCTCGGCACGCCAGCGGCGGTCCTCGGGGGTCTGCGACCCGAGCCGCTTCACCAGCGTTTCGAGCGACTTGTAGCGGTTGGTGAGCTCGGCGTCGTCGTCCGTCTCCGCGCCGGCGACGGCGGCCGGCGCGGCAGCCTTCCCGGGCCGGGTGTGGCGGACCTTCAGCGCGTTCTGGATGGCGTCCTTGAACTGCTTCGCGGTAGCCGGCAGGGTCTGCTTGATGTCCAGCTCCAGGAAGCTGCCTTCGTGGAAGTTGACCTCGGAGAGGATGCCGTTCAGCGGCAGGATGCGGCTTGTGATGGAGCGGCGTTCCTCGTCAAGCAGGTGCAACAGCGTGCTGAAGGACTCGTGCGTGCGCTGGTTGAAGAACTGCCGGAACTCGGCTTCCTGCGCCGGAAGGCCGTCGCTGACAATGGCGTGGTAGCGGGATTCGAACTCGCCGGCGGCCCCGATCGAAGTGCCGTGGTCCGCGGAAATCGCCGTGCCCCACTCGCGGACGAAGCCCTCGAAGATGCGCGTGAGCCGCTCGGAGGTGGCCTGCCCGCGGGACTCGGCGGCGTGCAGTTCGGCCTGCAGCCGGGTCCGGACCTGGTTGGCGAGGTTGTCCAGCTCATGCATTTCGGCCAGCTCGCCGAAGCCGGTGAAGTAAGGTTCCAGCGCCGCGACGGTGGCGTCCGACGGCGGCTGCTGGGCCAGGCGCGCCTGCGCGGCGTCCAGCAGCGAATCGGCCGTGCTGAGCTGCGCGTCGAGAGCCTTGTACTCGCTCTGCAGTACGGCCGCCGCCTCGGTGCTGGACTGGTGTTTCTGTCGGGAAACATCGATGTTGGCGCGCAGCGGCTCGAGGTCCGCCTGCGCGGCGAGGGCGTCCTTGAGCCGCTGCTCAATCCTCGCGAGCTCCTCGGCGGCAACCGCAGCGGACACCTGCTCCCAGGGCCGGTGGTCGTGGGCCACGCGGCGCAGTGCGTCGAGCTGGCGGGTCATGCCCTGGTGCGACTCTTCCCGGCTTTGCGCCAGTTCGGCGGCCTTGGCGAGTTCCTGTCGGAGCTCCTCGACCTGCGCGGCCACCACTTCAAGTTTGGCGGCGTTGTCGAAGCCGAGCACGTAGTCCTGCCGCGAGGTGAAGCGGTCATCCTTTTCCACGGTGTGGCGGTTGCGCTTGACCACGCCGCCGAGGCTCAGGCCCTTGTCCAGCCCGGCCAGCTCGCCCGGATCCTCCACGCAGGGGTAGGCGAAATCGAGCGCAATCCGCTCCCGGATCCACTCGCCGGCCGCCGCGAAGGCGCTGCCCGCCGGACCGGCGGTGAGGATGTCCAGCTTGGTCAGCAGATCGCCGTCGGCCGCGTCCTCCACGGCCAGCGCGCCGCCGGCGAGCGGCTTCGAAATGTCCACCGCGCGCAACGCACCGCGGACCGGATAGTCGTTGAGGTAGCGGGTAACGGCTGCAAAGTGCTCGCCCGGGACCAGCAGCGTGGTGGCCAGGCTGCGCAGGGCGCGTTCGGCAGCCGGCCGCCACTGTTCGTGGCCCTCCGCGAGGTCGATGAGCTCACCGCCGAAGGGCATCTGCTCCTCGGAAATGCCGGTGGCCGCCGCGATGGCACTGCGGTTTTCAATGCTCGACGGCGGCAGCAGGGACTTGCGCGTCTTGAGCGAGACAAGTTCCTGCTGGGCCGCGGCGAGCTCCCGCTTCCTGGTCGCGTGACCGTCGAACGCCTCGAAACGAAGCTCCTTGAGCGACTCCGAATGGTCCTGCAGCTCGACGGAGCGCGCCGCCGCGTGCTCGTGCGCCTGCTCCCAGCCCGCGGGCGTCCACTCAAGCTCCAGGCCGGCGTCGGTCAGGGCTTTGCGGGCGGCTTCCTCGACCTGCTCGCGGAGTTTGAGACCCACCCGGGCGTTCTCCAGCGACTGTTCGATCGCGGAAATCGCGTTGCCGCCCTGGTTGTTGTAGTCCGCCTCGAGCTCGCGCAGTTCCTTGGCCAGACCGTCACGGACGCCGCGTTCGGCGCCGAGCTGCTTTGCCTTATCCTGTGCCAGCGCCTTGAAGCGTTCCAGGGTTTTGCCGTGCACGCTGACGGCCAGCTGCTGCTTATAGGCCTCGAACTCCTCGCCGGCGAGATCCCGCAGCCGGTTCGCGTCGAGCAAGGACTGTGCGTACTCCTTGTTCAATCCGGGGACGGGCGCCAGCTGGTCGCGCTGCTGCCGGACATCCTCGAGCCGTTGCCGGATGGACATCAGGTTGCTGAATTCCTCGACGACGTCGTCCGCGGCAGCCAAGGTGGCGGGCGCATCCAGGACCTGGTCGCGGAAGAAGGTATTGACACTGCCGCCCAGGCCCTTGCCGGCCTGGATCACGCGCAGCAGCGGCAGGGCCTGGTCCGAGTTGATGCCCAGCAGGCGCCGGAAACGCTCGGCGAAGGCTTTGTGGACGTCAAAGATTTGGGCATCCGGGAAGATCCCTTCCAGCGCCGACTTGGTGAACCGCTTCTCTGCGATGCCCTCGAGCGCGGCCAGGTCCAGCGGCTTATTGTCTATCAAATAGAACCGGCCGACGCTCGACTCGGTCCCGTTCTTGGGCACGTCGAAGAGTGCCGAGACGGTCACCCGGGTGCCCGCGGCGTTGTCGAAGGTCAGCCCGACGGCGGACCAGGTCGCGCCGGGGCGTTGGAAGGCGCTGGCGGAGCCCTCGCCCACGGCTTTGTCCCCCACCTTGCCGCGCATGTACGTGAAGGTGGTTCGTTTGTCCTCGACGGCGCCGCCGGCGCGCTGGGCCGCGGCCTCGTTGGAGCGGGGCCGCGCGTCGAACACTCGCAGCATCGCGTCGAACAGCGTTGACTTGCCGACCCCGGAGTTGCCGGTCAGCAGGGTGCCGTTGCGGTCCACGTGCATTGTATGGGCGCCATGGAAGGTGCCCCAGTTGACCACCTGGACCAGGGCTAGGCGCATCTGGCCGGGGTTGGTGAGTTCGCCTAACGGCAGCATGGTCGCGATACTCACTTGGCTGCCTCCGCTTCCTCAGTGTGGTCGCCTATCGCGGCATCCTTGTGGTCGCCTATCGCGGCATCACCGGACACATGCTCTGCATGCTCGCTCGTTCCGCCCCTCGGACTCCCTTGCCTCGCAAGCTCGGCCAGGGAACCCTCTCCGAGGGGGCCCAGCTTAGACGCATGCTGCCGCATGTCCCCGGGGCTGCCGCTGCTGATTACTCGGGAATCGTCGTCGTCGTCGGTGATCGGCTCACCTTGAGCGTCGTCTTCAGTGTCCTCGTCGGAGCTCGCGGGGCTGTCGCCGTCGATGTCGATCAGGGGTTCTGTGCCGGTGGGGTCGGCGGAGGCGGCGATTAGGGCTTCGATTTGGGCCGGGATGTCGCCGATGTTTTCGAAGGGGAGGGCCAGCGGGAGGGCGTTGGAGATGGTGTAGACGTCGTCCAGGCCCGTGGTGAGGAGTAGTTGGCGGGCCAGGAGCTTGGTGATGGCGCGGTTGACGACGTCGGAATCGCGCAGGGCGTCCTGCTGGCCGGCGGGCTGGTAGTGGGCCACCAGGTCGGCGATTTCCTCGCGCGTGATCGTCGGATCGGTCTGGGCGGTGACGTGACGGTCCAGGAGGAGGCGCAGGCGCAGCAGCACGATGGTTTCGACCCGGCTCAGGGCACGCTGCTGGCGCAGAATGCTGGAGCGGGTGCTGCCGCCGATCGCCTCGGGGTCCACCGGCCGCAGCACGGCCACCTTGCGTTCATGGTCCAGTTGCAGCGTCAGGAGCACGTCGGAGAGGCGGCTGCGCAGGATCAGCTGGTTGTCCAGCAGTGTGGTCCAGAGCTTTTCGTCCCGGCCGCCGTCGATGTATGGGCCCTTGAGGAGCTTCACGAGCGCCTGCCGGACCTTCATCGGGAGCACTCCGGTGTCGCCCGGGAAGAGTGCCGCGCCGTCGACGAAGGTGTCCCGCGGTGTCACGGTGAAGGGATCGGCGTGCACGTGCTCCGGCTCGTGCTCCCGTTCCGTGCCGGGCGCTTCCTGGACAAGGTCGGTCATCTTCAATCCTTCTTAAGCGTGACGACAGGCAGGTACGCGGTGCGGACCGAGCCGTCGATCTGTTCGAAGTCCAGCGCCGCCCAGGCCCCGCGGTCGAAGTCTGCACCCTGGTGCAGCGCGTGCGAGAGCAGGGCACGGATGGAGTTGATGTGGCGTTCGGTCCCCGGCAGTTGCTCCCAGGCCTCCGCCAGGGTGGACACACCTGCGACGGCGGTGCGGATCGCCTCGGGGCTGGCCTTGCCGGTCCGCGGCGAGCGCACCCGGTCGGAGTCGCTGAACGCGATCGGGTCCGCCAGCCTCGGCGGCGCGGCAAACTCATCCGGATCGAAGAGCTTGACCATGGCCAGGGATTCGAAGCCGGCGTTGAAGAGCACCGGTCCGCGGACCAGGCCCGGGCGCTCGCGCTCGTAGGGCAGCGAGCGGATCGCCTGCTCGGCCTCGCGCAGGACCTTGCGGAGCCTGACGGACTGGCGGTAGTCGTCGCTCTGGACATAGGTGTTGAGGCTTTCGCTGAGCTTTCCGTAAATCCGCTGGATCTGGCTGTGCTGGCTGCGCAGTTCGGCCACCAGGTTTTTCAGCGTCTCACGCTCATCCTGGCTCAGCTCGTCGGCGAACTGCCGGCTGAGCACCTCCCCGATCGCGGAACGGAAGCGCAGTTGCTGCTGCGGATCCTCCAGGAAGGCGGTGAAGGACCGGAAGGTCCTGCCTTCGGGGCTCTGCCGGAGCCGTTTGTCGGCCTCCAGCACCTGCGCCATCGTGGCACCCTTGCTGAGCGACTCCTCGATGATCTGGTTTCGGAGCTCACCCACCAGTTCCTCGATCCGGTCCCGCATCTTCTTATAGTCCGCGGGCAGGCTGGCGGCGAGGTCCAGGATGTTGCCGGCCGCTTCGACGGCTTCCTCGTCGTCGAGCAGCCCGTCGAACTCGCCGGAGCTGATCTCCTCGATCAGTTGCCGGCGTTCGCCGATTTCTTCTTCCAGGGAGACCAGCCGTGCGCTCTGGTCCGGGTTGGTCTCGTTGGCAAGTTTTTCCACGTCGCCCAGCAACGTGCCGAGGCGTGAACCGTTCAGGGTGGAACGTTCACTGGAGAGGCTGTCCAGGAAGGCCAGGACACGGGCCGCGGGCTCGGTGACCTCGTAGACAATCTGGCCGGACTGGTTCCGGCGGGTCAGGAAGTTCTTGCGGGTCCACTCATCGCCGAAGCCTTTGCCGTTGGCGGAGCCGCCCAAGCCCGGATCCTGGCGGCGGAGCTGCTCAAGGAAGGCGTCGACGTCGGCGTGGAACTGTTCCAGCGGCAGCTGCGGCCGGGTGCGGGTAAAGGAGGCCTGCAGCACGGCTATCACCCACGGGGCCGAGCGGGTCAATGCCCATGCCGGACCTTTGGTGAGGAGTTCGAGGTCCCGGAGCCGGGCGCTGATGGCGTCGGCGGAGGACAGGGCGGAACGGGACACGCACTTCTCCTATCGCTGCCGAGGTGGGGGGTGGGCAGCGGACTAAAGAAAACTGCCAACTACAAGGTTAACGCAGGGCCACCGGAATCACCGTTGTACCTGTCGCGCTGCGGGCGCACACTTGAAGGACTACGTGGGAGGAGAGTGAGATGCGGACCAAGACTGCATGGATCATAGGTGCGGCGTCGACGGCGGTGGTCCTCAGTAGCGCCTCAGTGGCCGTCGCGGCGGACGGCCTGCTGGGTCCGGGAGTCCCGGTGCCAGGCGTCAGTATCGCGCCGCAACCGACGGACACGCATGAGGCGGACGACGCCGGCCTGCACCCCTGAGACCCGCGTACGGACGGCGGTGCCCGCCTCGTGCGGATCCGGCAGCAATCGGACCCTTGTGACGCCTGTTGCTGGTGTGGTTTTCGCGACCTCACCGTGACCTACGCCCGGGTAGCATTTCGATCCCGTATCAAGGGCCCCCAATCCGCCCCGCGCCTCTGGCTGGGCGCCCCTTCCGCACCCTACGCTCGGGCTACTGATCAGCCGAAGCGACGGTGCAGGAGGAAGAATGCAGTTCGATCCAAGCGCGTTGGAAACGGGCACCATGGTGTTCCTCGGAACGCTGGTTTTTGCCCTAGTGATAGGCCTCTTCATCTTGACCGCGGCCTTCGCGTCGTTGGCGCTGCTGGGGGTGGGCCGGTTCGCCTGGTTCGTGGCGGCCAGCGTCCTGCTCGGGCTGGTCCACGGCATTAACGGCGCCTGGGACCGGCTGCTGCACCATGCCGCCGGGGTGGAGCTCCCCGGCGATTTTCCCGGCGATTTAATCGGGCAGCCGTCCCCTAGCACCGGCACCTACCCGCGGGTAGTATTGCGGGACAGCTGAAGGGTCCTCCACCCGCGGCGGACCCAGGGCTCGAGCCGGCCAACCCGGTTAGAGGAGATGCCCAGTGAGCTCCGCCGTCGATAACCCAGCCACCCAGGATCCAGCCGCCGAGAACCCCGCCGCCGAAGTTCCGGTAGGCTCGCAAAAGATCGGTTCGGAGGCCACCGCCGCCGATGCCCGGGCCGTCGCAGAAGCCGCCCGGGAGACCAGCTGGGACCGGCCCAGCTTCGCCAAGGGCCTCTACCTTGGCAGCTTTGACCTTGGCCTCGTCCATCCGTGGCCGCAGGCGCCTGCGGACGACGTCGAACGCGGCGAAGCGTTCATGGAGCGGCTCACCGCGTTCTGCCGCACCATGTCCGGACGCACCATCGAGCGCGACGCCTTGATCCCCGACGAGTACCTGTCCGGGCTGGCAGCCCTCGGCGTCTTTGGCATGAAGATCCCCCGCGAATACGGCGGCCTGGGCCTGTCTCTGGTGTACTACGGCCGGGCCTTGGCACTGCTGGGCTCGGTGCACCCAAGCCTCGGCGCGCTCCTGTCCGCGCACCAGTCGATCGGCGTTCCGGAGCCGGTCAAGGTCTTTGGCACGCCGGAGCAACAGCGGGAGTACCTGCCGCGGTGCGCTTCCGGCGCCGTCACGGCGTTCCTGCTTACCGAGCCCGACGTCGGCAGCGACCCGGCCCGGATGGGCAGCACCGCCGTTCTATCGGAGGACGGCGGAAGCTACGTGCTGGACGGTGTGAAGCTGTGGACCACCAACGGCGTCATCGCGGAACTTGTGGTGGTGATGGCACTGGTCCCCGCGCACACCGACGCGGACGGCACCGAACACCGCGGCGGCATCAGCGCCTTCATCGTGGAAATGGACTCCCCCGGCATCACCGTGGAGAACCGCAACGCCTTCATGGGGCTGCGCGGCATCGAGAACGGCGTCACCCGCTTCCACCAGGTCCGGGTGCCGGCCGGGAACCGGCTGGGCCGCGAAGGCCAGGGCCTGAAGATCGCGCTCACCACACTCAATACCGGGCGCCTGTCGATTCCCGCGCTCTGCGTGGCTTCCGGCCGCTGGAGCCTGAAGATCGCCCGCGAATGGTCCAACGCCCGCACCCAATGGGGCCGGCCGGTGGGCCAGCATGAGGCGGTGGGCAAGAAAATCGCCTTCATCGCCGCCAGCGCGTTTGCCCTGGACGCAGTCTTCGAGCTCTCCGCCGAGCTGGCCGACGCCGGCCAGAAGGACGTCCGGATCGAAGCAGCCCTCGCCAAGCTCTGGTCCACCGAGATCAGCTGCCGGATCGCCGACGAGCTGGTGCAGATCCGCGGCGGCCGGGGCTTCGAAACGGCCGACTCGCTCGAGGCCCGCGGCGAACGTGCGGTCCAGGCCGAACAGCAGCTGCGGGATATGCGGATCAACCGCATCTTCGAGGGCTCTTCGGAAATCATGCGGCTCCTGATCGCACGTGAAGCCGTGGACGCCCATCTGGCCGCCGCGGGTGCCCTCGCCTCGGCGGACGCCAGCCTCTCCGACAAGGCAAAGGCCGCCGTCGGCGCTTCCGGCTTCTACGCCCGGTGGCTGCCGAAACTGGTGGCGGGCACCGGCATGGATCCGCGCTCCTACGGGGATTTCGGCCGGCTCGGCAGGCACCTGCGGTTTGTGGAACGGGCCTCGCGACGGCTGGCCCGGCAGACTTTCTACGGGATGGGCCGCTGGCAGGCCAAGCTCGAACACAAGCAGGCCTTCCTGGGCCGGATAGTGGACATCGGCGCCGAACTCTATGCGATGGCGGCGTGTTGCTCGCGGGCGGAGATGCTGCTGCGGACCTCTCCCGAACGCGGCGCCTCGGCCTACGAGCTCGCGAACGCATTTTGCGAGCAGGCGCGGGTCCGGGTCGAGGAGTATTTCGACCAGCTCTGGCGCAATACCGACGACGGCGACCGGTCGCTGACCCGCCGTGTCCTCGCCGGGGACTACGAGTGGCTCGAGGCCGGCGTACTTGACCAGTCCGAAGGCACAGGACCCTGGATCGCGGATGCCAGCCCCCGCGCCTCGGCGAAGGAGAACTTGCACCGAAAGTACCGCTGACGTGGGTATATGCCCGCCACACGACAGGAGAACTGAATAGTAAGCATCCTTGCTATCTACGCCGCCGACGTGATTAGGTGGAGGCAAGACCTGATGACGGTCGAAGCATTGCAGTGCCCGGCTCAAGCAATGGGCCCGGGTCAATCAATGAAAGCGAGCAGCCATCATGAGCAGCACAGCAGGCCCCGAAGACCGCATGCCCCGACGCGCACGCGAGGACGGCGGACCCCTTGGACGGGACGCCCGGATCCACGACGCCCGCCAGGACGGCGCGACGGCCGCACATCCGGTGACGGCCGATGATCAAGCGGAACGCCGCGCCGCGGCGCGCTCCGAGGACCGGGCTGAAGTCCGCGCCGAAGACCGGGCCGAACACCATGCGGAGCACCGTGCTGACGCCCCTGCAGACGCCCGCGCGGAGCGCTCAGACGACACCCGCGCTTTGCCCGCTGCGCCACTCGCCGGTGCAGCCGCCGCGGGCACCGCAGGCCGTGACGGCAGGGTGATCCACGGGACCCGCGATGACCGCCACGTCCACGACGACGTTATCGAAGAGGTCCCCACCCGCCAGACCGTGGTGGCCCGCGAGAAGGAGCAGTACGGGGGCATCAAGATCGGCTCCGCCTTCTTCGGCTGGCTCGCCGCCACCGGCATGGCCGTGCTGTTGACTGCCTTGGTCGCCGCCGCCGGCACCGCCGTCGGCCTCGCCACCAACACCAACGTCAACGACGCCGTCAACCAGGCCTCGAAGAGCCAAAGCGTCGGGATCGCGGGCATCATAGCTCTGCTCGTAATCCTCTTCGTGTCCTACTACTGCGGCGGCTACGTGGCAGGCCGGATGGCCCGTTTCAACGGCGCCCGCCAGGGCCTGATGGTGTGGATCTGGGCGTTGATCGCGGCAATCGTCGTCGCCGTCCTGGCCCTGACCGCCGGCCAGCAGTACAACGTCCTGGCGAACCTGAACAGCTTCCCGCGGATCCCGGTCAACGAAGGCGACCTCACCACCGCGGGCATCATCGCGGCGGTTGTCGTGGCGGTCGTGGCCCTCATCGGCGCCATGCTGGGCGGCCTCGCGGGCATGCACTTCCACCGCAAGGTGGACCGCGCGGGCTTCACTCCGGTGGAGACCGTCGAGGAACGTTAGGCGGGCGTGAGGCCGTCGACGTAGTACCAGCGGCGGTCCTCACGCCGGAAACGGCTGGTTTCATGCTGGACCCGGCGTTCGCCGTCGTGCCGAAAATAGGCCTTGAACTCGACGGTACCCTCAATGTCCAGCGGTCCGCCGCGCACCGTCGAGACGATGTCCAGGCGCCGCCACTGCACGTCCGGATCCAACTCCAGCGTGGCGGGCCGGGTGCCCGGATACCAGGTGCGCAGCAGGTAGCCAGCGTCCAGCACCACGAACGCGCTGTAGCGGGCACGCATGAGCTGCTCCGCGGTGGGCGCCGCCGCCTCGCCGCGATGGAAGCGGCCGCAGCAGTCGACGTACTGCTCGCCGGAAAGGCATGGGCAATTGCCCGCGTAAGGGGTCCCCTCGGGCCCGGAACTGGCTGCCTGCCGGTGCGTCACTGTTTGTCCTTCCAGGGGGCGTTCCGCCGAGTCCTTCCGGGGAGTCTTTCCGGGGAATCCTTTCGGGGGTCACTCCGGCCCGGCGCGTCCGGCCCGGGCTGCTTCCGACTATAGACGCCGGCAGCGCGACGCTCCGGGCGCGGGACTCCTGCGCCCGCCCGGGGGCGAAGGTATCAGCTTGGACACATCCTGCTGCCGTGGCCCGGTTCCTCGCGTGTCCGGCCAAAAATGTCCGTATGGTTAAGCGGGGCTGGTGCCCGGCGAGATGATTGCGGCACGGACCTCACTGCAGGCTGGATTGGAGAGGCGAAGTGGAAGACCCGACAACGATCGCCATGAACCTGACCTTTTTCGGCACCCTCGCCGCCGGCCTTGTGTTGTTCCTCGGGGTTTTCGCCGCTTTTGTCATCACTCTGCTGCTGGCCGGCGTCGGACGGCTGCTGGCCATGGCCGCCACCGCCCTGTTCCAGGACCGCGCGTCCGACCGCGGCACAGCCCGCGACAAGACCGCGAAGCCGGCCACGTCCGCCGGAACGGCGCGGTCCGCCGGAGCGGCGCGGCCCGCCAAACCGGCCCGCAATGCACCCCAGCTCTCCCCCGACTGGGCCGCCGCCGTCGCACGCGCCGACGAACGCGCCAGCGCTCGGGCCAGGGCGGAAGCCGCGCCGGAAGTCAGGGTGTCCGTCCGCGAACTGCCCAGCCCGAAGGCGCCGGCCCGCGAGATCAAGGAAGTCGGGCCCTTGGTCGAGTCCGCGACCGACCGCAACGGCAATCTCACGTCCGCGCCGCGCGCCTTCGCGAAGCCACAGCTTCCGGCGAGCCCGGTTCTGGACACCGGTTCGCTCACCACGCTCAAGCACCAGCCGGGGCAGCAGGTCCAGCCGCGGGACCAGCAGCGCAAGGCCAGCTAAGCCCTTACCCCGGACGGTCATCTGGGCTACGTTGGAACCCATGGAATTCAGATACCTCGGGCACAGCGGCTTCAAAATTTCGGAAATCACCTTCGGCAACTGGCTCACCCACGGCTCGCAGGTGGAGAACGACGTCGCCACCCAGTGCGTGCGGGCGGCGCTTGACGCCGGCATCAGCAGCTTCGACACGGCGGACGTCTACGCCAACACGGCGGCCGAGACGGTCCTCGGTGAGGCGCTGAAGGACGAGCGGCGCGAGTCGCTGGAAATCTTCACCAAGGTCTTCGGACCCACCGGACCCAAGGGCCACAACGACCTTGGGCTCTCCCGCAAACACATCATGGAATCCATCAACGGCTCCCTGTCCCGGTTGCAGACGGACTACGTTGACCTCTACCAGGCGCACCGCTACGACTTCGAGACGCCGCTGGAAGAGACCATGCAGGCGTTCGCCGACATCGTGCGGCAAGGCAAGGCGTTGTACATCGGCGTCAGTGAGTGGACGGCGAACCAGATCCGCGACGGCCACGCCCTCGCCAAGGACCTCGGCTTCCAGCTGATCTCCAACCAGCCCCAGTACTCCATGCTGTGGCGGGTCATCGAGGCCGAGGTGGTTCCGACCTCGGAGGAGCTCGGACTCTCCCAGATCGTCTGGTCACCGATGGCCCAAGGCGTGCTCAGCGGCAAGTACCACCCTGGCAAAGCCGCTCCCCAGGGAAGCCGCGCCACCGACGCCAAGGGGGGCGCCCGGATGATCGAGCGCTGGATGTCCGATGAGGTCCTTACCGGAGTGCAGCAGCTCAAGCCGATCGCGGAGGAGGCCGGGCTGACCATGGCCCAGCTGAGTCTCGCATGGGTGCTGCAAAACAAGAATGTGGCCTCGGCCATCATGGGAGCCTCCCGCCCGGAGCAGATTGCCGGCAACGTGGCCGCAGCCGGTGTGAAGTTGGACCCGGCGATCATGGACAAGATCGACGCCGCCATCGGTTCCCTCGCCGAACGCGACCCGGCACAGACCAAGTCTCCCGCCTCCCGCGAGGCCTAGCCATGGCGAAGCTGCCGGAACTCGCCGTCACCGGATCCACCGGACAGCTCGGTGGCCAGCTGGCACGCCTGCTGGCGGCCGCGGGCGGCGCCCAGCGGCTGCTGGTTCGCGACACCGGCCGCGCCCCGGACCTCGAGGGCGCCGTTCCCGTGGCGGTCAGCTACGCCGACGCGGCACAGGCCCGTGAGTCGCTGGCCGGGGTGAAAACCTTGTTTATGGTCTCCGCCGCCGAGGCTGAGGACCGCCTGCAACAGCACTACACCTTCGTCGACGCCGCCGCCGAAGCCGGGGTGCAGCATATTGTCTACACCTCGTTCTTCGGTGCCGCGCCTGAGTGCACGTTTACGCTGGGGCGGGACCACTATGCCACCGAGGAACGGATCAAGGCCTCAGGGATGGACTACACCATCCTGCGGGACAACTTCTATCTGGACTTCCTCCCGTTGTTGGCCGGCGAGGACGGCGTGATCCGCGGCCCCGCCGGGGATGGCGTCATGGCGGCCGTCGCCCGGGCCGACATCGCACGCTCCGCCCTGACGGTGCTGGGCGACCCTGCACTCCACGTGGGCCGGAGCTATGACCTGACCGGCCCGGAAGACATTTCCCTGGCCGCGGCCGCGGAGCTGCTGACCGCCGGGACCGGCCGCACCGTCACCTACCGGAACGAGACCCTTGAGGAGGCTTACGCCTCCCGGGAACAATACGGCGCGCCGCCGTGGCAAGTGGACGCCTGGGTCAGCACCTACACCGCCATCGCCGCCGGCGAACTGGCCGGCCCGACGTCGGCCGTCCACGAGCTCACCGGCCGGGAACCGCGGGGACTTGCGGACTTCCTGGCCGGGGCCCACACCATCTAGGCGGCGGCTGCGGGGCTGGCCCAGTATTGACGGCTTCCGGGGCGCGGCGTAGACCTGAAGACGGTGACACCGGTCCAAAACCGGGCTGGTCCGGAACAGAATCGCAGTCCAATGACCGAACAACTGCCCAAGCAACTGTCCCTGCACACCCCGGCCGGCCCGACTGGTCTTACCGCGAACCGGCCGACACCGAAGCCGGCGCCGCACCCCGGTGAGCCCAGCCACGGACCGCTCACGGCCGAAGAGTTGCAGCTGGCCGTTCGGAATCATTCGATGCCGCTCGAGGCCTTGCGAAACGACGTGACACCGCCGGGACTGCACTATCTCCTCGACCACTTCGATATCCCGGCCACCGACGGGGAGTCCTGGCATCTGAGGTTGGGCGGGGCAGTGCGGCAGTCGCTGGAACTGAACCTCCGGGCGCTCCGCCGGGCGCCGAGCATCAGCGTCCCGGTCACGCTGGAGTGCGCCGGCAACGGCCGCTCCCTGCTGAAGCCGCGGCCGTTGAGCCAGCCTTGGACGCTGGAGGGTGTCGGTACCGCCGTCTGGACCGGGGTCCCACTGGCTTACCTGCTAACCCGGGCCGGCGTGGACGACGACGCCGTGGAGGTCTCGTTCACCGGGGCCGACGCCGGGATCCAGGGCGGGCTGCTCCAGCAGTATGCGCGCAGCCTGCCGATCGACCAGGCGCTGCGCCCCGACGTCGTGCTGGCGTACCGGATGAACGGCACCGAACTGCCACCGCAACACGGCTACCCGCTGCGGCTCGTGGTGCCCGGCTGGTACGGGATGGCGAGCGTCAAGTGGCTCTCCTCGATCAAGGTATTGACCAAGCCGTTCGATGGTTTCCAACAGTCCGTCGCGTACCGCTACCAGCAGGACGCGGACGACGCCGGCACCCCGGTCACCTGGATGAAGGTGCGTTCGTTGATGGTCCCGCCGGGGGTCCCGGACTTTTTCAGCCGGAACCGCTTCCTGCCCGCAGGGCCCGTGATGCTTACGGGCCGGGCTTGGTCCGGCCAGGGCGACGTCCTGCGGGTCGAGGTTGGGATCGACGGCAAATGGGTGCCGGCGCAATTGGACCATCCGGCAGCTCCGTTCGCCTGGTCCGCCTGGTCGACGCCGTGGGTGGCGGACCCGGGGCAGCACGAACTGTCCTGCCGGGCCACGGACGCCAGCGGCGCCACCCAGCCGCTTGAACCTGTCTGGAACTACCAGGGCATGGGCAACAACGTGGTGCAACGGATCCAGGTCACCGTGGAAGAGGCGGCCTAGGCGTGAGGGGTCAGCCCGGTACCGCGGGGGCTTCAGCGGCCGCGCCGCAGGTGCTCGGCATTCAGTGCGTCGAGTTGTTCGTCGGTCAGGTCATCGAAGCCGCGGGCCTCGCGCTTGTCACTGCGGGAAAACCGCATGAACATCAGGATGATCAGCGGCAGGTCGACAATCTCGCAGATGAACCACAGGAGGTCTCCCGCCAATTGCTGGTCACGCAGTGGATCCGGAAACCAGGCCAGGGTCGACTGCCGGGTGGTGATGTGGTCGAGGACCTGGCCGTTCAGCCGCAACAGGATGCCGGGCACGGCGTCGACCAGTAACTCAATGAAGACGAACAAGATCTCGAGGGTGATGAACGCGCTGGACCGGTGGAAGTCCGCTTCTTCGATGATCGGGAGCGCCATCAGCAGGCCCAGCACCGGTATCCCGACGGTCAGGAGCGCCTCGGCCAACGGATTCGTGCGCAGGGTGTAGAACGCCGGGGTCAGAAACGTGGAAAAGAGCGCCAGCCCCAGCAACGGCGCCACCATGGAGTTGCTCACGAGCCGGACGAGGCGGTTGGAGAGCACGCCGTCCAGCCGTGCGGTGCCCGACGGCGAAAGCGCTGCACGGGCCAGGGACAGCGGCTTCCCCAGGCCGATCAGGAGGGGGACCACGAAGAGCATCAGCGTTATTTTCAGGGTGAACGCCCAACGCAGCTGGGCGCTGTAGACGCCGGTGAAACCGCAGGTGAGAACCGTCAGGGCGCCCAGGCCGAGGACGTAGAAGGCCAAGGTCCGCCAGAGTGGCCAACGGCGCCCCTTGGCAGCCACGGACTTGAGCGCGAGTCCGTACAGCACACCGGAGGCCACGATGACCGCCAGCGCGGTCCAATCGAATTGCCAGGCGGTAAGAACGGCGTCAAGAGGCGGCATCGGCCTAGGATAGCCGCTCTTGCTTGGAGCACGCCCGGAACGTCATGGCCCGGCACGTCACTCCGCGGGCCGTCCCGGTGCAGCCGGGGGCTCCGGTGACGCCTGCTCGATGAGGGCGGCGATGTGCTCAAGAAGGTAGTGCTGCCCGGCCACCGTCGGGTGGTCGCCGTCCGGGCCGATCAACTCTTCGACGTCGTCGCTGATCCAGCTTTCCGCAATCGGATCGACAAATTCGGCGCCGGCCCCCTGCGCCGCGGACTTGAGCTGTCCGCGGATGTCCAGCAGCCCCGGATCAGGATCGCCGGAATACGACGGCGGACCGACGACGATGATCTTCGCGGCCGGCGCGAGGGCCTCAGCGTGCGTGATCGCTGCCGAGGCGGCAGCGCCGACGTCGCTCGTGGCGTAGCCGAGGTCGTTTTCTGAGCCGAAAAAGACGACGACGCCGGTCCCCGCGGTGACGAACTGGTTCACCTGGGTCCCGAACGTGCCGTCTGAATCCCCGGGCCTGACATAGCCGCTGCCGTTCTCCGCAGCGTTGACCACCTGCACTCCGGCGAAGACCGGGTCGGCCCGGAGCAGGGCCGGCCAGGCCTGCGCCGGCGAGGTGCCGTGTCCGGTGCTCAGCGAGTCCCCGACAACCACAACCCGCGCCGACGGAGCTGCCGTAACCGCCGGCTGCTGCGCGCTGGCCGCCGCCATGGGCACCAGGCAAAGCAACACCCCCGCCTCGGCAAGCCGGCGGTGGCGCACTCGGAGCGACGCGCTGGTCCGCATGGTTCCGCCTCCTGCCGCGGATTGGCGGGCGCCGGTTCGGCACCCTTATCAAGCCATTGTCCCCCCTTGGATGTTTCATCGGTATTGCCCGGAGCTGACCGGCAGCCGGAAAAGCTCAGTAATCCACGATTGCGCCGCTGGAGATGTTGATGGTGGCGTCGGTGATGGCGCCGGCTTTTTCCGAGGCGATGAAGCTCGCCACGTTGCCGACGTCCGCCAAGGTAGCGGTGCGGTTCAGGTGGGCGGTCTGTGCGATCTCCTTCACGATTTCTTCCCGGCCCTCCGCTTGCCAGGGGATGGTCTCGATGATGCCGCCGGAGACCATCGTGACGACGCGCACGCCGAATTTCCCCAGCTCCAGTGCCCACTGCCGTCGCTGGCCCTCCATCGCATCCAGCGCGACTTTGAAACCGCCGAGCCCCGGCAGCGTCTGCGGGCCGGAGCCGCCGAACATCAACACGACGCCGGACTTTTGTTTGACCATGTAGCCGGCCGCGGCCCGGGTGGTCAGAAAGTGGGTGCGGGCGGCCAGCGTGATCGGCTGGGTAAAGTCGTTCGCATCGATTTCCATCAGCGGCTGCTGGATGTCGCCAAAGGAAATGACGTTGACGGAAATGTCGATCCGCTTGGTCTTCTTGGCCACCGCGTCGACAAACGCGTCCACTTGCTCCTCATCCAGGGCGTCGACGACAGCGATTTCCGCCCGGCCGCCGTCCTGCCGGATGTCCCGGGCGACCTTTTCCAGGCGCGATTCAGTCCGGCCGGCGAGATGAACAGTGGCGCCCTCCGCGGCGAAGGCCCGTGATACCGCTCCGCCGATCGCACCGCCGGCCCCGTAGACCAGCGCAGTCTTGCCCTGCAGCAGGCCGCCAGCCGGCATCTGGTTAGTAAGCATCGATCCCTGCCTCCCGCCGCGGGTGGTGAATTCCCTCAACTATGTTCTCGCCAGGGTTCGGTGGCAAGGGGAAGTCAGCCCACGCGCCGGGTCAGGGTTGAGGCGGTGCCTGCTCCGGGGGAACTGACGCGGAGGGACCGCCGATGCCGTAGAAGCCCGGCGGCTGATCCTGCGGACCTACGGCGGGGCCCGGCTGGCCGTAGGCGGGGGCGATAGGCGGCCCCGCCGTCGTAACCGGCTCGCGGTCTCCGGGGTCAGTCGGCCCCATGTCCAGGTGGAACGGCGGATATTCATCCCGCATCAGCGCCACATACGTGATGACGCGGTAGATCCAGCGGTTCAGGCCCAGCAGCAGGTCGAACAGACCGCGCCAGTACTGGCCGGTGAAGAGCAGGATCACACCGGCGATGAGCACCAGCAGCCCGATCAGGGAGATGCCGGCGTTCTGCTGAACCCACTGCCCGTCGACCCGGTAACCGTCGGCGCCCCAGCCGCGCGTGGTCCCGGTGAGGATGCCGACAATCAGCAGGTGCGGGATGGCCAGCAGCCAGGACTTCACCAGCACCAGTCCGTGGGAGAGCTTTTCCGGGTAGTCGACGTCGAAATCCGCCGGATAGCCGGTGCGGGCGAGTGTGAACGGCGGGTACTGGTCCGTCCCGAGGGCCGAGTAGGAATAGAAGGCCACCCGCCAGTTCCAGCGGATCACGCCCACATTGAAGTTGAACAGCGAGCGCGGATAGCGGCCGGTGAACAGGATCGCGAACCCGGCCACGATGGTGGTGACCACGAAAGCGAACCACAGAAAGAACAGCACAATGAAGTGCGGGATGGCCAGGAACCACTTGACCAGCCAGAGCCAGCGGGACAGTTGCGGGTCCAGATAGCCGCTGAGCCGCGCCGGATAGACGTAGCCGCCGGGCGGGGCGGCTGCGGCCAGGGAACCGGCCGCGGCCGGAGCCTGTGCGTACGGCTGCCCCGGAGCCGGGGTCCCTGCCTGGGGTTGCCCGGGATGCGGTTGCTGCCCGGGTCCCTCCGGCGGGCCGCCGCGGCCCAGCCCGGCCGCACCAGCCACGATCAGCGGCACGCCGACGGCCAACAGCACAACGCCGCCGATCAGCAGCCCGAGGAACACCGGCCACAGCAGGTCGGAGCGGGCGCCGCCGCGCAGATCCACGGAGACCGGGCTGCTCGCATCCGCGTTCATGATCACCACAGCCCAGTTCCCGGAGCGCAGGTCCCATTTGAGTTCCTGGGTGCCGGGACCGGCCGCTGACGCCGTCCAGAATTTCTGGTCGGCTGGCCGGGCGGGCGGTTTCGTGCCGGCAACGTCACGGTATTGAACCCGGAAGGGCGAAAAGCGGACCTCGGTGAGCTCGGAGTGCTTGACGTCGCTGAGGTACGTCGCGACGTCAGCCTGCGGTGCGATGCCGATGAAGATCTGCTGCGCGGAGTCGGCGGCCGACCCCCGCAGCAACACGCTGCCCGCCATCGCGGCCGGGTCCACGCCGGAGGGACCGGCGTCGATCATGACGTTTAGCCGCGGCGACGTCAGGGCGTAAGAGTCCACGGTGTAGCGCTCGGACGGTGTGGTGAAGAATCCGCCGTCGCGCTGCTGATAGTTGGCCCAGCCGGTGAAGCCGGCCCCGGCCAGGAGTCCCAGGCCCAGCAACGCAGCGAGCGTGCCGAGCACCAGCATAACTATCCGGCCCGGTCTCATGGCCGACCCGACGCCCCCTGCGGCGGTGTCTCCCGCGGTCCCGCCTGGTCGGTCTTCACGCGCTGATGACCACTTTCAGGGCCTTCGTTTCCGCGGCGCGGGCAAAGGTGTCGTAAGCGTCCAGGAACTGGTCGAAAGTGAAATGGTGGGTCGCGAACTTCTCGGCCGGCACCTTGTTCTGGGCCACCAGCTTGAGCAGCATCGGGGTGGTGTTGGCGTTGACCAAGCCCATGCTGATGTTGATGTTTTGGATCCATAGGTCTTCGACGTGCAGTTCCACCGACTTGCCGTGCACTCCCACGTTGGCCACGTTGCCGCCGGGGCGGACAATCTGGGTACACATGCTGAAGGTGGCCGGGATGCCGACCGCCTCGATGGCCACGTCAACGCCCTGCCCGTCGGTGAGGGCCAGGACCTGGTCCTTCCAGTCGGCATCGCCGGAGAGCACGACGTCGGTAGCGCCGAACTCGCGGGATTTCTCCAGCCGGTTGGCGTCAAGGTCGATGGCGATGATGGTGGCTGCGCCGTAAAGGCCGGCGGTGGCGATGGCGGCCAGACCGACCGGGCCCGCACCGACCACGGCCACAGTGTCGCCGGGCTTGACCCGCCCGTACTGCACGCCGATCTCAAACCCGGTGGGGAGGATGTCGGACAGCATGACTGCCCGCTCGTCGCTGACGCCTTCAGGCAGCAGGTGGAGCGAGTTTTCGGCGTAGGGGACGCGGACATATTCGGCCTGGGTGCCGTCAATCAGGTGGCCGAAGACCCAGCCGATTCCCGATTGGCCTTCGTCGCCCATGCAGTGCGAATAGAGGCCAGTCTTGCAGTTCGCGCAGTGTCCGCAGGATTTGATGCAGGAAATGATGACCCGGTCGCCGACTTTGAGACCGGTCACGGAGGATCCTGTTTCGGTGATGGTTCCCACGCCTTCGTGGCCGAGAATCCGGCCCGTGGTGACGGCGGGGACGTCACCCTTGAGGATGTGGAGGTCGGTGCCGCAGATGGTGGTGGTGTCCACCTTGACGATCACGTCAGTGGGGTTCTGGATCTTCGGATCAGGGACATCCGTCCAGGACTTCTGGCCCGGACCGCCGTATACGAGGGCTTTCATGCAAGTTCCTTTGCTCTTAGGATGACCGGCGGATCGACAATCCGCAGGCGGCACGGGGTGACCGAGGAGTCGATGCCGGACGAAACGATGGCCCGGCGGGCATGCTCGCGGAGTTCCTCGAAGGCCGCCTCGGTGACCCGGGCGTGGGCGAGATCCACGACGAGCTCGTAGCCGGCGAGTTTAGTGGCGACGCGGCGGCAGACGACATACAGGGCACGGATGTTCTCGGTCGTGACGACGCCGCGCACCTCCACCCGGGCGCACTCTCCGATGGGGTCGATCCGGATGACAACTTTGATACGCGGATCGCCGTGGGAGGGGTGCGCGTGGTACGACCGGGCACGGCTGGCGTGGTTCAGATGGCGCAAGTTGCTCATACGGCATCAGAACTCGGGTGTGGTTCTGGCCAGCCGCGCTGCAAGTGCGACAGAGGTTGAGTTTGTGGACGGTGTGCTGCGAACAAGAATCGAATGCTCATGGTGGCCTGTGTCCTGCCTTTCCTACCCAAGCTGGAAAGTGCAACAGCCTTTTCCCCACTCCAGGTCCTAGCGAGACCGATACTTCGAGCGGAACGGTTCATCCCCCAATTACCGTGCAGGAACCGCCCCAACTCCAGAATGGCTTCGCCGCCATTGACAGGCAAGGGGGCTTAAGTCCCTTGCCCCCGGCGTGGGCGCGCAGGTCCGGGAGCCGTGAGGAGGCAGTGACCGGTGGGGTGGTAGTTGCTGGCTGCTAATCGTGCTTCTAGCCTGTCCCTATGCCGAAAAACGCCCCTCCCCCCGCCCGCCGGGACGTCGCGCTCGCCTCGGTCCGACAACCCGGCCAAAATATGCTTTGTGACATTTTCATTACGGACGGCGTCGTTGCACGGATTGTGCCGGCGGGTTCAGAAGCCGGTCCGGCGCTGCGCGGTGCAGAGGTGGTGGACCTCGGTGGCCGCTTCGTGATTCCGGGGCTGTGGGACGAGCATGTCCACATGACGCAGTGGGCCCTGGCCGCCGACCGAATCGATGTGTCCGGCGCCGCCTCCGCCCTGGAGGCCGCCGCCGTCGTGCGCTCTCAGCTGGGGAGCCAGCGCGCTGACGGTCCGACGCTCGTGGCAGTGGGATTCCGGGACGCCGTCTGGGGAGACATGCCCAGTCTTGAACTGCTCGACGGCGCCACCGGCGGCGTCGCGACGGCGCTGGTCAGCCACGATCTGCACTGTGTGTGGCTCAATAGCGCGGCTGCCGCGCGCTACGGCGTCCCCGTGGGCGCTGACGGCCTGCTCCGCGAGGATCCGGCGTTTGAACTGACCCGGGAACTGGGGCGGCTGCCCGACGACGCGGTCGACGCCCTGGTCAGCGGCGCTGGACGGGCAGCCGCCGCACGCGGCGTCGTCGGAATCGTGGACTTTGAAATGGTCTGGAACCGGGACCCCTGGCTGCGCCGAATCGTGGCGGGCTTCGACTCCGTCCGGGTGGACGCCGGGGTTTACCCCCAGGATCTGGACCGGGCCGCCGGGGAGGGCCTGCGGACCGGCCAACTGGTGCCCGGGAGCGGTGGACTTCTGCGGGTAGGGCCGTTGAAGGTGCTGATCGACGGGTCCCTGAACACGCGCACGGCGTTTTGCGTCGACCCCTACCCGAACGGCGGACACGGGCTGCTGACAGTGGGCGAGGCGGAACTGCTGGAGCTGCTGCTGCGGGCCCGCGAAACCGGGTTCGTCCCGGCGGTGCACGCAATCGGCGACGGCGCCAACGAAGTGGCGCTGAACGCGTTCGCGGCAGCCGGGATTGCGGGCAGGGTCGAGCATGCCCAGTTTGTCCGGCAGCAGGACTTTGCCCGGTTCGGCGGACTGGGCCTCACGGCCAGCGTGCAGCCCGCCCATGCACTCGATGACCGCGACGCCGCCGACTCCAATTGGCCGGGCCGGACGGAGCGGGCGTTCCCGCTGCGCTCCCTGCTCGACGCCGGAGCCACGCTGGCGCTTGGCTCCGACGCGCCGGTGGCGCCGTTGGAACCCTGGACCGCGATGTCCGCCGCCACCACCCGGGCGCGCGGGGACGGGCGCGCGCCGTGGCACCCGGAACAGGTGCTTACCCGGCAGGAGGCGCTGGCGGCGTCGTCGCGAGGGCGGCGCCGGATTCGCGTCGGCGACCCGGCCGACGTCGTCGTGCTCGACGCCGACCCGCTGGCTGTTTCGGACGCCGAGTTTGCCGCGATGCCGGTGGCCGCGACGCTGCTGGCAGGACGGTTCACGCACGGGGCCGGGATCTAGCGTTAAGGGTTTACCCGCCTGTCCTGTCAGTTGCCTTTGACCCGGGCCTGGACCAAGTTGGCGAACGGCAACCGGCCGTACTCCTCCACGAACGCGGCGTGATACCCGGCTTCGGCCAGAGTGAGCTGGTCAACCGGCAGCTCTTTCCAGGCGATGACCAGCTTCTTCGCGCCGGCCAGCTGCCAGACCAGCCGGCCGTCCCAGTGGCCCGGCGGCTTGCCCGCGCCAAAGTCAACGAACTCCTGGATCTGCCGGCGAAGCCCGCGGTTACCCTTGCTCCCGGGCCCGGCCTTGCCCAGGTACACGACGTCGGCGCCGTCGACCCATTCGTCGTCGAGCACATCCGCCTTCAGGGTGGGGTCCTTCTTCTTGAACACGCCCGCGGTGCTTTTGGCGAGGAAATGCGGCCGGAGGTTTAGGGGTCCCGGGCTCTCGGGCCGCAGCACCGCGAAGATCCCGGGCTTCTGCGGAATCCGGTTGATGTCCAGCTCCGCGAGCGGCCGGAACCCGGTGAACCCGTCCTGTTTCAGTGACTGTCGGTTGATCGGCATGGGTTCCTTGGCTCTGGAGTCGTTCCTGCGAAGCCGACGAATTTGCGGCTTCCTCAATTGTCGGTGGTCACGAGGACACTTTAAGTGTGGACGACAAGCAGGGGGTCCGGAGCGGCTTCCAAACCAGCGCTGCAGGCCCGGACCGCCGTGACCTTCGATCGGCTCCAGCGCCGTGAACAGGCCGACGCCGGGGTCCCCGCAGAGCAGTTAGGCGCGGGTATCGGGGCGCAGCTCGATGTAGGGAACGAGAGCGGCGTCCCGCGGACGCCGTCGGGCTCTTTATCCGAGCGGCACCTGCACGGGCTTGAACCTAAATGGGCCGCCACAAGCGGGCCCGTAAGGGTGCTCCCCGGTCGATTCCGATTCGATCGGCAGGACGCGGGAGACGCGGGCGCCCGACGTGCTGGTCGCCTCCACGGAGACGGACGTGACGCTAGCGGGCGGGGTCAGGTACGGCGCCGACTGCGGCACCAGCCATTTTCCGTCCGGTCCCGCCGTCACCGGCTGAGGGGTGCAGCCGTCCCCGAAGCAGGCAGCCACGGACGTCGGCTGCGTGGGGAAGACAAGCTCTACCGGGCCCACATACGTGTAGCCGACAGCCGGGCACGCCACCGGCACTCCCGGAATGTGCCCCGACAACAACGGCACTGCCAGCAGGGCGGCGAGCGCAGCCACGGCGAGCATGATGATCCCCCGAGGCTTCATGATGCGAGCCTAACCCCAGAATCCGCGGGAGTCTCGTCCCAGTCACGGCCAGCCGGCCAACCGGCAAAGGGATCGGACCACCGGACCTACTGCATGCAGAACCTGCAGGTACCTTCGCGATCTCGCTACGAGACGGCTCGGACATTTGCATGTCCAGAACGACCCGGCTTCATCAGTGGTTACCTGCAGGCGCGTTTTAAGCGTACGCCGGCCCAGAGGCCCCTGCCTAGTGGTCCAAGGGTCCCGCGACGGCCCGCAAAACGTCCCCCGGCGCGAAAGCGTAGAGTGGAGCGAGACGCCTGATTCTGGACGCCGAGTGCTGAGGGAGAAATCGTGACGATTGACTGGGACGAAAAAAAGGCTCTGCTGCAGGAACCTAACATCGCGGCCGTGACGCAACTTTGCGACGAACTGATGGAGAAGAAGCCAGGGTCCGTGGTCCCCTACATCGACCCCGTCCATGATGAGGACGAGTGCCGGATCGTCACTCTCCACATCGCCCCAGGCAAGGGCACCGAATCGGGGTTCGTGTCCCATTTCAACGACGATGAAGCCGCCCGCCGCGCCACCTCCATCTACGAGGCCGTCGAGCTTGACCCGCGTTACGTGATGCCGTGGAACGCCTACCCTTGGGTTCGTGACCCCGAGCTGCCCTCCGCCCTGAACGTCCAGGAAAAAACCGACGGACTGCGGCCCTTCCGCCAGTTCATGAAGATCAACAAGCGCACCTCCGCGGTCATCGCGCACGGGGCCGACGCCCACGCCTTTCTGACGCTCTTCGAAAAGACCTACCACTCTTCGCTCAAAAACCGCGGCGTGAAGATCTACAAGGCCACCTCCCTCGGCGGCCGCGCCTTTGCCGTCTCGCCGGCCAAGCAGGAGGAACTCCTGGCCAAGAACGTTGCAGTCTACAAGGACGCCATGCAGCGGGCCGGGATCCAGCACCTCTAGGGGACCCACGACTTCGCCGCCGGCGGCCGCCTGGTGCCGTCGCCCTTGGGCACAACGGCCCTGCCCAACCCGGCCTTCCGCCGCCATGCTGGGAGGGCCCGCTGGATGACGGCGGCCCGTCGCGGACTCCGGCAGCGCTGACGGTCGAGGCTCGGAAGGGACCAGCATGGGACGGTTGGACGGCAAAGTCGCCCTGGTCAGCGGCGGTGCCCGCGGCATCGGCGCAGCCATTGCGCGGCGCTTCCTCGACGAAGGGGCGGCGGCCGTTGTCGGCGACGTCCTGGACGACGACGGCGCCCGGCTGCAGGCGGAACTCGGCGACCGCGTCCGTTACGTGCACCTGGACGTGACCAAGCCGGCTGACTGGGACGCCGCGGTCGGTGAGGCGGTCACCGCGTTCGGCGGCCTCAGCATCCTGGTCAACAACGCCGGCATCGTGAATTTCGGCCGGATCGACGAGTATCCGCACGAACACTGGGCGCGGATCATTGACGTGAACCTCACCGGCGTCTTCAACGGCATTAAGGCCGCCGCCCCCGCGCTGGCCAGGGCGGGGTCCGCTTCCATCATCAACGTCTCCTCGATCGCGGGCCTTCGCGGCTATGAGGGCCTCGCCGGATACACCGCCTCGAAGTTCGGTGTACGGGGCCTGACGAAGAGCGCCGCGCTGGACCTGGGACGGGACGGGACCCGGGTCAATTCCGTGCACCCCGGCGTCATCCAGACCCCCATGACCGAAGGCATGAGCTTCGACACCGGCCACGTCCCGCTGCACCGGATCGGCCAGCCCACGGAGATCGCGGACCTGGCCGTGTACCTGGCCGGCGACGAATCCTCCTTTGTCACCGGCGCCGAATTCGTCATCGACGGCGGCGAAACGGCTGGCACCGTCGCAACCCCGGCCGGCTGAACGCCCACGGTGGAGATGCCCATGTCCGCACAGTCCGGTTCCAAACTCGCCGTCATCGGCGCCGGGAGCGTCGGCACCTCGCTGGCCTACGCCGCCCTGATCCGCGGATCGGCCAGCCACGTCGCGCTCTTCGACGTCAACGCGACCAAGGCCGAGGCCGAAGTCCTGGACCTGGCGCACGGCACCCAATTCACCGCCGCGGCGGCGACCGTCAACGGCGGCGGGGACATCAGCGTGACCGACGGCGCCGACGTCGTCGTTATCACCGCCGGAGCGAAACAGGCACCGGGCCAGACCCGGCTGGACCTGGCCGGCACCAACGTCCGGATCCTCGAACAGCTCCTGCCGCAACTGCTGGCGCACGCCCCCGACGCTGTCTACGTCCTGGTCACCAATCCGTGCGACGTGCTGACCGTCGCCGCGCAGAAGATCACCGGGCTGCCGACGTCGCGAATCTTCTCCTCCGGCACCGTGCTGGACACATCGCGGCTGCGCTGGCTGCTGGCCCACGCCGCGGGAGTGTCGGTGAGCAGCGTCCACGCCAGCATGGTCGGCGAACACGGCGACACCGAATTCCCAGTCTGGTCTGGCGCGACCATCGGTCCGGTGCCCATCCGCGACTGGACGGTCGGCGGCGAGCGGATGTTTACGCCCGGCTACCTCGCCGAGACGGCCCGCGAAGTCACGCAGGCCGCGTACAAGGTGATCGCCGGCAAGGGCGCCACGAACTACGCGATCGGGCTCTCGGGAGCCCGGATCGTGGAGGCGCTGCTGCGTTCCGAGAACGCGGTCCTGCCGGTATCCACCGTGATGAGCGGGCAGTACGGGATCGACGGCATCGCCCTGTCGCTGCCCAGCATCGTGGGTCGCGGCGGCGTGCACGCGGTCCTGGAGACGCCCATGGACGAGGGCGAACGCGCCTCCCTCCACCACTCGGCCGAAACGCTCCGGCAGAGCCTCGCCTCCCTGGGGATCTGACCGGGATCTAACCGGAATGGTTGACACGCAGTGTGACCCCTGCCATATTGGAAGTGTGAACCTGTCAGACAGCCGGACAGCCGGACAACCGCTGGCCCGCCTCAGCGCCGCCGAAGCCGTCTTCAACGTCCTCCGCTCGGATATCGAGTCCGGCAAGCTCGGCGTCGGCGCCAAGCTCAGCTCCGAGGCCACCCTCGCCCAGCAGTACGGCGTCAGCCGCTCGGTGGTCCGGGAGGCGCTGCGGTCCTGCACCGCATTGGGGCTTACCGTGACGCGGACCGGCCGCGGCACGTTCGTCGTCGCCGATCATGTGGCGAAGGATCTGGTCCTTGGCCAGTACTCGGCACTGGATCTCACCGAGGCGCGGCCGCACATCGAGGTTCCCGCCGCCGGACTGGCGGCGGAGCGGCGCTCGACCGAAGACCTGGAAACTCTGAGGGACATAGTGGCAGCGATGGCCGGTGAGGACGATCCCGAGGTGTGGGTGGGACTGGACTCAAACTTTCACGCCCTGATCGCGAAAGCCAGCCGCAACAAGGTCTTCGAGAACGTCGTGGCGGACATCCGTGACGCGCTGGCGTCCCAGTCCGAAACACTCAACATGGTTGCGGACCGCCAACACGCCTCCGATGAGGAACACCGGCGGATCCTGGCAGCAATCGAGGCGGGCGACGCCGCGACGGCGCGCGTCGCCATGAGCCAGCACCTGCACGCCGTCGGCGAAGCCCTCGCGTCGATCCTGCACCCCCACACCGCAACCTGACACAGCAAACCGACGGGCACACCATCCACCCGCACCTATCCCTGCAAAGGACACCATGACCTCGCCTTCCCTCACCCTCGCCCCGGCTCCCATGGACCCGGCCGGGCTGCCGCGGCACGTCCCGGTGGCAGCCCAGACCCGCGACGGCGTGACCGAGAGTGTCCACTATGGATCGGTGATCGCCACCGCCGCGGACGGCAGCACGCTGCTGTCCGCGGGAGACCCCCAAACCCCGTTTTACCCGCGGTCCGCCCTGAAGCCACTGCAGGCCGTCGCCATGGTCCGCGCCGGCCTTGACCTGCCCGAGGAGCTGCTCGCCCTCGCCGCGGCCAGCCACTCCGGCGCCGCCGCCCACCGCAACGGCGCCCTGCGCATCCTCGAACTGCACGGCCTGGGCCCTGCAGACCTCGAAAACAGTACCGACCTTCCCTACGGCGTCCGCGAGCGCGAGGCGTGGCTTCGCGCCGGCGGGCAGGCCACCCAGCTGGCGCAGAACTGTTCCGGTAAGCACGCGGCGATGGCTGCCACCTGCGTCATCAACGGCTGGTCGGTTTGGGGATACCTGGATCCCGCGCATCCGCTCCAGCAACTCGTGGCCGGGACCGTGGTGGAACTGACCGGCGAGACGCCGCACCGCACCTCCACCGATGGCTGCGGCACCCCGCTGTTCGCCCTGACCCTGGGCGGCATGGCCCGCGCCTTCGGCAAGCTGGCCGCGGCAAGCGCGTCCGGCGGCAGTGCAGAGGCCGCGGTGGCCGGTGCCATGCGCCGGCACCCGGCGATGGTGGCGGGCGAGGACCGCGACGTCACCGCCCTGATGCGCCTGGTGCCGGGCCTGCTCGCCAAGGACGGCTTCGAGGGCGTCCAGCTCGTCGGCCTGCCGGACGGCCGCGCCGTCGCCGTCAAAATCTCCGACGGCGGCGACCGTGCCCGGATGCCGGTCACCGTTCGGCTCCTCGCAGCGCTCGACGTCGACCCCGCCCCCCTGGCGCGCCTCGCCGCAACGCCGGTCCTCGGCGGCGGCCGGCCCGTCGGCCTGCTGCAGGTCACCGACTTTCTCGGTTTCCCCGACTCCTCACACTTCCCCGACGACCGCTAAGGAACGCGATGACCTCCTCCGAAACCACCGACTTCCGCTCGGAACATGACCTCTTGGGCGACCGGGACGTGCCCGCCGACGCCTATTGGGGCGTCCACACCCTCCGGGCAGTGGAAAATTTCCCGATCACCGGGCAACCGCTCTCCTCCAACATGTACCTGGTCCGCGGGCTCGCCGCCGTCAAGCTGGCCGCCGTCCGCACCAACCATGAACTTGGACTGCTCGACGCCCGCCGCGCAGAAGCCATCGAGGAAGCCTGCACTGACGTCATGAGCGGCAAGCTCAGCGAGCAATTCGTGGTGGATGTCATTCAGGGCGGCGCCGGAACGTCGTCGAACATGAACGCCAACGAGGTCATCGCCAACCGGGCCTTGGAAATTCTGGGCTACCCGAAGGGCGACTACGCCCAGCTGCACCCCAATGACCATGTCAACCTCAGCCAGTCCACGAACGACGTGTACCCCACGGCGGTCAAGCTCGGCACGATCTTCGCCGCCCGGGAACTGCTCGACGCCCTCACCGAACTGGAGGACGCCTTCGCCGCCAAGGCCATGGAGTTCCGGACGGTGGTCAAGATGGGACGCACCCAGCTGCAGGACGCCGTCCCCATGACCCTCGGCCAGGAGTTCGGCACATACGCCGTGACCATCGGCGAAGACCGGCTGCGGCTGGCCGAAGCGGACCTGCTGATCCACGAAATCAACCTCGGCGCCACCGCGATCGGCACCGGCCTGAACGCCCCGGCAGGCTACGCGGAGGCCGCCTGCCGCCACCTGGCCGAGATCACCGGCCTGCCCTTGGTCACCGCGGTGGACCTGATCGAAGCCACCCAGGACGTCGGCGCTTTCGTGCACCTCTCCGGCGTGCTCAAGCGGGTCGCCGTGAAACTCTCCAAAATCTGCAACGACCTGCGGCTGCTCTCCTCCGGCCCGCGCGCCGGGCTCGGCGAGATCAACCTTCCCGCGGTGCAGTCCGGCTCCTCGATCATGCCCGGCAAGATCAACCCGGTCATCCCCGAGGTGGTCAGCCAGGTGGCCTACGAGGTCATCGGCAACGACGTCACGATCACCATGGCCGCCGAGGCAGGCCAGCTGCAGCTCAACGCCTTTGAACCGATCATCGTCCACAGCCTCCACAAGAGCATCTCCCACCTGGAAGCCGCCTGCCGCACCTTCACGGCCCGCTGTGTCCGGGGCATCACCGCAAATACCGAACGGCTCCGCCTAACCGTGGAGCAGTCCATCGGCCTGGTCACCGCGCTGAACCCGCACCTGGGTTACGCCACCGCCACCGCCATCGCCCAGGAAGCCCTCGCCACCGGCAAGGGGGTCGGGGAACTCGTCCTCGAACACGGGCTGCTCACCGCCGAGCAGCTCACGGACCTCCTCAGCCCGCAGCGCCTGGCCAACTTGAGCAAATAGCGCACTCCGAACCCCAAAGGACCCACCATGACAGCTCCCGGAACAGCCCGCGCCCAAAAACAGCCCGACCAGACACAGCAGCACCCGTCCATTACGGACCACAAAGTCACGGACCACACCGTCCCCCTCCACGCCCACGCCTCCGAGGCGGCGCTACGCGCCGAAGACCAGGGCTACCACAAGGGGTTGAAGCCGCGGCAGGTGCAGATGATCGCGATTGGCGGTGCGATCGGGACCGGACTGTTCATGGGCGCCGGCGGCCGGCTGGCCACCGCTGGTCCAGCGCTGATCATCAGCTACGCCATCTGTGGGTTCTTCGCGTTCATGATCCTGCGGGCCCTCGGCGAGCTCGTGATGCACCGGCCGTCGTCGGGGTCCTTCGTGTCGTACGCCCGGGAATTCTTCGGCGAGAAGGCCGCCTTCGTCACCGGCTGGCTGTACTGGCTGAACTGGGCGATGACAGCGATCGTGGACATCACCGCCGTCGCGCTTTACATGAACTTCTTCAAGAAATACTGGGCGCCCATCGCCGACGTGCCGCAGTGGGTGTGGGCCCTGGCGGCCCTGATCCTGGTCCTGGTCCTGAACCTGATCAGCGTCAAGGTGTTCGGTGAAATGGAGTTCTGGTTCGCGCTGATCAAGGTGGTCGCTCTCTTGTCCTTCCTGGCCGTCGGCATCTACTTCGTCATCTTCGGCACCCCCGTTCCGGGCCAAGAGGTCGGTTTCAGCCTGATCGCGGACAACGGCGGCTTCTTCCCGAACGGCATCCTGCCCGCCGTCGTGGTGATGCAGGGCGTCGTGTTCGCCTATGCCTCCATCGAGCTGATCGGCACCGCCGCCGGCGAGACGGAAAACCCGGAAAAGATCATGCCGCGGGCCATCAACACTGTGATCGTGCGGATCGCGGTCTTCTACGTCGGTTCCCTGGTCCTGCTGTCGCTGCTGCTGCCCTACAGCTCCTACAAGGCCGGCGAGAGCCCGTTCGTGACCTTCTTCGGCTCCATCGGGGTCGACGGCGTCGATGCCATCATGAACCTCGTGGTCCTGACCGCGGCGCTGTCCTCCCTCAACGCCGGCCTCTACTCCACCGGGCGGATCATGCGGTCCATGTCCGTCTCCGGCTCGGCGCCAAAATTCGCGGCCCGGATGAACAAGTCCGGTGTGCCCTATGGCGGCATCGCCCTGACCGCCGGCGTCGCCGTCCTCGGCGTCGTCCTCAACGCCCTGGTGCCAGCCGAAGCCTTCGAGATCGTGCTCAACGTCGCCTCGCTGGGCATCATCAGCAGCTGGGCCATGATCGTCCTCTGCCAGATGCAGCTGGCCCGGCTCGCAGCCCGCGGGGAGCTTCTCCGGCCGGCCTTCCGGATGCCCGGCGCACCCGTCACCGGATGGATCACGCTGGCGTTCCTGCTGGCAGTGCTGGTCCTCATGGCGTTCGATTCGCCGGTGGGCACCTGGACCATCGCGTCCCTGGTGGTCATCATTCCGCTACTGATGATCGGCTGGCGGCTCTGCAAGCACCGCATCCTGGAGATCGCCGCGGTGCGTGACGGGTTCACCGGACCGGCCCCGCTGGTGGCCAACCGTCCCGGCCTCGGATCCGGCGGCGACCCGACCTAACCCGCCACGATCGCCTAAGCTCGGAGGGACAGTTCCACCTGGCTCAACGACGAACCACCCGGGAGACACCACATGACCAACTGGCGGATCAGGGATTTCCACTCGGCCGACCTGGACGGCATTCTGCACCTCTGGGAATCCCTCAAGGCCACCAATGTCGAGCCGGTCTACGCCCTCTCCGAGGTCCTCGCCTCCTGCGAAAAGGATCACGCCGTGGTTGCGGTGCTGGGCGACCAGGTGGTGGGCGCCGCCGTCGGCCGCGCCGCGCACGACCAGGGCTGGATCGTCTTCCTGGCCACCCTCCCCGAGTTCCGCGGCCGGGGCATCGGCACCTCGCTGCTGGCCGCCGTCGAAAGCCGGATGGCCCCCCACGGACTGAACAAGCTCTCCGCGCTCATGCCGGAGTCCGAAACCCGCGTCGAGGCCTTCCTGGGCCGCGGCTTCGTGCTGAAGAAAAACCTGCGCTACTTCGAACGCCAGATCCCGGTCCAGCGCCAGGAACTCGAACCGCTCGGCCAGCTGGGCGGCCGGATCCTGGCCCGCGATCTCTGGGAAAATGTCGCCGGCATGCACAACGAGAAGGAACTGCTCGAGCGCCGCCTCGTGCTGCCGCTGGCCGAAGCCGACCTCGCCGACGAGTACGGTGTCGTCCCGCCGCGCGCCGTCGTCCTGTTCGGCCCGCCCGGCACCGGGAAGACGACCTTCGCCAAGGCGATTGCGTCCCGGCTGGAGTGGCCGTTCGTGGAGGTCTTTCCCTCCCGGCTTGCCTCCGACCCGCTGGGCCTTGCGGGGGCCCTACGCGAGACTTTCCTCGAGATCGCCGAGCTGGAGCACGCCGTCGTCTTCATCGACGAGGTGGAGGAGATCGCCTCGCAGCGCGCCGGCGACCCGCCGTCGCCGCTGCAGGGCGTCACCAACGAACTGCTCAAGATCATCCCGGCGTTCCGCGAACAGCCCGGCCGGCTGCTGGTCTGCGCCACCAACTTCATCCGCGCGCTGGACTCCGCATTCCTGCGCCACGGCCGCTTCGACTACGTCATCCCGATCGGCCTGCCGGACCGCCTGGCCCGTGAGGCCATGTGGCAGCGCTTCATCCCCGCCACCGTGGTGGACGACGTGGACGTGGAACTGCTGGTGGACCGCACCGAGGGCTTCTCCCCCGCGGACATCGAATATGCGGCCCGGAGCGCCTCCCAGCGGGCAATGGAGAACGCCGTTTACGGAATGGACAGGGACGGCGGCGCGTCCGACGGCGCTTCCCTCCGGGATGCCGTCCGGAAGGGCCCCGCGACGCAGGACTACCTCGATGCCATTGCGGACACCCGGACCACCGTCAGCGAAGAAGTCCACCAGCAATTCCTCGAGGACATCGACCTCCTGGGCCGCGTCTAGCTAGTCCTCGGCCGCGTCGTCGTAGCGGAGGTTTTCGTAGTCGGTGTCGTCGGCCTCGTCGAGCATGTTGTCGAGCTCTTCCAGCAGCCACGGGTTGATCCGGGCCAGGATCTTGCGGGTTTCCTCCACCGGGACGGCCGCGTACAGCACCGGCCGGGCGTCGTCGTAGCGGGTGACCGGCGGTTTGTCCGGCCACTTCTCGGCCAGCGCTTGGACCCGCTCGGGCAGTGAATTGTGCGCATTGTCAGCGATTTTGACCAGGGTCGCGTCGTGGTCCTCGGCGATGTAGCGGATGCCGGCGGCGTAGTCGTCCGGGTTTTCGTGGAACCGCTTAGTGACCCGCTCGATGATGTCCACGGCCCGCTCGGAAATGCCCATGTCCAGCAGCGCCTGCCGCGTCATCGGGGTGTCCTCCGCGATGTCATGCAGGTAACCCGCGATCTGGATGTCGTCATCGAAGTCAGCCAGCGCATCGCCGACGGCGATCACGTGCTCGCGGTAAGGCCGCTTGAGCTTATCCTTCTGCCGGTTGTGGGCCACCTCGGCGAGGACCTTCGCCGTCTCGACGGTGAAGCGGGGCTCCGGGCCGCGCGCTTCCATGAACTCTGGTTCTGACATGATTCCAGCCTACGCGTCACGCGCGCCCATCCCGGGCCACACCCACGCCTCCCGCGGCAGGGCCGCCGGATCGAAGACGGCGAGCGCCTGCTCGAGGGGACCGGGCGGCAGGCCCAGCGAGGCCAACAGCGCGTCGCGTACCCGGTCCACAGTGACTCCGGCGGCGGCGAGGTCGGCAAGCGTGACGGCGCCGTCCCGCTTGGCCAGCCGGGCGCCGTCGGCGTTCAGGACCAGCGGCACATGCGCATATTCCGGAACGGGAATATCTAAGAGCGAGGCCAGGTAGGCCTGCCGCGGGGTGGACGGCAGCAGGTCGTCGCCGCGGACCACTTGGTCGATGCCCTGCGCGGCGTCGTCCACCACCACGGCCAGGTTGTACGCGGTGACGCCGTCGTTGCGGCGCAGCACAAAGTCGTCCACCGCCCCGGTGAAGCTGCCGTGCAGGACGTCGTGCACCGTCGCCTCCGCAACGTCGGCGCGGAGCCGGAGCGCCGCCGGCCGGATGGCGCGCCTGGCGGCACGCTCGGTGTCGCCCAAGTTCCGGCAGGTGCCCGGATACGCGCCCTGGGGAGCGTGCGGTGCCGACGGCGCCTCCTGGATTTCGCGGCGGGTGCAGAAGCATTCATAGCTCCGTCCGGCATCGGTCAACCGCTGGATGGCTGCCTCATACAGGGGCTTACGGTCCGTTTGGYGGACGACGCCGCCGTCCCAGCTCACACCGATCGCCGCCAGATCGCGGAGCTGCTCCGCCTCGGCCCCCGCGCGGGCCCGGTCCAAATCCTCGACCCGCAGCAGGAAGCGCCGGCCCGTGGACCGCGCGAAAAGCCAGGCGAGGATGGCCGTGCGGAGATTGCCCACGTGAAGCTCCCCGGAGGGGCTGGGGGCGAAGCGTCCGGCGGTTGTCATGGCACCAGCCTATGCCGGGCAACACAAGAGCCCCTCAGCCACCGATGACTTCGGAAGATCCGACGTCGGTGGCTCAGGGGCTCTTGCCGTAATGGGTGTGCGGAAAGACGATGCGTGAACAAGAGTCAATCAGCGGCGGGCTCCTTGCGGGGGCCTCATCCAGGGTCCGGGAGGTGTACCGGGGGATCTGTAGCCTTCGGATGCCGGCGGTGGCCCGCATCCTGTGTTGCCACTATTTGAGCAGTAGTCCTACAGTTGGTGCAACGGACGTTCCCTCGGCTGGTCAGACTGACCAACAAACGCCGACATGACGAGCAGGAAGTGGTCAGATTGCAGCTCGACGCGACGGATCGGCGGATCCTCCTAGCCCTGGACGCGGACTCGAGGATGCCGATCATGGTGCTGGCCCAGAAGCTCGGCCTGGCCCGCGGCACCGTCCAGTCCCGGCTGGAGCGGATGACAGCGTCGGGCGCGCTCCGGCCCAACAGCAGCCGGGTGCTGCCGTCCGCGCTGGGCCGTGGCGTGGCGGCGGCCGTCAGCGCTGAACTGGACCAGAGCCACCTGAATGAAGCGATCGCCGCGCTCCGGAAGATCCCGGAGGTCCTGGAGTGCCACGCGCCTGCGGGCGACACCGACCTGCTGATCCGGGTGGTGGCCACCAGTCCGGATGACCTCTACCGTGTTTCCGAGGAAATCCGGCTCTGCCCGGGAATCGTGCGGACGTCCACCAGCATGTTCCTGCGCGAGGTCATCCCCTACCGGACCACGGGGCTGCTCGGCGGCTGAGCGCCCGGCTCGGGCCGACGGGTCAGACCGGGGGTCCGGCGTTGGCCTTGAGGCTCTTCATCACCAGCGTCGAGGTCAGCCGCTCGACCCCGGGCAGCGAAGTCAGCTCGGCATCGTAAAAGCGTTGGTAGGCCGGAAGGTCCTCGGCGATGACCTTGAGCAGATAGTCGGGTTTGCCGAACAACCGCTGGGCCTCGACGATGTTCGGGTTCGCGGCGACCCGGTTCTCGAAGATCTCCATGGTGCCGCGGTCCACCTGCCGCAGCGTGACGAAGACGATCGCCTCGAAGCCGAGGCCGACGGCGGCCGGGTCGATGTCAGCGCGGTAGCCGCGGATGACGCCGGAGGCCTCCAGTTCGCGGAGCCTGCGGTGGCAGGGCGCCACGGTGAGCCCGACCTTCGCCGCGAGGGCGGTGGCGGTGATCCTCCCGTCTTCGCGAAGGTAGCGCAAAATACTTCTGTCAATGTGGTCGATCACGCAAGGATCTTACCGCGAACGCGCGAATCCTAGCGAAATCGGTAAGCACTTATCCGCCGAAAATTCCTAGGCTTATACCTGTAGCCGCACTACCCAGGAGATCCCGCCGTGAACCCCCAGCTTTTCCTTGCCTTTATCGGCGTGGCCGTCGCCCTCGCCTGCACCCCGGGCGTGGACTGGGCCTATTCCATCTCGGCCGGGCTCAGGGAACGCAGCTTCGCACCCGCCGTGGCCGGCCTGTGCGGCGGTTACGTCGTCCACACCGCGCTGCTGGCCGCGGGGCTGGCCGCGGTAATCACCCGGCTGCCGGGGCTCCTCGGCTGGCTCACGGTCGCGGGCGCCGCTTACCTGCTCTGGCTTGGCATCAGCACCGCGCGGTCCTGGCGGGGGGCCAGTTTTGGCGCGCAAGGCGCCGGCGGATCGCAGCTGCAGGCCAACCAGTTCCGCGTCTTCCTGCAAGGCGTGGGTACCAGCGGCATCAACCCGAAGGGCCTGCTCTTCTTCGTCGCCCTGGTTCCGCAGTTCGTCAGCCCCGAGGCATCGTTGTCGGTGCCGCTGCAGTCGGCCCTCCTGGGCCTGACGTTCGTGCTGATGGTGGCGGTCGTTTACACCTGCGTGGCGTTGCTGGCCCGCAAGCTCCTGCACTCCCGGCCCGGAGCCGCACGGCGGGTCACGCTGGCCAGCGGGCTCATCATGATTGCCCTGGGCGTGGTGCTGCTGGCCGAGCAGCTGGTGCCGGTGGTCGCGAGCATGGCCTGACGGCAGCCCTGCAACCTCCGCCTGCAGCGATCACTCCCGGTTCAGCTGCTTCCATTCCTGTTCCCAGAGCCTGCGTTCTTCCACGTCCTTGCGGATGACGTCGAAGGTTTCGAGCTCGGCAGGACGGCCACGCAGCCAGTCGCGGGGATTCAGTGATTTGCGGCCGTTGTCCAGCAGCAGCAGGGCGCGGTCCGTGAGGGCATCGTTGCGGAGCGCCAGGTGGGTCTTCCGCCGGCGAAGAACCTCCTTCAATGCCGCCTGGGCGGCTGCAGCGGCACCAAGGCGGCGCAGTGACCGGGCGCGGATCAACAGGAGTGCTGCGGAGAGGTCATCGGCGTTCAGCAGCCCTTCCGTCCAGACCGCCACCTCCTTGTCCCGGCCCAATGAGAAGGCCACCGAGCACCGGGCCAGTGCCGCGGGCAGCGACGGCGGAAGCGAGCTCACGGTCTGCAGCGCCGCCTCGAGGTTGCCGGTCTCCCGCAGGGAGTGCGCCAGCGCCAGGAACACTGCTTCCTCGCTGAAGAGAACCGGAACCTCGATGCGCTCGGCCACTTCGACCCGGGTGACCAAACGGGTCAGATAGCCGGACGCGAACTGGTTGGCGTCGTCGTCGTTCCTGGTGGTGAGGCCCCGCTGGAGGAGCTCCGAGGCCCGCAGGTAGCTACCCTGCTTGTGCGCCATGAGACCGGCCATCACGTAACAGAGCCCGGCCCAGCCGGGGTTGGCGCGGCCCGTGGAGATCAACTGGTTGGGGTCCGTGTTGTGGAAGATCGCCTCGTACACCGCCTTGGCCGCTCTCCCGGTGATCAGCTTTAGCCGGGGGATGGCACCATCCACGCCGAGCAGCGCCCCGTTCCGGCCGCCCAGGGCGGTGTGCAGGATTCCGCCGACCCCGCCTGCAAGGTCCCGCACCGGCGTGCGGACCTGCGGACTGCCGAACGGGGTGAGGTCGCGGGTATCGCGATAGATGGGTCCTGCGGGCTGTCCGGCGCTCATTGTTCCATGCTAGTAGGGCACGCTTGGCGGCCGCTGGAAGGGCTAACTGGCCGCAGCCACCCAGACGCCGATCACCCAGGTACTCGCAGCCAGGCAGGCCAGGCCGAACTCCGCCAGCATGCCCAGGCCGGTGGCTTTCAAGGCCGCCCAACTGGTCTTTACAGCGGTCCGGAAATCGCGAGTCCGGTGGGATTCGCTGAGCAGAAGGCCGGCTGCGAAACCCACAAACAGACCCACCACCGGGATGAGAAACATGCCCACCCCTCCGAAGAAGAGCCCGGTCACCACGCTACGGCTGGGAATCCGGTGTTTCCTGAGCTTGCGTCCGGTGAGCACGGCGCCGGCCGTCATTCCCGCCAGCACAAAGGCCACGCCTATGCCAAAGACCACCCAGCCGGCAGTTCCTGCACCACCCCAGAGCGCCCATGCCAGCAGGCTAAGGCCGATGAGGACGCTGCCGGGCAGCACCGGGATGATGATGCCCGCCACGCCTACCAGGATGGCCAGGCCGCAGAGGACAGTCACGACGGTTCCGGGGTTCATGCCCCCAGTCTAGGGTTGGCTCCGGCGCTGACCTGTTACTGCGCCTCCACTGCCGCGGCAACGGCGGCCGAGACGGCCGGGGCGACACGCGGGTCCAGCGGGCTCGGCACGATGTAGTCGGCAGAGAGGTCAGCCTCGGCCAGTTCGGCGATGGCGCGGGCCGCGGCCAGCTTCATCGCCGGGGTGATCCGGCGGGCCCCGGCGTCGAGCGCTCCGCGGAAGATGCCGGGGAACGCCAGCACGTTGTTGATCTGGTTCGGGAAGTCGCTGCGCCCAGTGGCCACGACGGCGGCGTACTTTACGGCCACCTCAGGCAGCACTTCGGGATCCGGATTGGAGAGCGCGAACACAATGGCGTCCTGGTTCATCAGCTTGAGGTGCTCTTCGTCCAGCTTTGAGGAGGAGACGCCGATGAAGACGTCCGCGCCGAGGAGCGCCTCGCCGGGTCCGCCACTGATGCCGCGGGGGTTGCTGCGGCCGGCGATGTCTGCCTTCTTGCTGCCGCTATCTGCGGCGATGTCCGCGCGGTCCCGGTTGATCACGCCGCGGGAGTCCAGCAGCACGACGTCGTCGATGCCGGCGGTCAGCAGGATTTCGGCGACGGCGATTCCGGCGGCACCGGCACCGGACACCACCACCTTGAGCCCTGCCAGGGCGCGGTTGGTCACCTTGGCGGCATTGGTGAGTGCTGCCAGGACGACGACGGCGGTGCCGTGCTGGTCATCGTGCATGACCGGGCAGTCGAGGGCCTCGATCAGCTTTTCCTCGAGTTCGAAGCAGCGCGGCGCCGAAACGTCCTCGAGGTTGACCGCGCCGAAGCTGGGGCGCAGCCGGACCAGCGTCTCCACGATCTCGTCGACGTCGGTGGTGTTGAGCACCAGCGGGATGGAGTCGAGCTCGCCGAACGTCTTGAAGAGGGCGGACTTGCCTTCCATGACGGGCAGCGAGGCGCTGGCCCCGATGTTGCCGAGGCCCAGCACGGCGGTGCCGTCGCTGACCACGACCACCAGGCGCTGGGCCCAGGTGAGGGTTTTGGCCAGGTCCGGGTTGGCCGCGATGGCACGGCTGACCTGTGCGACGCCGGGCGTATAGGCAATGGACAGGTCGCGCTTGCTGGCGAGCGGAACGGTGCTGGCAATCGACAGCTTGCCGCCCTGGTGGGACGCGAAGATTTCCTCGTCGCTGAGCGCTGCTGCCGGCGCGTTGGGGGAAGTGGGGTGGGCGGGATTGATCATTTCGATGGACACGTCGTTGTCTCCTGAGGCTCACCGTGGGCACACGGCACTTGGCTGCTTGGGCACTGGCGTGCCCAAGATGGTCTGGAGGGAGCTCCGGGGCGGGCCCGGGGTGGCGGGCCGCCTGCCGTGAAGCTCCCAGAAGTGCTGGCGCTGGCGCCGTTTCCTGTTCCGCCATGATAAACACCGGCGATCCGCAGCGAAGATTCGGCCGGACACATTCCGGTAACTGGTCTAGACCACCCGGGAGGCCTGACGGCCCTCGGCGAGCAGCGAGCACGCCTTCTTCAAGTCTTCCTCGGCTTCGAAGAGCGAAAGCCTGCGGCAGCGGACGGACTGGACCAGGCCGGTGACGGTGAGCAGCAGGACCCGCGAGACGGCGGCGTCGCCGCTCAGCGCGGTCACTGCCTTCTCCGCGGTGGCGTCGATGTCCCGCAGCAGCCGCGTGGTGTCCGTGTCTTTCGCGTAAACCACGCGGTTCAGGCACTGCTCCACGGCCGGCTGCATGAGGCGCATATGAAAGATTTCCATCACCGCGCCCACCAGCGCGTGCGCGGGAACCTCGGCGCCCGCCGGCCACTCGCCCAGGTGCAGTTCGCTGAGCTGCTTGCGGTAGAGGGCCAGCATCAGCTGGGTCGGGGAGGGGAAATAGCGGTAAAGCGTGCCGAGCGGCACGTCCGCTTTGGCCGCGACCTCGGAGAGCACGACGGAGTCCAGGCCCTTGCGGGCAAAGCCGGCAGCGGCGTCGAGTATCCGGGCGTAGCGCCGCCGCTGCCGGGGCAGGGTGGGCGGCGGGGCCATCGGTGGAAGGTCCGAAGGGAATTCAGGCATCAGCAGCGTTCCGGGGTTGATTTTCTCGGCAGCCGGGAGGGATGATCCACAGCGCTGCCGCGGCAATGCCGTCCACTATACGGCACCCCGGGGGGCTGTTTGCCAGTCAAACGGCCTTCCCGAAACGCTAGTCCACGCTCTTGATCTTCACGACGAAGACTGCCCCGAGCAGGCCTATCGCCGCGGCCGCGAGGTACAGCGAAACGTATCCGCCCCACAGCGCCACGAAGGGGTAGGCGATGAGCGGTGCGATCACCTGGGGCAGTGAATTGGCGATGTTGATGACCCCCAGATCCTTGCCCCGGTTTAGCGCCGTGGGCAGGACCTCGGTGATCAGGGCGAAGTCCACCGCCAGGTAGGAACCGAAGCCGATGCCCAGCACCGAGGCTCCGATCAGGGCGCCGGGCCAGGTCGGGACGAAGGCCAGGATCAGGGCGGCCGCAGCGATGACGACCGAGGAGAGAATGACGAGCGGCTTGCGCCGGCCCATCCGGTCGCTGAGCCGGCCGCCGATCATGCTCGTGATGATCACCATGACCGCGTACAGACCGGTCAGGATCAGAACTCCCAGCTCCGCACCGATCCCCTGCGCCTCCGGCAGGCGCACGGCATCGGTGAGGAAGAACAGCAGGTAGAGCGTCACCATGTGGTTGCCGATGTTCACAAGCAGCCGTGTCAGCCAGGCCCAAGCGAAATCGGGGTGCCGGGCCGGGGAGATCCAGAAACCCCGGGCAAATTCGGCCAGTTTGAAGGGCGGCCGGCTGGTCCGCGGCAGCGCGACGTCGTCGTTTTGGAAGAAATACAGCACGACGCCGGCCAGCAGCGCCGCGGCGCAGACGACGTAACCGAGCGCGAAGTTGCCGGAGACGACGGCGGCGATCACGGCACCGGCCAGGATGCCGGCGGTCTGGCCCATCGCGGCCAGGCCGCCCACCGTGCCGCGCTGCGGCACCGGCACCCGGTCCGGGATGGCGGCGGTGATGGCGGCGTAGGCCCCGTTGCAGCCCGCCTGCACGAGGCACCAGAGGATGGTCATCACGGCGACGTTGGGAGCGCCCGCGAGCGCCACGAGCGCGGCCGCGCCCAGAACGGCGCCGAAGAGCACCCACGGCACCCGGCGTCCCCGTCGTGCGACCGTGCGGTCGCTGAAGGCGCCGAACAAGGGGTTGGCTACGAGTGACACCGCCGCTCCGGCGCCGGTGACAAGGGCCAGGATGGCTTCCTTTTCGCCTTCGTTGAATGCCGCGGCCTGCTGGCCGAGGAGCACCTGGAGCGGGCCGAAGAAAGCCGCGTTGATGCCCAGGTTGACCAGGACCACGCCCGCGGTCCAGACCGGGCGGACCCGGCGCTCCGGCTCGGCAAGGGCCGGAGCGGAGCCTGCCGGTGAGCCGCCCGCGGCGTCTCGGCCGCCGGCCGCAGGGACCGGGACGGCTCCGGGTCGATCGGACAGACTCATTTGGTTCCCCCCGGAACTGTTGTCTGAAGCTGATAATCCGTGTGCGCCCAGACTATCGTGGGGCGGATCAGGACAGAGCGGGTAAAAACACATATGTCTGAGTCAGCCAGTAATGTCATCCCTCGAACCTCCGATTGGAGGCGTTATCACTCGTTCCGTGGGGGAATGCATTTTGTCATCATCGAAGTCACGCCAATTAGTCGCCATAAAGTTTGCTGGGCTAGCCACCGCAGCGGCCTTGGCGATCAGTGGCTGTAACGAAAACACAACAAATAGGGATGCTGCCACAGCAAGCCTCAACGCGAGCAAAAACGAAGCCGTTGTCGTCCGGGTAATTGACGGGGATACCTTCGTCGCTTCGGCTGGCGGCGGCGAGAAAACCGTCAGACTCCTAAATGTCGATACACCCGAAACCAAGGATCCAAATGTGCCGGCTGAGTGCATGGGACCCGAAGCGACGAAGGCGTTGGAGGAGTTCCTGCCGGTCGGTTCCAAAGTCGTGCTCGAGCTGGACAAGGAACCACTGGATAAATACGGACGAACGCTGGCCGGCGTTCTCGACTCTTCCGGGCGGCTTGTAAACGCAGAAGTTGCGCGAAAGGGACTCGGTGTCCCCGTCCTCTTTGAGCCGAACCGGAAGTTCTACCAGCCGGTGGTGGATGCCTTTGAAGAGGCCCGCACGGCAGCGGCCGGACTCCATTCGACGAGCATCGCCTGCCTTCCCGCCCAGCAAGTGCAAGAGGCCACAAAGCTCGTCGATTCGCTAGTCGCGGGGCCGCTCGCCGATAACAACCTCGATCTTGACAAGGGGCACGCGGGTTTGGTGACGGCGCTGGCTACGGTTGTCGCACTTAAGGCAGCGGCGGAGGCAAATAACCTCGTTCACTGGGCCGCTTACGAACCGTCCCAGCGCAACGCCTTGGTCACTCGGCTGACTTCGGCGAACGCCGCTGGCTCCGGACGCCAGACCGCAATCGTGGCCAAAAAGAAGGCCCTTGCCGACGTCGCCGCGGAAGCCGCCCGCCAAGCCGCCGACGCCGCAGCTGCGGCGGCCGCACAGGCAGCCGAGGCGGAGAGGGTGCGAAACCTGCCCCCGGTGCCAGCCCCCTATGTTCCGCCTGCCTATGTGCCGCCGGCGTACGTACCACCTGCCTATGTCCCGCCGGCGCCGGTTCCCGGACCCAAGTACACCGGCCCCCGGTGCTACGCGCCCGGTGGAAAATCGTGGACCCCTTGCAGTAAGAAGTAGGTCAGGAACCGGTGTCGCCTGGTTCTTGGCAAGACGCCCCGTCAAAATAGCTCTAGAACCAGGAGACATCGTGCCCGAATTGCCCATGACCCCCGTCAGTCCGCTCGCCCCGGCTAGCTCTGTCAACACTGCCGACCTCTACGACGAGCGCGGCGGGGAGCTGGACTCCATCTCCCTGCAATTCCAGTCCCTCGGCGGCCACGCGCACTTCAGCGGCCCGGTCCGGACCATCCGCTGCCTGGAGGACAACGCCTTGGTGAAGTCCGTCCTGGGTACTCCGGGGAACGGCGCCGTCCTGGTGGTGGACGGCGGCGGCTCGTTGCGCACGGCGCTGTTGGGGGACCTGATCGCCGCGAGCGCCGTCGCCAACGGCTGGGCCGGCGTCGTGATCAACGGTGCCATCCGGGACCGGGTGGCGATCGCCGGACTGCCGTTGGGAGTGAAGGCGCTCGGCAGCAACCCGCGCAAAAGCGCGAAAGCCGGCGCCGGCGAGAGCGACGTGGAGCTGGAAATCGACGGCGTCGTGGTCCGGCCGGGTCAACTGATCTGGTGCGACCCGGATGGCATCCTGCTCGAACGCTGAGCGGGAGTGCGGAAGACGGGAACATTTCAGCCGTTAGGATAGTTACTGAAAGCAACCTTCCTGCTTGATCCCCAAAATCTTCCCCTTGGAGCAGTCATGTCCAAAACCACGTCCCCCCGCCTGCCCGGAGAGGTCCTGACCCACCGGCAGACCATCACCGTCATGGTGGGCCTCATGCTCGGGATGTTCCTGTCCTCCCTCGACCAGACAATCGTGTCGACGTCGATCTACACCATCGCGAACGACCTGGACGGCCTCTCGCTGCAGGCCTGGGCGACAACGGCGTACCTGATCACCTCCACGGTGAGTACACCGCTCTATGGCAAGCTCAGCGACATTTTCGGGCGCCGCCCGCTCTACCTGACCGCAATCCTGATCTTCCTGGCCGGATCCCTCTACGCGGGCTCGGTCCATTCCATGACTGAACTCGCGGTAGCCCGCGGCATCCAGGGCATGGGCGCCGGCGGTCTGCTGGCCCTCGCGTTGACCATCATCGGGGACATCGTGGCGTTGAAGGACCGCGCCAAGTTCCAGGGCTACTTCATGTCGGTCTTCGGCGTCTCCTCCGTGCTGGGGCCCGTGATCGGCGGAGCCTTTGCCGGTTCCGCCAATATTCTGGGTTTCGACGGCTGGCGCTGGGTCTTCTTCATCAACCTCCCGATCGGTCTGGCCGCCCTCGCCGTCGTGTTCCTGTACCTGCACCTGCCCGCCAAGCACGTGAAGCAGAAGATCGACTACTGGGGCGCCGCCGCCATCACCCTGGCGATCGTGCCGCTGCTCCTCGTCGCCGAGCAGGGTCGCACCTGGGGCTGGAGCTCCACCGGCGCCTTCCTCTGCTACGGCCTCGGCGTCGTTGGCATCATTGCGTTCCTGCTGGCCGAAAAGCGTGCCGGTGACTACGCCCTGATTCCGCTCCGGCTGTTCCGTAACATCACCTTCGGGCTCTCCTCACTGCTGAACTTCATCATCGGCGTCGGCATGTTCGGTGCGATCGCGATGCTGCCGATGTATCTCCAGCTGGTCAAGGGCCTGACCCCCACCGAGGCGGGCCTCATGATGATCACCTTCACGGTGGGCATCCTGACCGGTTCCATCACGGCCGGGCGGACCATTTCGGCCTCCGGCACCTACCGGATCTTCCCGATCCTGGGTACGGCCGTACTGACAGTGGCCGCCGTCGTCATGGGCCTGTCCCTCGGCGTCGACACACCGCTCTGGGTTCCGGGTGCAATCGCCGTGTTCTTCGGCCTGGGCCTGGGCTTCTGCATGCAGCCGCTCACCCTCGCCATGCAGGTCTCCGTTCCGGCCAAGGACATGGGGGTGGGCACCTCCTCCGCCGCCTTCTTCCGGTCCATGGGCGGCGCGGTGGGCACCGCGGTGTTCATCTCGATGCTCTTCAGCCTCGCGGCGGACAAGATTGCCACCGGCATGAAGGACGCCGTACAGAACGCGGACTACCTCAAGGTGCTTAAGGATCCTGCCGTGGCGGCCGACCCCGCCAACGCCAAGCTCTACGCGTTCTTCAAGAACGGCGCCAGCAACGACTCGCTGAACGATACGAGCTGGCTGCACACAGCCAATTCAGCGCTGACCCGGCCGATCACCGAAGGATTCGCCCAGTCCATCGACGCGGTCATGCTGACGGCGGCCGTGCTGACCGGTATCGCGTTCCTGATCACCTTCGCGCTGCCGAATAAGAAGCTCACGGATCCGAAGGCTGCCGCCAAGGAGGCGGTACCGGCCCACTAGGCTGGCACGTCACGGTCCACCCCACGTCGGCACTCGTGTGACGTGCATCCCGGTGGCGCCGGTGCAAGACTGGAGATTCGGCGTGAGCCGAGGACCACGATCTGCCGAGGAGCTTCCATGACCAAGAATGACCAGCCTGCCGCCAAGATCCCCGGACGGGTCATTTGGTTGGCGGTGGCGGGCGCCGTCGGCGGCTTCCTCTTCGGCTTCGACTCGTCCGTCGTCAATGGCGCGGTCGACGCCATCAAGGGGCAATTCGGACTGAGCGAGGCCGTGACCGGCTTCGCGGTCGCGGTGGCCCTGCTGGGCTGCGCGGTCGGTGCCTACCTGGCGGGACGGATCGCGGACCGTTACGGCCGTATCCCGGCGATGAAGATCGGTGCCTTGTTGTTCCTGGTCAGCGCCTTCGGCGCGGGGTTCGCTTTTGGCGTGTGGGACCTGGTGTTCTGGCGCCTCGTCGGCGGTCTGGGCATCGGCCTGGCCTCGGTGATTGCTCCGGCTTACATCTCCGAGATCTCGCCGCGCCGGGTGCGCGGCCGTCTGGCGTCTTTGCAGCAGCTCGCCATCACCACCGGCATTTTCGCTGCGCTCCTCTCCGACGCCGTGTTCGCCAACTCTGCCGGCGGCGCCGGGCATCCCCTTTATTTCGGTGTGGAGGCCTGGCGCTGGATGTTCGTCGCCGGGGCCGTCCCTGCCATCGTTTACGGCTGGGTCGCTTTTACGCTCCCCGAATCGCCGCGGTTCCTGGTGTTCAAGGGCAAGGAAGACGAGGCCCGCGAGGTGTTCGAGTCCATCGCACCGGATGAGGACACCGACCGCAGCCTGCGCGATATCAAGACCGCCATCGAGGAAGACTCGGCCGCCGGCAAGAAGGGCTCCCTGCGCGGCAAAGCGCTGGGCCTGCAGCCGGTCGTGTGGATCGGCATCATCCTGTCCGTGCTGCAGCAGTTCGTCGGCATAAACGTGATCTTCTACTACTCCACGACACTTTGGAAAGCGGTGGGCTTCCAGGAGAAGGACTCGCTCACGATCTCGGTGGCCACCGCGATCACCAACATCTTGGTGACCCTCGTGGCCATCGCGCTCGTGGACCGGGTGGGGCGCCGTCCGATCCTGCTGACCGGCTCCATCGGCATGGCCGTCTCGCTGGCGACGATGGCGGTCGCGTTCAGCTCGGCCACCGGTTCCGGCAGCGACATCACGCTTCCCGGCGCCTGGGGCCCGGCCGCCCTGGTGGCCGCCAACGTCTTCGTCATCAGCTTCGGCGCCTCCTGGGGTCCGCTGGTGTGGGTGCTGCTGGGCGAGATCTTCCCGTCCCGCATCCGCGCCCGCGCCCTGGGTCTGGCGGCGGCCGCCCAGTGGATCGCCAACTTTGCCATCACGTTGAGCTTCCCGGTGATGGCGGCGGCGTCCCTGCCGCTGACCTACGCCATGTACGCCGCGTTCGCTGCGGCGTCGTTCTTCTTTGTGATGTTCAAGGTGCCGGAAACCAACGGCATGGCGCTCGAGCAGGCAGAGACGCTTTTTGTGCCGAAGGGCTCGGCCAAGAAAAAGTAACGCCCGCGGCGCCCCGTTCGGGGGCACCGCGGGCGTAGGCACCGCGGGCGTAGGCACCGCGGGCCGGAGGCTCAGACCAGGTGCGGTTCGTGCGCGACCAGGTACCGGCGGCCGCCCAGGACCACGGCGATGGCGACCGCCAGCGCCGCGGCTGCGGCGAAGAACGGCACCTGCGGGCCGAAGTGTTCGCCCAGTTGCGCCGCCGCGAAGGGCGCCAGGGCGCCGCCCATCCAGCGCACGAAGTTGTAGCCGGCGGACGCGACCGGCCGGGGCGAATCCGAAACGCCCATGGCCAGCTCGGTGTAGATCGTGTTGTTGATCCCCAGCAGCGCGCCGGAAGCCACCACCAGGACGACGACGGCGGGCACCGAGTGCCCCGCGGCCAGTCCCAGACCGGCCAGGTCCAGGAGCAGCAGCGCCAGGGTGCCCGCGAGTGCCCGGACGGCTCCGAAACGCCGTTGCAGGACCGGGGCCACGAACACCGAGAACACGGCCACGGCCACGCCCCAGCCGAAGAACACGCCGCCGATTCCGTAGGCATCCATGCCGAGGATGAACGGCGTGAAGGCGAGGATGGTGAAGAAGCCGTAGTTGTAGAACAGCCCGCTGGCCGCCGTGGTCCGCAGCCCCCGGTGGCCCAGGGCCAGCAGCGGGTCCCGGAGCCGGACCTTGCGTTCCGGCCGCGGGGTTTTAGGCAGCAGGGCGAGCAGGGCGATCAGAGCCGCTGCCATCAGGACCGCGGTGCCGAAGAACGGGGCACGCCACTGCCAGCCGCCCAGCAGGGCGCCGAGCAGCGGGCCGAGCGAGATGCCCAGGCCCAGCGCGGCCTCGTACAGGATGATGGCGGTTCCGGCGCCGCCGCTGGCGACGCCCACGATCACCGCCAGCGCGGTGGCCACGAACAGTGCGTTGCCCAGCCCCCAGCCGGCGCGGAAGCCGACCAGTTCGCTCACGTTGCCGGAGATGCCGGCGAGCGAGGCGAACACGACGATTATGGCGAGACCGACCAGCAGCGTGCGCTTGCCGCCGATCCGGGACGAAACGAAGCCGGTGATCAGCATGGCGATCGCGGTAACCAGGAAGTAGCTGGTAAACAGCAAGGACACCTGGCTGGGGCTGGCGTCGAGGTTCTTGGCAATGGCCGGCAGGATGGGGTCCACCAGGCCGATCCCCATGAACGCGAACACCGCCGCCAGGGCCGTCGCCCAGACCGCCTTGGGCTGCCTGAGCAGCGAAGCCTTTTCGGCTTCGAGGGTTGATGCTGCTTCCGGCGCGGGGGCCGTGAGCTGGCCATCCATGGAGGGCACTCCTAATGTCGTGGTTGGTCTTGCTGTGGTTCGTTCTGCCGTGGTTCGAGGCAGGCTGGGGTTGTCAGGGCTGCAGCGACTCGTTGATCCGGCCGATCACCGGGAGGGCGGCCGCGAGCGCCTGGCGTTCCCGGTCCGTCAGTGATCCCAGGATCCCTGCCATCACCGCGTTCCGGCGCGTGTTAGCGGATTCGACGGCGGCGTGACCCTCGGCGGTGAGCTTCACCCGGACGGCCCGGGAGTCGGCAGGGTCGGCCTCCCGCCGGACCAGGCCGGCCCGTTCGAGCTTGATGATCTGCTCGGTGGCACTGGGCACCTTGACGCCGAGATTCCGGGCAATCTCGCCCACGCGAACGCCGTCGTCGACCGCGTCCAGCAGCATCTTCAGCGTGCTGAGCTGCGCGGCGCTGAGCTCTCCCTCGGCGTCCAACCGCCGGACCAGATAAATGCTGTGACGCAGGGCCTCGCGGAAATCCCCGGACAGCTCGAGCAGGTCGGGATCCGGCAGCGGTTGATCGTTCATAGTTAGGAAGCCTAACAGTTAGGCACCCTAATAGCCAGCCGGGGCCGAATCCAGCGCCTACAGCCTCAGTTTCATGCCCTCGTGGCTGGCGGCGAACCCCAGCCGTTCGTAGAAGCGATGTGCAGCCGTCCGCGACTTGTCGGTGGTGAGCTGCACCAGTGAACAGTCCCGGCGCCGCGATTCCGCGAGCGCCCACCGCACCATGGCGGCCCCAACGCCTTGACCGCGCAGTTCGCGGGCTACCCGCACGGATTCGAGCTGCGCGCGCCACGAGCCGCGCCGGCTCCCTCCCGCTCGGAGCCCAGCTGGTCCTCGGCGAGCAGGGCGAGAATGTCGGGCAGGTCCCGCCGGACCGCGGAGCGCAGCCGGACCGTCCCGTCGTCGACGCCGAATGTTAGCAGGGCGGACCGGCCGGTCGTGTTGGAAGTCACATGTCCAGCCTGCCATGACGGCGGGCGGATTGTCCGACAATGCACCCCGACCCCTCAGCATGTACCTTTGAAAGGCTGATTTGTAACCGCCGTCACTTGACCGCGGCGGACAACACTAAGGATTGTTGAAATGCCCGAACAGACAACCGCGGAGCAGAGAACTGTCTCCAGCCGCGACTCCGAGCCCCATCTAGCCCGCTCGTTGAGCAACCGGCACATCCAGCTGCTGGCCATCGGCGGGGCGATCGGCACCGGCCTCTTCATGGGCTCCGGCAAGACCATCTCGGTGGCCGGACCGTCCGTGATCTTCGTGTACATGATCATCGGCTTCATGCTGTTCTTCGTGATGCGCGCCATGGGCCAGCTGCTGCTGTCCAACCTGAATTACAAGTCCTTCAGCGACTTCGCCGGCGACCTGCTGGGCCCTTGGGCCGGCTTCTTCACCGGCTGGACCTACTGGTTCTGCTGGGTGGTCACCGGCGTGGCGGACGTGATTGCGATCGCCGGCTACGCCGAGGAGCTCTGGCCGGGCGTCCAGCTGTGGGTCCCCGGGGTCGCGACCATCGTCATCCTGCTGCTGCTGAACCTCCCGACCGTCAAGGCGTTCGGCGAGACCGAGTTCTGGTTCGCCCTGATCAAGATTGTCGCCATCGTGGCGCTGATCGTGGTCGGCCTGGTCATGATCTTCACCGGCTTCCAGTCGAACGTCGGCACCGCAAGCTTCAGCAACCTGTGGAGCCACGGCGGCTTCTTCCCCAAGGAATTCATGGGTTTCGTGGCCGGCTTCCAGATTGCCGTGTTCGCGTTTGTGGGCATCGAGCTGGTCGGCACCGCCGCCGCCGAAACCAAGAACCCGGAGCACAACCTGCCGCGCGCCATCAACGCGATCCCGCTGCGCGTCATGCTGTTCTACGTGGGCGCCCTCATCATCCTGATGTCGGTCACGCCGTGGACCGGCTTCAAGGCCGGCCAGAGTCCTTTCATCGCGATGTTCTCCCTCGCCGGCCTCGGCATGGCGGCCACGGTGGTGAACCTGGTGGTGCTGACCTCTGCCATGTCCTCGGCCAACTCGGGCATCTATTCGACTTCCCGAATGGTGTACGGGCTGGCCAACGACGGCGACGCGCCCAAGCTCTTCGGCCGGCTGTCCAGCCGCAAGGTCCCGCAGAACGCCTTGTTCCTGTCCTGCGTGCTGCTGCTCGCCGGCGTCGCCCTGCTCTACGCGGGCAAGGACGTGGGCGTGGCGTTCGACATGGTCACCACGGTGTCCGCCGTCTGCTTCATGTTTGTCTGGAGCATCATCCTGGCCAGCTACCTGGTATTCCGGAAGCGCCGTCCGGCGCTGCACAAGGCCTCGACGTTCAAGATGCCCGGCGGCATTCCGATGGTCTGGGTGGTGTTCGCATTCTTCGCGTTCCTGGTCTGGGCGCTGACCACGCAGCCGGACACCCTCATTGCCCTGCTGGTCACCCCGCTCTGGTTCGCGATCCTTGGCGGTGCCTACGCCGTCGTCCGCCGTTCGCCGCTGCACCAGGCACGGGTCACGGAGTGGAAGGCGATGGCCAACAGGGAAACCGCTCTGGCCGACGGCGAAACCGCCCTGGCCGGCCGCTCCTGACACGCCGGCGCTGAGGCGCCGGCGCTGGCACGACGAACCCTCCCCCGCATGCTGCGGGGGAGGGTTTGTCGTTGCGGTGCAGCAGGTATGGCTAGACGGCGGCCTTCGCCTCCTCGACGAGCCCGCAGACGGCCGGGAACAGCGGGTGCCCGGCGTCCAGGCCGGTGATCTGCGCCGTGGCATCCTCCGGGGTGGAGGAGTTCAGGAGCTGCGCCAGCTCAACGGCCTCGGCGTCGGCAGGGTCGTTGAAGCGCAGAGCGGCCGCGATCGCGCCGAGGAGTGCCTCGGGGACGATCCCGCGCTCGGCCAGTTCCGCCGCAGGACCGATAAAGCGCTCGTGCCGGCCGAGCTTGCGCAGCGGTGCCCGCCCTACCCGGTTCACGGTATCCGGGAGGTGCGGGTTGGAGAAGCGGCCGAGGATCTTCTGCACGTAGGCTTCCTGCTCGTCGCGGTTGAAGCCATGCTTGGCCACCAGCAGTTCCTTGGTTTCGTCCAGGACGGCGCGCACATCCGCGGCGACGTCCTGGTCCGCCATGGCGTCGGAAATCTTCTCCAGCCCGGCCTGGTAGCCGAAGTACGCGGCGGAAGCGTGCCCGGTGTTGACCGTGAAGAGCTTCCGCTCGATGTAGGGCGCCAGGTCGTCCACGAACGTCGCTCCCGGAATCACCGGCTCCTTGCCCGCGAACGGGGTTCGGTCGATGACCCACTCGTAGAACGTCTCCACCGTGACGTCCAGGCCTTGGCCGGCCGCCTGGTTGGGCACGATCCGGTCCACCGCCGTGTTGGCGAACACGGCGGCGTCGTCCAGGGAACCCGCCGCCGGGTCCCACTGGGCGACAACTTCGGATTTCAGGATGTCGGTCGCGTTGATGGCGTTCTCGCACGCCATTACCTGCAACGGCGCCAGTTCCGCCGCCCGGGCCGCGATCCCCTTGGCGATCACGGGCGCCACGAACTTGAGGATGTGCGGTCCCACGGCGGTGGTGACGATGTCCGCCGTCGCGATTTCCGCGACGACGTCGGCTTCCTGGGTGCCGGAGTTCAGCGCGCGGAAGTTGTCCACGGTCCGCACCGCGGGGTTGTCCCCCACCTCGTGGACCTGGTAGCTGTCCGTTGCGGCGAGCTGGGTGATGAGGGCGTCCACGACATCCGCGAACACCACCTCATACCCGGCCTCGTGCAGCAGCAGTCCGACGAACCCGCGGCCGATGTTTCCGGCTCCGAAATGAACAGCCTTCACTAGGAATTGACCTTTCCGAACAAGTCGAGCACTTCATCGACGGTGGTGGCCGCCTCCAGCTGCGCGACCTGGGCCTTGTTGGTGAAGACCTTGGCGATGGAGGACAGGATCTGGAGGTGCTCGTTGTTGATGCCGGCGACGCCGACGACGAACTTGACCTCTTTGCCGTTCCAGTCGATGCCATTCGGGTAGCGGACCACCGAGACGGCGGACTTCATGATGTGGTCCTTCGCTGCGTTGGTGCCGTGCGGGATCGCGAGGTAGCTGCCCATGTAGGTGGACACGGATTCCTCCCGCTCGTGCATGGCCGCCAGGTAGCCGGTGTCGACGGCGCCGCGCTCCAGAAGCAACCGGCCCGCCTCGTCGATCGCGGCGTCACGGGTGGTTGCCGTGCCGCTGAGGACCACGCTGTCGGCCGCCAGGATGCCTGAAGGGCCGGCTTCGGTCTCGGGTTCGGCGACGGCGGTCGCTGTCGCCGCCGCTCCGGCGCCGGCCAGGCCTTCGCCCGCAGCACCCGAACCGTCGGCCGGCGCGTTGCTGCTCCGGACCAGCTCCACCACGTCGTCGTACTTCGGCGAGTTCATGAAGTTGTCCACCGAGACGTGCACCGCGCTGGCCGTGGCGGGTTTGGCCCGTTCGGTCAGGTCCTGGTGCGTGATGACGACGTCGTAGGTGTCGCTGAGGTTCGCGATGGCGGAATTGGTGACCTTGACGTCCGGGTAGCCGGCCGCCTTGATCTTGTTGCGCAGCACCGAGGCGCCCATGGCGCTGGAGCCCATGCCGGCGTCGCAGGCAAAGACAATGTTCTTGACCGGACCGGCCAGCACCGCGACGCTCCCGGCACCCGCCCCGGCTCCCGCGAGGGCGGAGGAGACGGAGCTCTTCTTGCCCTTCATGGTTTCCATCCGGGTGGTCGCGGCGCCGAGTTCATCCTCGTCCGCGGTCTTGCTGGTCTTCAGGATGACCGAGGCAATCAGGAAGGACACGGTGGCGGCCAACAGCACCGACAGGGCTACGCCCAGCAGGCTATCGGCCGGCGTCGCGGCGAACACCGCGATGATACTGCCCGGGGCGGCCGGCGAGCGCAGACCTGCGCCGGTCAGGACGAGGGTGAAGATGCCGGTCATGCCGCCGCCGATCGCGGCGAGGATGATGATCGGCTTCATCAGCACGAACGGGAAGTAGATCTCGTGGATGCCGCCGACGAACTGGATCAGCGCGGCACCGGGGGCCGAGGCCTTGGCCATGCCCTTGCCGAAAAGCATGTAGGCGAGCAGGATGCCGACGCCGGGGCCGGGGTTGGCCTCGAGCAGGAACAGGATGGATTTGCCCTGCGTGAGCGCCTGTTCCGTACCCAGCGGGGTCAGGATGCCGTGGTTGACCGCGTTGTTCAAGAAGAGGACCTTCGCGGGCTCGATGAAGATGCTCGTGAAGGGCAGCAGGCCGTTGTGGACCAGGAACTCGACGACGGCGCTGGCGCCGTTGCTGAAGGCCTTCACCACCGGGCCGATCACCAGCATGCCGAAGATGGCCATGATGGCGGCGACGATGCCCGCGGTGAAGTTGTCGATCAGCATCTCGAAGCCGGGCTTGACCTTGTTCTCCCAGAGGCTTTCGATCTTCTTCATGATCCATGCCGTCAGCGGGCCCATGATCATGGCGCCGATGAACATCGGGATGTCTGTTCCGACGATCACGCCCATGGTGGCGGCCGCGCCGACGACGCCGCCGCGGACGCCGTAGACCATGCGGCCGCCGGTGTAGCCGATCAGGAGCGGCAGCAGGTACGTGATCATCGGGCTGACCAGTTTGGCCAGGTCCGTGTTGGGGGTGAAGCCTGCGGGGATGAAGAAGGCGGTAATGATGCCCCAGGCAATGAAGGCGCCAATGTTGGGCATGATCATCCCGGAGAGGAAGGTGCCAAATTTCTGGACGCCGACCCGCACGCTGCTTCGGGGTTTCGCAACTGTCTCTGTTGCCATCTGATTTCCTAACCGTGATTCCTGCTGCACCGCAGGTTTGGCCGATATTTTCGACGAGCTAGCTGGTGGAACTGGTGGAGATCCGGTGAAGCCATTCAAGGAAGAGCTTGAGTTCGGAGCTGGAGAGCTGGTCCGAGTGCGAAGCCTGCAGCGCAGCATTCAGCGCGATGGCAGCCACCACCACCGGGGATTTCCCGGTGTCCTCCGGCGCGGCCTCCCGGGCCTGCTCCGTGGAGACCGCGAAGATCATCGCGTCGCGGGTCATGACCGAGAGTTCAAGGTTGCGCTCCGGCGCCTTCTCCGTGATCAGCATGAGGGTCACGCCCACATTGGCGGCCAGGATGCTCCGGGCCGCCTCCCTCGGCGGGACAGCGAGCTGGCCGGCCACCGCGGCCTTGTTCAGCATTTCCTCCATCAGCGCCTCGGCGTCGGCGACGACGGCGGGACGGCTTTCCGGGCGGATGTTACCGAACATGACAAGGTAGAGTTCCGGCTGCTTGAGCCCGAACTGGACGTGCTGGTCCCACATCCGCCGGATGTCCTCCAGCGGCATGCCGGACGGGGCGAAGTCGCGTTCACCGGCCACGTATTCCTCGAAGCCCGCGGCCACGACTGCGTCAAACAGCCCTTCCTTGTCCCCGAAGTGGTGATAGAGGGTGGGGGCGGTCACCCCTGCCAGCTGGGTGATCTGGCGGGTGGAAACGGCGGCCCCCCCGGACTTGGCCAGCAACCCGGCGGCTGCGCGGAGCAGCCGGGTTTTGGGCGGTAGCTGGCCAATGGTACTCATGACCGCTACCCTAGCACCTATAGCAATGCTATATGAAGTGCATCACAGGCACTTTTTTCAGGTACCGCTTTTCAAGTACAGCGAGCTGCAGGTTGACGTAGCGGACAGCCGCGGGAAGTCTAGGATGCAGCGGCTCAGTGGCACCTGAACTGGCTTACTGGCTCACGGCAGAGAATGAGGACTTTCAGTGCAGAACTTCCAAGGTGTAGGCGTCAGCCCCGGCCGGATCATCGGCACCATTCGCCAGATGCCCAAAGCGGTCAGCGAGCCGCCGGCAGGCGAGCAGCTCCCGGCCGGCGTCTCCGCCGAGGACGCGACGGCGGCGCTGAAGACGGCGGCGAAGGCGGTCCACGACGAGCTCAAGGCCAGGTCCGAGACGGTCAGCGGGGACGGCAAGGCGGTGCTCGAAGCCACCGCGCTGATGGCAACGGATACCATGCTGCTGAAGTCCGCCGCCAAACTGATCGGCCGCGGCACGTCCAACCAGCGAGCCATCTGGGAGGCCGGCGCTTCCGTCTCGGAGATGCTGCACAACCTCGGCGGCTACATGGCCGAGCGAGCCACCGACGTGCTGGACGTCCGTGCCCGGATCGTGGCCGAACTGCGCGGCGTCGCTGCACCGGGTATCCCCACCTCCGGCACCCCGTTCATCCTGATTGCCGAAGACCTTGCTCCGGCGGACACGGCCACGCTTGACCCCGAGAAAGTGCTGGCGCTGCTCACGGCCGGCGGCGGCCCGCAGTCCCACACCGCCATCATCGCCCGCTCTTTGGGGCTGCCCGCCGTCGTCGCCGCCGCGGGCGTCGACGCGCTCCCGGACGGCACGGAGGTCTACGTCGACGGCGCCGCCGGCACCATCGTTGCGGAGCCGGACGACGCCCAGCGCGCCGCCGCGGAAAACTGGGCCGCGACAGCGTCGCTGCTGGCCGCCTTTGACGGTTCCGGCACGACGGCGGACGGCCACCTCGTACCGCTCCTGGCCAACGTCGGCGGCGCCAAGGACGCCGTAGCCGCCGCCGGGCTCAACGCCCAGGGCGTAGGCCTGTTCCGGACCGAGTTCTGCTTCCTCGAACGGGACACCGAACCCACCTTGGACGAACAGGCCGCCGCGTACAAGGGCGTCTTCGACGCCTTCCCCGGCAAGAAGGTGGTGCTCCGCACCCTCGACGCCGGCGCGGACAAGCCGCTCCCGTTCCTGACCGACGCCACCGAGCCCAACCCGGCCCTCGGCGTCCGCGGCTACCGGACCGACTTCACCACCCCCGGTGTGCTGGAACGCCAGCTGCAGGCGATCGCCCGGGCGGAGCAGGATTCCGAGGCGGACGTCTGGGTGATGGCGCCGATGATTTCAACGGCGGAGGAGGCCGCGCGCTTCGCCTCGCTGTGCGCCGCGGCCGGGATCAAGACGCCGGGCGTCATGGTGGAGGTTCCGTCCGCGGCCCTCACGGCGGAGGCCATCCTCCGGGAGGTGGGCTTCGCCAGCCTGGGCACCAACGACCTTACCCAGTACGCAATGGCCGCCGACCGGCAGCTGGGCCCGCTGGCGGCACTGAACACCCCATGGCAGCCGGCCGTGCTCCGGCTGGTGCGCCTCACGGTGGAGGGTTCCGCCGCGGAAGGCCACGCCAAACCGGTGGGCGTCTGCGGCGAGGCCGCGGCGGATCCGGCCCTCGCCGTCGTGCTGACCGGACTGGGAGTGACCACCCTGTCCATGACCGCGCGCTCCATTGCCGCCGTCGCCGCCGTGCTGAAGACGGTCACGCTGGCCGAGGCGAAGGAGCTGGCCACCCTGGCCCTTTCCGCCCCGAGCGCCACCGAGGCGCGCGCGTGGGTCCGGGCGAAGCTGCCCGTGCTGGAGGAGCTGGGCCTATAACCGGGGTGCCGCGCTGACGGGGGCGCTAGGATGCACTCCATGACACTGATTGCTCCCCGGGTGACGGCCGGGCTCCCTGCCGATGACGCACAAAAACTGCAGCACGCGCTCAACGGCAGCACCGACATCACGGTGTTCGTGGACGGCACTGTGCACCGCCTGCCGCCGTCGGCGCGGGACGCCGTCGTGGACCTGCTGGGCCGCTTCAGCCGGGGCGAGTCGGTCACGGTCAGCAGCGTGGAGGAAATGCTGACCACGTCAAAGGCCGCTGAGCTCGCGGGCATCTCGCACACGTACCTCCGGAACATGACGGACCGCGGCGAAATCCCGGTCGAATATCGCGGCACGCACCGGCGGATCCGGCTGGCCGACATCATGACGTGGCTGGAAATCCAGAAGAAGAAGAGCGTGGCGGAGAAGGCAGCCGCCCCTGCCGCGGGCGGCGCCCCTGCTGACAGCAAAGATGGCGGCGGCGCGGATGCTTCGTGACGGCGTGATAAGGATCAAACAACGATCCCGGCCGGGCGCGGAAACGCGGCAGAGTCCGGGGTTACGCTTGAATCGTGGGTAAGTTCAGAGGGTGGCACATCCTGGCCGGCATTGCCGCCTTGGTGCTCACCGGCATCCTCGGAACCGCGATGGGATTGAACTACACCGCGGCCTTCATGGCCGGCTGCGTCGCGTTCGTGGCCGTGGCACTGTGGACCGACAGCCGGATATCGCGCCGCAGGCAACACGGGGCGCGGGAAACCGCTCGAGAGACAACCCGGCCGTCTGCGCGGCCAGTCGCGGCCCGCCCGGACGGCGAGCAGGATCCGGTCCTCCGGGACGACCGCTAACCCCAACCTTCAGATCCTCGGCCGCACGGCCCAGCGCCGGGCCTTCAGCGCCGCGTGCAGCTCCAGCCGGACCATCCCCTTGAGCGGATCGACGCCCAGCACCTGCCGGATCCGGCCGAGCCGGTTATAGATGCTGCTCCGGTGCAGGTGCAGCTTGGCGGCCACCTCCTGGACCGAGCTGTCGTTGTCATAGAAGAGTTCCAGCACGGGGAGCAGTTCACCGTTGCGGTCGTGCTCCTCCAGCATCCGGAAGTACACGGAGCCGGCATCCGCCCACGCGCCGGCACCGCCGCCCACGGAGGCCAGCAACTGGTACAGGCCGGTGCCGCGGGAGTCTACGAGTTCACCGAGCTGGGGGTCCACAGCCGCGGCCTGCGCCGCCTGGCGGGACTGCCGGTACGCCTCGGCCAGCTCGCGCGGGCGTGCGAACCCCTCGGACGTGCCGAGGATGATCCGGCGGACCGGCCGGCCGCCGCGCTTGGCAAGTTCCAGCTGGTAATGCACCAGGACCTGGGCGTGGTCGGCCCGTCCGGTGGACTCCTTGAACAGCACGACGGCGTGCGTCTCCGTCCCGGCGCTGAACAAGGCGGCATCCACGCCGATGGTGGCCTGCAGGGCGGCTGAGCGGTGGATCAGCGTGGCGGCGATAGGGTCCGAGCCCTCGGCCCAGCCGTCCGCGTCGAGGACCGTCACCAGCTGCCACGGCCCGCGGCCCTGGACTTCCTTCCAGCCCGCGACGGCGGCGACGGCGTTTGCCTCGCCCCGGCAGGCGGCAAGGAACTCCTGTTCGCGCCGCCGGCGGAACTCGGATTCGGCGGTGTTCGAGTCCAGGAGCAACGCGGACAGCTGCTCCAGTTCGCGTTCCACGTCCGGGAGCTGGGCCAGCACGGAACCGCCGGTGTGTTCCTCGGCGTCGAGCTGGACCCAGAGATAACCCACCCGGAACCCGCGGACCAGCAGCGGTACGCAGACCCGGCCAAGCATTCCCAGTTCCTCGTTCGCCGGCACCACTACCGGGCGTACCGCCGTCGCGATGCCGTGCGAGAGTTGCCAGGCGCTGACATCCACCGGAACGCGCTTGCTGAGCAGGAAGTTCACCCGGACCCGGTCCGCATGCGACTGGTTGGAGCTGTAGGCGAGCAGGACGCCGTCGAGGTCTTCGAGCGAAAGTCCGCGGCCCAGCCTCAGGGCCACGTGCTCCACGAGTTGCTCCACATCCGGCTGTTGCATGCTGCCACATTACTGCCCCGGCGGTCCGGCGGCGAAGGAACAAGCCGACGGACAGCAGGCGACACCTGACGTTCCGTGAGTCGACACATGTCGAGCTTGGCTTTTCAAAATTCCCGCAATCACGGGGATCGGCCCCGCAGCGGGGCCGGACGGTCTGTAGCCTGCCTCACAGCCGGTTCTATTCTTGAACCACAACTTCCCCCGCAAAACCCGGCCCACCGGCCGCCAGCACTGGAGCCCCAAAATGATCATCGGTGTCCCTAAAGAAATCAAGAACAACGAATTCCGCGTGGCCATCACCTCCGCCGGGGTGCACGAGTTCCGCACCCACGGCCACACCGTCTTGGTGGAGCGCGGCGCCGGCCTGGGTTCCGGCATCACCGATGAGGAATACGCCATCGCGGGCGCCGAGATCGTCGCCGACGCCGATGACGTGTGGACCCGTGCCGACATGGTCATGAAGGTCAAGGAACCGGTCAAAGCCGAATACCACCGCTTCCGCAAGGGCCTGATCCTCTTCACCTATCTCCACCTGGCCGCGGAGCCGGAGCTGACCCAGGAGCTCATCAACACCGGCGTCACCGCGATCGCCTACGAGACGGTCCAGGACGGCCGGTCCCTGCCGCTGCTCGCCCCGATGTCCGAGGTGGCCGGCCGGCTGTCCGTCCAGGTCGGCGCCACCTCGCTGATGGCACCTGCCGGCGGCAAGGGCGTGCTGCTGGGCGGCGTCCCGGGCGTGCGTCCGGCCAAGGTCGTGGTTCTGGGTGCGGGCGTGGCCGGCACCAACGCCGCTGCGATGGCCCTGGGCCTCGGCGCTGACGTCACCATCCTGGACATCAACATCAACCGCCTGCGCGAGCTCGATGCCCAGTACCAGGGCCGGCTGAAGACGGTCGCGTCCAACGCCTACGAGATCGAGAAGTCCGTGGTCGATGCCGATCTCGTGATTGGTTCCGTGCTCATCCCCGGCGCCAAGGCCCCGAAGCTGGTTACCAACGAGCTTGTCTCCCGGATGAAACCCGGCTCGGTGCTGGTGGACATCGCCGTGGACCAGGGCGGCTGCTTCGAGGACACGCACCCGACCACGCACCAGGAACCCACGTACAAGGTCCACAACACGATCTTCTACTGCGTGGCGAACATGCCCGGTGCGGTGCCGAACACCTCCACCTACGCGCTGACCAACGTCACGCTGCGCTACGCCGTCTCGCTGGCGAACCTGGGCGTCAAAGCCGCCTTCGAGCGCGACGCCGCCCTCGCCGCCGGCCTGAACATCGCCGCGGGCAAGGTGGCCCACCACTCGGTCTCCGAGGCGCACCAGCTGCCCCTCGTCTCCGACTGGCACCAGCTGGTCTCCGCGTAGCGAATACCCCGTCGGCTGCTCCGTAACCGCCCTTTTGGACCTCCAGAAGGGCAGTTACGGAGCAGCCGTTTGGTGTTTAAGTCCGTGTCAGGCCAGCGCCCGGGCCTGTTCGATCAGCTTCAGGACCTCGACGGCGTCCTCCGGGTTTACCGGGACGGGCAGCGCCGAGCTGGCCCCGCCGTCGTGAAGCTTCTCCGCCAGAATCCGGTAAAACTCCGGATAGGCGCCTCGTTCGTTGGGCAGGCGCTCCAGGTGGCCGTCGCGGCCCAGCAGCCCGGCCCACTCCCGGTCCTCCACCCCGTAGTCGGCGTCCAGCGGGCCTCCGCCTGCCGCCAGGTAAGGCTCCTGCGGGTCGACGCCGTGCTTCGTGAAACCGCCTTCGCTGCCCAGCAGACGGAACCGCGGGCCCTGCTGGGCGCAGAGCAGGTTCATCGAGAGGTGGCTGGTGACCCCGGATTCGTGCCGGAGGGCCACGAAGACGTCGTCGTCCGCAGGTGCGCCGGGCCGACGGGCTGCCAGTTCGGCGTAAACTACAGCGGCGGGGCCGAAGAGCTGCACAGCCTGGTCCAGCAGGTGGGTGCCGAGGTCGAACAGCACCCCGCCGCCGTCGTCGGTGCCGGCCGCCGCCTTCCAGGCCTTTGTGACCTCGGGCGACCAGCGCTCAAAGCTTGATTCGTACCGCGTGACGGGGCCCAGGACGCCGCTGTCCAACAGTCCGCGGACGGTCAGGAAATCCCCGTCCCAGCGCCGGTTTTGGAAGACGGTGAGCACCCGGCCGAGCCGCGCGGCGAGTCCGATCAGTTCCGCGCCTTGGTCGCTGCGCACCGTGAAGGGCTTATCGACGACGACGTCGAGGCCAGCCTGCAGTGCGGCTTTCGCGAGCGGGTAGTGGGTGGCCGGCGGCGTCCCCAGCACCAGCAGGTCCAGACTGCCGGCCAGTTCGAGGATCTCCGCGGGAGTGTCGACGATCCTGGCCGACGGGTAGCGGGCCGCGGCGGACGCCGTCCGGCCGGCGTCGGACGTGGCGATGGTGTCCAGGGAAAAGGCCGGGTTGGCTGCGATGAGCGGGGTGTGGAACACGCTGCCGGAGAGGCCGAACCCGGCTACGGCGGTGCGGATGGGCCGGGTGGCGTCAACTGTCATGGCACCACGCTACCCCCGCCCACTCACCCGACGCTCCCTCAGATTTCGCAACAAATCGGGCGACGCTCCCCCAAAAGGTGAGGGAGCGTCGCCCGAAAAGCGGCTAGAAGTGAGGGAGCGTCGGAGTGGGGTGGGTTACTTCTTTTCCCAGCCGATGGTGGTCCAGTCCGGGACCTGGGACAGGCTCTTGAACAGCGAGGGACCGTAGTTGGCGAGGCCGGTGCGCGCGAAGGAGATCTGCGGACCGTTCATCACCACGCCCATGGAGAAGTACTTGGCCATGTGCTTCTTTTCAACGTCCATGGCCGCCTTGTTGCGCTCAGTGTTGTCGGCAATGGTGGAGAGCTTCTTGATCGCCGCATCCAGTTCGGCGTCGCCCAGCTTGTTCTCGTTGGTCTTGGAGTCGTAGAACTGCTTGACGGAGTCGGTGGTGTCGGCGCCGACGGTGTAGCCGGAGACGCTCAGAAAGAAGTCGCGGCTGCCCAGGACCTTGCCGAAATCGGCGGAAGCCCGCTGGTCGATTCCGACGTCCATGCCGCCGGCCTGGAGCTGCTTCTGCAGGGTCTGGGCAAACGCCAGCGTGGTGGGATCGTCGCCGAAGTTGCTGATCTTGAAGGCGGCGGGAACCCCGTCCTTTTCCATGAAACCGGCGGCGTTGGCCTTGTAGCCGGCGTCGGTGAGGACCTTCTTGGCGGCGTCGGGGCCGGTCTCCGTGACCGGGTAGTTGTCCTGGTAGTACGGGGAGAACGGCAGCAGCATCATCGATCCGGAGCTGGTTTCGTCCCAGTTCAGGCCGTTGAAGCGGACCTTCCGCAGCGCTTCGCGGTCCACGGCGGTGAAGATGGCCTTGCGGATCGCGACGTCGGTCATCGGCGCCTTCTGGGCGTTGATGTTCAGGCCCCCCGCGAAGAGGCGCTGGCCGCGTCGGACCTCGGAGTTCTTGGTGCCGTCGAGCTGCTTGTACGGGGTGATGGTGTTGGCGGAGACGCCGTCAATTTCACCGTTCTTGAAGGCGGCGATCTGGGCGCTGCTCTCGAGCTGGCGGAAGACCACCTTGTCCAGGACCGGCTTGGCACCCCACCACTTCTCGTTCTGGGCGAGGGTGACGGTCTTGGCGGCGGCGTCGTACTTGTCCACCTTGAACGGTCCGGCCATCCATTCCGGGTGCATATCGCCGGTGAAGCCGTCGTTGAAGATCTCCGGGGTGTTGACCGCGGGGTGGATCAGGCCGGTGAACAACGCGTCCAGCGGGTAGACCGGCTGGCTGGTGGTGACAACAACTTCCTTGTTGCTGGAGCCGGCCTTGACGGAGTCCACGAATTCGTAGGCGCCGGACGTGACGATGTCGATGTCCTTGTTCTGCCCGTTGAGCATTTTCCAGGTGTTTTCGAAGGTCTTGACGTCGATCGGTGTGCCGTCGTTGAAGGTGGCCTTGTCATTGACCTTGATGGTGATGGTCTGCTTGCCGTCCTTGACATCGCTCTTGACGTCTTCGCAGAAATCCTTGTTCGGTGTGGCGGTGCCGTCGAAGTCGAAGTTCCAGCACCCCCAGGTGCCGGCCTGGTCGATCGGCCGGTGCAGGGCGGTGTTGTCTGCGCTGTTGCCGTTGTTGGAGAAGCCGTTGAAGTCCGGTCCGATGTTGCCCAGCGGCAGGGTGACGGTGCCGCCCGGCTGCAGGTCCTTTGCATCCTTGGCATTGATGCTGATGAGCTTGGACAGGTCGCTTCCCGCGTCCTGGCCCTTTCCGGCGTCGGGCCCCTTTGCCGCGCCTCCGCCACCGCAGGCGGTCAGCGCAAGCGCTGCCACGACGGCGGTTACCCCGCCGATCTTGGTCAGATTCTTCATGTGTTTCCCCTCATTTTTCTTATCTGTGCAGTGCAGCGTCTGACGGGTAAGTCAGCCGGTTTAGTGGACAACGAGCATGTCCGTATCCAGTTCGCCGTCCGGGTAGAAGCAGGCGAATTGCTGGTCTGTTGGGGCGTCCCCGTCCCGTTGCCCGGCGGCGTCCCCGGCAGCCGGGCTGGCGGCCGCCAGCTCCAGCGGCGGCTCCAGTGTCAGGCACTTCTCCTGGCTGGCGGCCGGGAGCGCGGCGAAGACGGGGCAGCGGGTGGCGAAGTTGCAGCCCTTCGGCGCATCCAGCGGCGAGGGCAGGTCGCCCTGCAGGATGATGCGTTCGCGGGTGCGTTCCAACTGCGGGTCCGGCACCGGAATCGCGGAGAGCAGTGCCCGGGTATAGGGGTGGCGCGGGTTGTCGAAGACGCTGTCGACGTCCCCGATCTCCACGATCTTGCCGAGGTACATGACGGCCACCCGGTTCGAGATGTGGCGCACCACGGACAGGTCGTGGGCCACCATCAGGTAGCTGAGGCCGAGCTCGGCGCGGAGCTTGTCCAGCAGGTTGATGACGCCGGCCTGGACCGAGACGTCGAGCGCGGACACTGGCTCGTCCAGGACCACCAGCTTGGGGTTTACCGCCAGGGCGCGGGCAATGCCGATGCGCTGGCGCTGGCCGCCGGAGAACTGGTTCGGAAAGCGGTTCACGTGGTCCGGCTGCAGGCCAACGAGCTCCATCAGCTCCATGATCCGCTTGCGGATGGCCGGTTTGGGCATCCCCGAGTTCTCCAGCGGCTCAGCCAGCACCTCGTAAACGGTGAAGCGCGGATCCAGGGCTCCGGTGGGGTCTTGGAACACCATCTGCAGTTCCTTGCGCATGGCGGCCTTGGTTTTGGCGTCCGAGGCGGTCTTGTTGCTCAGGCCGCCGATGACCACCTCGCCGTCCTGGTCCTTGTGGAACTCCATGATCTCCAGCAGCGTGGTGGTCTTGCCGCAACCGGACTCGCCGACGATCGCGAAGCACTCGCCCTCGCGGATATCGAAGCTCAGGCCGTCCACGGCCTTGACCGTGCCGATCCGGCGCTTGATCAGTGCGCCCTTCAACAGCGGGAAGTGCTTCTTGACGTCCTTGAGCTCCAGGACCCTCTTGCGGTCGCCGCGCGGAATCTCGTCGAACCTGGACACCGGGACTTCGGGGGCGCGGAAGATCTCGTGGACATCCACTTCGCCCCCCAGCGAGCCGGACTTGATGCAGGCGGCCTGGTGTTCCCGGGTGCCGTCGCCGTTTCCGCCGACCGGCCAGAGCGCCGGTTCGCCGTGCAAGCATGCCTCGCTGACCAGCGGGCAGCGTGGCGCGAACGAACAGCCGGTGGGCGCGTGCGTGAGGTTCGGCGGTATGCCTTCGATCGGCACCAGCGAGGACTTTTCGGCCACGTCCACGCGGGGCACGGCGCCCAGCAGGCCCATGGTGTAGGGCATCCGCGGGTTGTAGTAGATGTCATCAACGCTGCCGGTCTCCACCGGTTTGCCGGCGTACATCACCATGATGTCGTCGGCCATGCCGGCCACCACGCCCAGGTCGTGGGTGATCATCACGACGGCGGCGCCGGTTTCCTCCTGCGCGGTGTGCAGCACCTCGAGCACCTGCGCCTGGATGGTGACGTCCAGCGCCGTCGTCGGCTCATCCGCAATCAGCACGCGCGGATTGTTGGCGATCGCGATGGCGATCATCACGCGCTGGCGCATGCCGCCGGAGAATTCATGCGGGAAGGCCTTGAGCCGGTCCTTCGGGCTGGGGATGCCCACCAGCCCCAGCAGTTCGACGGCGCGCGCCTCCTTGGCCTGCTTGCTCATGGAGGGGTTGTGCACCGTGAGGGCCTCAATGATCTGGCTGCCCACGGTGTAGACCGGTGTCAGCGAGGACAACGGGTCCTGGAAGACCATCGCGAGGTCGTTGCCGCGGAACCGGCACATCGCCTTGTCGCTGAGGCCCAGCAGTTCGGTGCCGTTGAGCCGGACCGAGCCGGTGACCTCGGCGGTCTGCGGCAGCAGGCCCATGATGGCCATGGAGGTGACGGATTTGCCCGAGCCGGACTCGCCGACTATGCCCAGGGTCTTCCCCGGCAGCAGGTCGAAGTCGATGCCGCGGACCGCGTGTACCACCCCGTTCTCGGTATTGAAGCGGACGTTAAGGTCGCGGACGGAGAGTACGGCACCCGCCGGGGCATCTGTGGAGTGCCTGCCGGCGGTGTGCAGCCCGGCGATGTGCAGGCGTTCCGCGGTGCTGGGGCCGGTGGCGGTGGTCTCGCTGCTCATGGGGTCATCTTCTTCGCACTGATCGTTTTGGCGTACTTCTTGGCGCTGGTCTTCTTGGCGCTGCCGATGGAACTGGAACTCGGGTCGAACGCGTCGCGCAACCCGTCGTTCATCATGGCGAGCGACCCGGTCAGCAGGAACATCACGGTCAGCGGCACCCAGAACATCCACGGGAACGTCGAAACCTGGGAGGTGGCCTGGCCGATCAGCACGCCAAGGCTCACGTCCGGAACCTTGATGCCGATGCCGATGAAGGAGAACGCGACCTCGGCAAGGATCGCGCCGGTCACGCCGCGGGTGATGTCGAGGACCAGCAGGGAGCCGATGTTGGGCACCAGGTGGCGCCAGACGATGCGCCGCGCGGGGATGCCCATGTACTGCGCGGCCTTCACGAAGTCACGCTGCATGAGCGACATGGACAGCGAACGGATCAGCCGGGCAGTTCCCATCCAGCTGAAGACGAGCAGCACGATGATCAGCAGGAGCCAGCTGGGGAGGTTCTTCTTGAGCCCCTCGCCGCCGCCGCTGGTGGCCACCGCGACCACCAGGAGGGCCGGCATCATGATCAGGGCTTCCAGGACGAACAACATGACCTTGTCCACCTTGCCGCCGAAGTAGGCCATGGTGCAGCCGTACACCGCCGCGATCAGCACCGAGACCAGCCCGACGACGAGTCCGATCAGGATGGAAACCCGGGTGCCTTCCACGGTCAGGGCGTAGAGGTCGATGCCGGCCTGGGAGGTGCCCAGCAGGTGTTCCGCAGAGGGCCCCATGCCGATGTTGAGCGAGTCGATTGTCTCCTTGTCCCAGCTGGAGAACGTGCCGCCGATCAGGGAGAGCACAGTCAGCAGGACGAAGATGACCAGGCCGGCGACGGCGGTCTTGTTGCGCAGGAACCGCCGCAGGATGATCCGCGACTTCGCGATGACGACGTCGCTGTTCTCGATCTTTGATTCTTCGGCGACCGCGGCGGGATCGACGGTGTTCAGGTTGGTCATGGCTACTACACCCGCACTCTCGGGTCGACAAGGGTGGTCGCGAAGTCGGCGAGGATCGCGCCGATCGCGAAAATCACGGAACCGTAGGCCAGGGTGGCCGTGGCCGCGTTGACGTCCTGCAGTGCAATGGCGTCGATGCTCCAGGAGCCGACGCCGTGCCAGGCGAAGATCTTCTCCGCGAAGAATCCGCCGGCGAAGATCGCGGGGATAGTGAACGCGATGCTCTGGGCCACCGGGATGAACGAGACGCGCAGCGCGTGCCGGGTGATCGCCTGGTTGCGGGTCAGGCCCTTGGCGCGGGCAGTGCGGACAAAGTCGGCGTTGACGTTGTCCAGCAAGTACTGGCGCTGTGCGATCTGGTAGGCGCCCCAGCCCACGATCGTAATGGCAAAGGTGGGCACGGCGTAGTGGGCCAGCATGTCGACAAATTGGGCCCAGCCGTCGCCGTCCAGTCCCGGCGTGGAGATCCCGGTGACGAAGAAGAGGCGTTCGCCCACGGTTTCGTTAATGTTGATCGCCCCGAGTTGGACCAGGAAGTACGCGATAGGGGCCGGCACGATGTACACGAGGTAGCTGTATGAGGTGATCGCGCGGTCGGAGAACTTGTACTGCCGGGCCGCGGTGTAGACGCCAAGTGCGACGCCGATGATCAGGGTGAGGATGATCGAGGCCAGGAACAACCGGGTGGAGATCCAGACCCGGTCACCGAACTCGGCGTTGACGAACGCGCCGTTCGGGCTGCGGCCCCAGTCCCAGCGGGTGACAATTCCGGTCAGCCAGTCGACATACCGCTCCCACGGGCTCAGGGCCGGGTCGAGGCCCTTGAGCCGGAAAGAGTTCGCGACCTGCTCGGGGGTAGGGCGGGGGATCTTTTCCTGCTCCAGCAGCGCCGGCTGCAGGCTGGTGACCGCCAGGAAGTATCCGGCACTGGTGGTCAGGAAGATCATGAACACATAGGTGACGGCACGTTTGCCAAGGTATCGGAGCATGGGACTAGCTCAGGATTGCCGTTGCCTGCGGAATGTTGGGCATGACCGGGCAGGCCGGACCATCATGACCGGGAGCCGGGGTTGTTACAACGTTCACAGCAAAGATCCTTCCGTCGTCCCCTTCGCGCGCGGGGTCTCCGCTGCCGGTCCGGGATCACGGCCAGCGGGTGCCTGACCGCCCGCAAGCCCTTCGGCCAGCCCCTCGAAGGGCTATGTTGCGGGTCACATTCCAGAGGAAGCTATCACATAAGGATCTTGGCCCGACGCCCGAATCGGCGGGAAACGGTATCCGCACTACCAGATCGTTATGAATAATTCCTTTGAATTGATTTGACTTGGCGGAGGGCGCTGAGTCGCGTAGCCTACGCGCCCCGCACAACCCGAGTGGCGAGCTCCCGCCACGATTCTACGAGGCTTGCCGGGGCCACGCCGTGGACCCGGACCAAGTGCAGGAGTCGTTCCGGCTCGAGGGTGACGCTCAGGGCGCCGGCCATCAGCCGGAGGTCCGCGCTGACCCCGGCTTCGCGCAGCAGGACTTCCAGATGCCGATGCCACAGGACCGCTGCGGGTACATCAAAGCGGTTGTAAGCCGACGTGTCCGCCGCCCGTGCGAGCTCGCCGCATTCCATTACCCAGCCGATGCGTTCCGCACCGCAGGCAATGAGCCGCTCCAGGGGCGGGGCACCCGGCCCCAGCGGCGGAGGTCCAAACATGAATCGGCCCTGGAACTGGGCCTCGGCCTCACTGAGCAGACTCATCATCAGGCCGGCCCGGCTGCCGAAGCGCCGGAACACGGTCCCCTTGCCCACGCCAGCGCGGGCGGCGAGGGTGTCCATGGTGAGGCCGTCCGCCCCGCACTCCGCGACGAGTTCCCGGGCGGACCGAAGCAGCAACTCGCGGTTGCGGGCAGCATCCCGGCGCTCCGGCTCGGCGCCGGTCTGGCCGCCGGGGCGGCTGCCGGACCGGGACCCGGGCACGGCGCCGGGGCGGATTGGGATGAGGCTCACAGTGCCCATTGTAGCGTCGGGGAATAATAAACGGACCGCAGTCCGTTTAGCCTAGATGAAGGCCACACCAGCCTCCGCGATCATCCAGCCGCCGGAATCTCCGCGGCGCTCTACAAGGAGTTCACATGACCACCAATACTGTCCTCACCCTGGTCGGCAGCCTGCGCGCCGGCTCCACCAACGCCCAGCTCGCCGAAGCCATTCAGCTCAACGCTCCCGAGCAGGTCGAGGTCCTCATCCACGAGAGCCTCGGCAACATCCCGTTCTACAACGAGGACATCGACGTCGAGGGCCAGGTTCCCGCCGCCGCAGCCGCGCTGCGTGCCGCCGCCAACGACGCCGACACCCTGCTGCTCGTCACCCCCGAGTACAACGGCACGGTTCCCGCCCCGCTCAAGAACGCCATCGACTGGCTGTCCCGCCCCTTCGGCGCCGGCGCCCTCAGCGGCAAGCCCACCGCCGTCGTCGGTACCGCATTCGGCCAGTACGGCGGCGTCTGGGCCCAGGACGAGGCCCGCAAGGCTGTCGGCATCGCCGGCGCCAAGGTGCTTGACGACGTCAAGCTCGCCGTCCCCGGCTCGATGGTCCGGTTCGCCGAGGTCCACCCGAAGGACGACGCAGAGGTAGTCGAGCAGATCAAGGGCGTATTTGTGGCCCTCGCCGAAGCCCGCACCGGCGAAGCAGCCTAAGCGACACAGGACAGCACTTCGGGACACCCCCGGCAGCACCCGCTGCCGGGGGTGTCCCGCATTCGTGGGCCAGGGCCACGCGCACCGGCGAGCTAAGTCAACAAAAGTTTCCCCAGCGACAACCCCGGCCTGTATCCTACAGATGTGACCAACGAAACACTTGATGCCGCCGCAAAGATTCTTCCGGCCGAGGCAATTGACGCAATCGAACGTGCGGCTACGTCCGCCCACCGCCACGAGAGGCTTTTCTCGGAGCGCGCAGCAAACATCAAGCAATCGGCCGTCCGGGACGTTTTCGACATCTCGCTGCGGCCGGGCCTCGTCTCGCTAGCCGGCGGCAGCCCCTACCTGCAGTCGCTCCCGTTGGAGCGTCTCGGCCAGTCGGCCGCTGAAATCATCGCGGAGCAGGGGTTGACCGCGTTGCAGTACGGCGGCGGTCAAGGCACCGAGGAGCTCCGCACGCAGATCTGTGAGGTCATGGCGGCCGAGGGGATCCTCGACGCGAAGCCCGAAAACGTCGTCATCACGGCCGGCTCTCAGTCGGCCCAGGACGTCGCGACCAAGGTCTTCTGCAATCCGGGCGACGTTGTCCTGGTAGAAGATCCCACGTACGTGGGTGCGCTCAACACCTTCGAGGCCTACCAGGTCGAGGTGGGGACCGTGCCGATGGACGAGCATGGGATTGTGCCGGACCTCCTCGAGGCGAAGATTGCCGCCCTGCAGACCGCGGGCAAGAGCATCAAATTCCTCTACACGATCCCAAGCTTCAACAACCCCTCCGGGATCACCCTCGCCGCCGACCGCCGGCAGCAGGTCGTGGATATATGCCGCAACGCGAATATTCTGGTTCTGGAGGACAACCCCTACGGCCTGCTCCGCTTCGACGGCCGGCCGCTGACCCCCTTGCGCGCCGGCAACCCGGACGACGTGATCTATATGGGTTCCTTCTCCAAAATCTTCGCCCCGGGGCTGCGGATCGGCTGGGCGCTGGTCCCGGCCCACCTGCAGCGGCGCTACTATCTGGCGTCGGAGGCGGTCACCTTGTGCCCGCCGACGCTCAACCAGATGCTCGTTTCCGCCTACCTGCGCGACTACGACTGGCTCGGCCAGATCGCCACCTACCGCGGGCTCTACCAGGAACGTTGCGAAGCCATGCTGGCCGCGCTCCAGAAATTCATGCCCGCGGGCCTTAGTTGGACGCGGCCCGAGGGCGGCTTCTTTGTCTGGGTCACGCTCCCCGAGGGCGTGGACACCTACCCGCTCCTGCAGAAGGCGATCGACGCCGGCGTCGTATTTATCCCCGGGGCCGCCTTCACGCACTCGGACGAGCCGTCCAATAAGCTGCGGCTGGCCTTCAGCGCCGTGCCGCCCGACGCGATCGAGGAAGGGGTGCGGCGCTTGGCGCCGGTCCTGCGGGAAGCTGTCGCGGCGTTGTAGCCTGAAGCATTGCTGTGGCTTGAATGGCCCCTGACCCGAACGACCTGACCAAAATGCCTTGACCAGAGGAGTCCCTAATGACCGGAATTATCGTTGTCGGCGTCGACGGCAGTGAAACTGCCCTGAGGGCGGCCCAGACGGCACGGGGCCTGGCGGTCTCCCTGGGCGCAACGCTGCACGTGGTCAGCGCGTTCGACAGCGACCGGACCGAGGTCTTCGGCAGCGGCAGCGACCGGTGGATTGTTTCAGACGCCGACGACGCCGAAACGGTCGCCAAGGACGTCGCGGCCAGCCTCCGCGGCGACGACATCAATGTCACCTACGCTGCGGCCCGCGGCAAGCCCGCTGAGGCGCTGATTCACGAGGCTGAGCGCTCCGGTGCGCAGCTGATCGTGGTCGGCAACCGCCGAATGAAGGGCCTTGGCCGCGTCCTGGGGAGCGTCGCGAACAGCGTGGCCCACGGCGCCCCCTGCGACGTCTACATCGCCAAGACCGACATTCCTGAATAGCCGGCAGGCAGAGGCACGGGAGGAGGCATCGCAGGCGTTATGGCTGCGGTGCCTTCTCCGCAGTTTTTAGCATCCTGCGGAGAATTTTGCCCGAGGAGGACTTCGGCACGGCGTCGATGAACTCCACCCGCCGGATCTTCTTGAACGGCGCCACCCTGGCGGCCACGAATTCTTCCACGGCGGCCTCGTTCAGCCGCTCGCCGTCCGGCCCCGGCTGGCGCACCACGAACGCCATCGGCACCTCCTGCCCGTCGGCGTCGAGGGTTCCGATCACGGCCGCATCCGCGATGCCGGGGTGCGTGAGCAGCAGCGCCTCGAGTTCGGCCGGCGCGATCTGGTAGCCCTTGTACTTGATCAGCTCCTTGAGCCGGTCCACGATCGACACCACCCCGTCGGCCCGAACCGTGGCGATATCGCCGGTGTGCAGGAACCCGTCGGCATCAAGGGTTGCCGCCGTCTCCTCGGGCCGGTTCAGGTAGCCGAGCATGACGTTGGGTCCGCGGCACAGCAGGTGGCCCGGGGCGCTGGTTCCCTCCGCGGGGACTTCGATTTCCTCCCCCGTGGCCGGGTCCACCAGCCGGCATTCCATATTGGGCACGGTGTAGCCCACGGAACTGACCGGCACCTCCGTGGCATCCACCGGGATCAAGTGCGAGACCGGACTCATCTCGGTCATGCCGTAGCCCTGGAGGACCCGGCAGCCCAGCCGCTCGGCCAGCCGCGCCCCGAGTTCGCCGTCCAGCGGCGCCGCTCCGGACAGCGTGGTGTGCACGGAGCTGAGGTCATAGTCCGCCACCAGCGGATGCTTCGACAGCGCCACGGCCACCGGCGGCGCGATGAAGAGGTAGCTGCACTTGTGGTCCTGGATCATCCGCAGGAACTCCGCCAGCTCGAACTTGGGGATGGTGATCAGGCGGGCGCGCTCCCGGAGGGCCAGGTTCAGCAGCACTGTCAGCCCGTAGATGTGGAAGAACGGCAGCAGCGCCAGGAGGCGGTCCTCCGGCCGGACCTTGAGCAGCCCGCGTGACTGCTCGACGTTGGCCACGAGGTTCCGGTGGCTGAGCTTGACACCCTTGGGCCGCCCGGTGGTCCCCGAGGAGTACGGCAGCACGGCGGTGTGGGTGGTCGGGTCGAACCTGGTGTCCGGGGCCGGCGCACCGCTGCTGAGCAGATCCTGCAGCGAAGGGTGGCCCTCGGCGCCGTCGAGCACCACCAGCCGGTCCGCCGGGATCCCGGCGCGTCCGGCCGCCTCGAGGGCCGCGGGCAGGAGGGCGGAGACCGTGAAGAGCCAACTCGCCGCGGCGTCGGTGAGCTGTATTTCGATTTCGTCGGCGGTGTACAGCGAATTTACGGGCGTGACAGTGGCGCCCGCCCGCAGCAGACCGTGGAACACGACGGCGAACGCCGGGATGTTGGGACAGAGGATGGCCGCAACGCCGTCGACACCCAGCCCCTGGGCGGCGACCGCGCCGGCGAAGGCGTTGATCCGGTCGAGCAGCTCACGGTAGCTCATTTCGGCGCCGCTGGTGCCGTCGACGACGGCGATCCGGTCCAGGTCGTCCTCCCGCAAACCGCCGAAGAGGTACTCGTAGAGACTCACGTCAGGGATATCAACAGCGGGAAACGGGCTCGAGAACACGCAGAATCTCCTTTGATCGGCGTCCGCCGGCTCGACGGCGGCTGGTGCCACTCTAATGCCGCCGCGCCCGTTCGGGACAGGATTCTGAAGATTTGACCGCCGTCACCATCCCTCGTGGGCAGCCTCACGCGGATTTGCCGGTGCCGCCCCGCCCTGCGGCGGTAAAATTGGAGGTGCCCCCGATGGTGCGGACAGTCCCATCCGCCCACTCCCGGGGAGAATCCATGCCCGCCCTTCAGCGCCGCCAGCTCGTCGGCCACGACATCCTGCTGGCCCGCCACGGAAACCACATCAGCACCATGCGGGTCGACCGCGCCGCCGGGCGGGTGATCGCCTTCCTTGACGACGGGTCGATGGACAGCGCCCCGAACCTCATCGCCCCGGCGCTGCGGATGCCCGACACCTTCCGGAGCATCCTGCGCGAGGACTGGAAGTTCCTCACCAAGGTCACCGCTGCCGGCTTCGGCCTGGCCGGCCTGATGTTTGCCGGCGCAGTCGCCGTCGCCGGCGGGGGGACGCCCCAGGGGTTGACCGAAATGCTCTCGGCCTTCGCCGCCTACGGCTCGTACTAGGACTCAGTCCAGGAGCAGGGCCGGCTCTTCGAGGATGGCCGCGACGTCGGCCATGAAGCGCGCCGAAAGGTCACCGTCCACCACCCGGTGGTCGAACGAGCCGCCCAGCGTGGTGATCCAGCGCGGGATCACCTCGCCGTCGAGCACCCAGGGCTTCTGCTTGATGGTGCCGAAGGCCACGATTGCGACCTCGCCGGGGTTGATGATCGGGGTGCCCGTGTCGATGCCCAGGGCGCCGATGTTGGTGATCGTCAGGGTGCCGCCCTGCATCTGTGCCGGCTGGGTCTTGCCCGCCCGGGCGGTGGTGGCCAGCTCATTGAGGGCGAGCGCCAGTTCCTTGAGCGAGAGGTCCTGGGCGTTCTTGATGTTCGGCACCATCAGTCCGCGGGGGGTCGCCGCGGCGATGCCGAGGTTCATGAAGTGCTTGACGTGGATTTCGGCCGCGTCGCCGCCTCCGACGTCGTCCACCCAGCTCGCATTGACGCTGGGGTTGCGGGCCGCGGCCCAGATGACGGCCTTGGAGAGGATGAGCAGCGGCGAGACCTTGATGCCTTCGAAGTCGCGGGAGGCCTTGAGCCGCTTCACGAACTCCATGGTCCGGCTGGCGTCGACGTCGACGAAGATGCTGACGTGCGGGGCCGCGAAAGCCGACTCGACCATGGCGCGGGCGGTGGCCTTGCGGACGCCCTTGACCGGGATGCGTTCGATCCGCTGTTCCTGGGGGCGGCCGGTCTTGCCCCAGAACGAGTCCGCCTGGTCCAGCTCGGCGTCTCGCTGGGCCTGGTAGCTCACGAGGTCTTCGCGGGTCACCTCGCCGCGCGCGCCGGTGGGGACGACGTCGGCCAGGTCGATGCCGAGGTCCCGGGCGATCTTTCGGACCGGAGGTTTGGCCAGGACGCGGCTGACGAGGCCGGTGATGGCTCCGCCCAGGCTCTGGCGCTGGTCAATCGCCTCCGCGGCGGCGGCAGGAACCGGCGGTTCCACGGGGGAGACGGCCTCCGGGCTGATCCAGATGTCGTGGGTTTCGATTCCCGCCCGCTCGGGGGCCGGAATGGAGGCGGCCGGAACCGCCGGCGCGGAGACCCGACGCCGGCGTTTGACGGCGTCGGCCTTCGGTCCGGACCCGACCAGCGGGCCGGCAGTCGGGGGTCCGCCGGCATCGGAGGTGTCCGGCTCCAGTTTTCCGTACATCGGTGTATCTGCAGGGGCGGCCGGGGACGGGGCGGCAGCCGCCACGGGACGCGCGGCCGGGGCGGGTTCTGCGGCGGCCGCGTCAGAAACGCTGATGATCGGCGTCCCGACGTCGACCGTCACGCCTTCCTGGACCAGAAGTTCGGCGACGGTGCCGGCGTACGGCGAGGGGAGCTCGACGAGGGACTTGGCGGTTTCGATTTCGCACAGCACGTCGTTGACTGCCACGGTGTCGCCGGCCTTCACCTTCCAGGACACGATTTCCGCCTCGGTCAGGCCCTCGCCCACGTCGGGAAGGTTGAACTTGTTCACGGTCATGGCTTCCCCGTCAGTAGGCGAGGGCGCGTTCGAGCGCCTCAAGGATGCGGTCGATGTCCGGCAGGTAGTCTTCCTCCACCTTGGCCACCGGGTAGGGCATGTGGAAGCCACCGACGCGGATGACCGGGGCTTCGAGGGAATGGAAGGCCCGTTCGCTGACCCGGGCGGCGATTTCGCCGCCGATGCCGCCGAAGGTCGGCGCTTCGTGCGCCACGATGAGCCGGCCCGTCTTCCGGACGGAGGCCGTGACCGTGTCGAAGTCGATGGGCGAGATGGAGCGCAGGTCGATCACTTCGACGCTGTGGCCGTCCTCCGCGGCTGCGCCGGCGGCGGCGAGGGCCACCGGGACCAGCGGGCCGTAGGCCACGACGGTGGCATCCGTGCCGGCGCGCAACACGTGGGCCTCGAACGGGTCCGCGGACGCACCCGGCGAATCCGTGTCGACCTCGCCCTTGAGCCAGTAGCGCCGCTTGGGTTCGAAGACGATCACCGGGTCCAGGCAGTCGACGGCCTGCTGGATCATCCAGTAGGCGTCATGCGGGTTGGACGGGGTGATGATGCGCAGCCCGGCGGTGTGCGCGAACAGCGCCTCCGGGGACTCCGAATGGTGCTCGATCGATCCGATGCCGCCGCCGTACGGGATGCGGATGACGACGGGGACGGTCAGGTTGCCGTTGCTGCGTGCATGCATCTTCGCCAGTTGCGTGGTGATCTGGTTGAAGCCCGGAAAGACGAAGCCGTCGAACTGGATCTCGCAGACCGGCCGGTACCCGCTCAGCGCCAGGCCGATCGCGGTCCCGATGATGCCGGACTCCGCGAGCGGGGTGTCCACGACACGGTCTGCGCCGAACTCGCCGAACAGGCCGTCGGTGACGCGGTAGACGCCGCCCAGCGGTCCGATGTCCTCGCCCATCAGCAGGGTGCGGGGGTTGTTGTTCAGCGTCGCCCGCAGGCCCTCGTTGATGGCCTTGGCAATGGTCATGGTGGTCATCGGCTGGCCGCCTTATCTACTTCTGCCTGCTTGGCGGGCGCCTGCTCGTCGGTTATCTCGTCGGCGAAACCTGCGCTGTATTGCTCGAACCACGCCAGCTCTTCGGCCACCAGCGGGTGCGCCTCGGCGTAGGTGTTGGCGAACGCCGTCCGGATGTCCGGGGTCTCCAGGTCATGGGTGGTCCTGCGGACGTAGGCAGCGAGCTCGTCGCCGTCGGTCTTGACCTGGTCGAAGAACGCGTCGTCGGCGAGTCCTTCGGCGCGGAGGTATTTCTCGAGCCGCTCCAGCGGGTCCTTCGCCCGCCACTGCGCCTCTTCCTCGGAGCCGCGGTACTTCGTGGGGTCGTCGGCGGTGGTGTGTGCCCCGACGCGGTAGGTGAAGGCCTCGATCAGGACCGGGCCCTTGCCTTCGCGGGCATGCTCGAGCGCCCACTCGGTGACGGCGTGGACCGCGATCACATCATTGCCGTCCACCCGGATGCCGGGAAAGCCGTAGCCCTTGGCCCGGTTGGAGAGCGGAATGCGGGTCTGCACCGCGGTGGGGACGGAGATGGCCCAGTGGTTGTTCTGGCAGAAGAACACCACGGGGGCGTTGTAGGACGAGGCGAACACCATGGACTCGTGGACATCGCCTTCGGAGCTGGCTCCGTCGCCGAAATAGACCATGACTGCGGCCTTCGGATCGGGCGCCCGGGCCGCGGATTCCCCCGCAGCCGCTTCGGCCGCGGCAAGCTTCTGGTCGCGCTGGATGCCCATGGCGTAGCCGACGGCGTGCGGGGTTTGGGCGGCGAGGACCAAGGTGTAGAGGTGGAAGTTCGTGTCCTTGGGGTTCCAGCCGCCGTTGGACACGCCGCGGAACTGGCGCAGCAGTTCGGCCAGGTCCACGTCGCGGGTCAGCGCGACGCCGTGCTCCCGGTAGGTGGGGAAGAGGTAGTCCTGCGGCTGGCTCGCCCGGCCGGAACCAATCTGGGCGGCCTCCTGGCCGGTCAGCGGGACCCACAGAGCCAGCTGGCCCTGACGCTGCAGGGCGGTGGCCTCCACGTCGAAGCGCCGGATCTTCGCCATGTCGGCATAGAAACCGCGCAGTTTCCCGGCGTCGAGCCGCGCGGCGTACTCCGAGAACACCGGATCGGTGCCCAGGGTGCCGTCCGGGCCCAGCAGCTGGACCATCGGGACGGCAGGGTCGCCGAGCACTGCCTCGGCTCGCGCCTCGAGCTGGTCGTCCGCTTCGCTTCCGTCGAACTCGGTAGAGGGCAGTTGTGTGGCGCCCATACCGTCTCCTTGCCTGCCGCACCCGAATGCGCCGCAATCGCTGGGATATATGCCGGCCAGGGAATGCATTCCCGTCTCAGCATATATTTTGGCTTAACTCGTCCTTACTTTATCCGCAGCGGGCTGCCTGCGGGCTTCGTGTGAAGCGCTAGGAACGCCGCGGCGGTTTTGTATAGATCGCACACAAGTCGAGGAACCTGGTGTTCGCCTCTGCTTCGCCGATACTCACCCGAACCCCGTCATCGCCGAAGGCCCTGACCGAGAGCGCCCGTTCCCCGGCCAGCGCGGCGAATTCCGCACTGTCCGCGCCCAGATTCAGCCAAACAAAGTTTCCTTGGGCGTCCGGAACGAACCAGCCGAGGTCGCGCAGCCCGGCCGTCACGCGGTCCCGTTCGTCGACCAGGCTTTGTACCCTTTCTACAACCTCGTCGATGTGCTGCAGCGACGTGACGGCGGCCGCTTCGGCGATCTGGGAGACCGCGAAGGGCGTGGCGGTGACTCGCAGGTGCTGGGTGATGTCCGGCTGCGACACGCTGTAGCCCACGCGCAGACCGGCCAGCCCGTGCGCCTTCGAGAAGGTACGGAGCACGACCACGTTGGGGTACTTGCGGTACATCTCAAGGCCATCGACAGCGTCGGCGGCCCGGACGAACTCCTGGTAGGCCTCGTCAATGACCACCACGATGTCCGAGGGCACGCTTTTGATGAAGTTCTCGGTTTCCGCTGCGGTGAGAATGGGGCCGGTGGGGTTGTTCGGCGTGCACAGCAGGATCACCCGGGTGCGGGCGGTGACCGCGGCGGCCATCGCGTCGAGATCGTGGCGGCCGTCTGCGGTCAGCGGGATCTGCACGCTTTGCGCGCCCGCGAGGCCCACGCTGATGGGGTAGGCCTCGAAGGAGCGCCACGCATAGATGACCTCGTCCGCCTTCCCGTCGTCGTTCTGGCCGGCGAAGGTGGCCAGCAGCTGGTTGAGGGCCCCGAGGCTCCCGCCGCCCGTGACAATGTCCTCTGCCGGGACGTCCAGGAACCCGGCAAGCGCCCCGCGGAGTTTGCTGCTCAACGGGTCCGGGTAGAGGTTGATATCGGTTTGCGCGGCGATGGCCTGCAGCACCGCAGGAATCGGAGGCAACGGGTTCTCGTTGGAAGACAGCTTGTAGCTCACGAGCCCTTCAACGGGGACCGGCGGTTTGCCTGCCGCGTAGCGGGGAAGGAGGTCCACCACCGGCCGCGGGCGGAGCCCCATGGCCGGGTTGTCAGATAAAGTCATGCCCCCTAGCCTACTTCGCCGCCCCTCCCGCGGGACGGCTCATATGACAGCATGGGGCCATGCGTTCATTCATTCTGCGGGTCGTCGTCAACGCCCTGGCCCTTTGGATCGCCAGCTGGATCCTGCAGGGCAGGATCAGCGTCTCGAGCGCTGCGACCGCCGGCGCCGTTGCCGACAGCGGCGTCACGCAGGGTGCCGACACCGTCGGGATCATCCTCGCGTACCTGTTCATCGGGCTGATTTTCGGCCTCGTCAACGCCCTCGTCAAGCCGCTGGTCAGCCTGCTGTCGCTGCCGCTGACCATCCTCACGCTGGGTCTGTTCACGATCGTCATCAACGCCGCAATGTTGTACCTCACGTCCTGGTTGAGCGCCTACACACCGGTGCACTTCACCATCGACTCCTTTTTCTGGACGGCAGTGTTCGCGGCCATCATCATCACTGTGATCTCGCTGGTCGCTGGCCGGCTCCCGGGCGGCCGGCGCCGCTGACGGGCACGCGCGCCGGTAGCCGGCACGCCTGCTGGGGTTCCGCCGGCCAAGGGCGGACCAGCTAGCCGGGGACGCCCTGCGGCTCCCGCGCCGCGGTGGGTCCGAGCGCCGGAGCGGGCGGTCGCGCCGGCGGCGGGGTGTCTGCCCCGCGGTTCGGCCCCGGCGCCGTGACCGCGCCCCGCGCCGGCAGAGCCTCGCGCCGCAGGGAAAACCTGGTCACGGTGGCGGTGCCACCGCCCCCAACCACGGCTGCCAGTGCCGCGGTGGATGCCAGCAACGACGGGTCCCGGCTCGCCGAGACCGCTTCCGCGCCGGCCGCGTAGTTTTCCAGTCGATGCCCGGGGCCGAGGCCAAAATCCTGCGGCGGGGGCATGACCAGGCTGTTAGTCAGCGTGACAGTGACCCTGTCCTTCGTGTCCGCGTTGGCCTGTCCGTCAGCTCCCGGCACCCAGTCATGCTGGTGTTCCAGGTGCAGGCTGCCGATCCCAGGCTCGGGGGTGATGCCGCCGACCGGGGAGCCGGCGGTGAGCACGTACTTGAGGTCAAACTCGGCGAGGAAAGCTTTGTCATCGCTCAGGTTCATGGCGTGGATGCCGCCCTGGCTGTAACCCACGGCGGCAAGCTGCTCGCCCGCCGTCGCGCCCGCCTCCCGGAGCGCTTGCCGGATGGCCGCGGTGGTCTCCACCGAGTCGTAGCCCAGCGCTTCGGCGATGCCCGCCGTGTCGAACGGGTTGGTTCCCTCGGGCAGGCCGCCCAGCTGGGTTCCGGGCACGATCACCACCCAAGCACGGCCGCTTCCGCCGTCGACCTTGATGATCTCGATATCGCCGCTGTTCCGGCCCACCGCTTCCGCGCGGCGCAGCAGGCCCGCGGGCGTCAAATCAACGGCCTCGGCCCCGGTATGGCTGCCGATGACCGTGACCGGCCGCGGTTCCAGGAACCTCAGCCCCGGTGCCATCGTCAGCTCCCGGACCGTGCGGCGGACGTCGGTGGGGCCAGCCAGCGTCCCTACCAGCGCCGCCAAGGGAACGGGCAACCCCAGCAGCAGGGCCAGGCCGTGCGGAGCCAGGGCCACCCCGCGCTCGACCTGGTCGCGGACGCCGGGGAGCTCGAAGGGCCCCTGGGCTGAGCCGTACTCCGGACCGCCCAGCCCCATCCGGAGCAGCAGCGCGTTCCGGGCTTCGGTGAACTCGTACTCCCGGTGGCTGGCCCGGACCTGGGCCGCGATGTGCTCCAATTCGGCCCTGACCCGGCTGACATCCCGCCCCGCCTCCCCCACTGCGATCATGGCGTTGCTGCCGCTGCGGTAGGAGTCGGGCTGGTAGCCGAAGAGGGCGCGACGGACGCCGTCGGCCTCCGCCTCCAACGCGTACAGCCGGCGGACCACGACGTCCAGGGCGGCCGCCCCTGCCAGCAGCTCCTCGAACTGGAAGCTGAGGCCGCCCACCCCGCCCCGGATCCGCAACATCCCGTCCGGGGCCGGTGCCGACGGGCGGGGCGCCTCCCCGGAGCCCGCCGGAGTAATCTCCGCCATCAGTATCCGGGCCGTCCGGACGAGAGCGTCACCTGCTGGGCGTGCCGCTGGACCGCTGCCGCCGCATCCAGCAGTCCGCCCCGGGCCCGCCGCAGTGATGCGGCCTGAAGCGAAACCGTCGTCCGGTAGGCACGGCCCGCCGGGGACTGCCAGGTCTGAAGTTCCAGCCCGACCAGCCCGGCGAGCACGGCGCCCGCCTGCTCCGCACAGGAGGCCATCCTGGCTGCCAGTTGCTGGACTTCGTAACTGCGCGAGGCGCAGGCCGCCGCCTCAGCTGCCGTTAACGTGCCGCTCATGGCCGAGGCTCCTTTCGTTGCCGTTTGTCCCGGGTTCGACGTTAGGTTCCAGTCACCGGCGTCGTAAGCGGTCCCGAATGCTATGTGGAAAAGCTGCCGACGGAGTGTCACATGCCAGGGTGCGCTTAAGGCCCGGCCGCACTTCGTGAAAGAATCGGACCATGCCTGAAACTGCCGCCACAGCCGAGACCCGCACGCCGTCCGGACGCCTGGCCCTCGCCGCGTCCGACCACTCGATCGCTCTCGGACCGCTTGACGGCCGCTACCACTCGGCCGTCGCACCGCTGGTGGACTACCTCTCCGAGGCCGCCCTCAACCGTGACCGCGTCGCCGTCGAGGTTGAGTGGCTGATCCACCTGACCAGCAACAACGTGCTGCCCGGCGCCGGTCCGCTGAGCGCCGAGCAGCAGGAGCAGCTGCGCGCCATCGTTAGCGAGTTCGACGCCGCGTCCGTGGCCGAGCTGACCGAGATCGAAGCCGTCACCGTGCACGACGTCAAGGCGGTGGAGTACTACATCGGCCGCCGGCTTGCCGGCATCGGAATCGAGCGTCTGACCGCCATGGTGCACTTCGGCTGCACCTCCGAGGACATCAACAATCTTTCCTACGCCCTGGGCATCAAGGGTGCCGTGCAGGACGTCTGGCTGCCCGCGGCGCGCAGGCTCGTCGCGCAGATCAGCACGATGGCCGAGGCCAACCGGGCGGTGCCCATGCTGTCCCGCACGCACGGGCAGCCGGCCACGCCCACCACGCTGGGCAAGGAACTCGCGGTGATGGCGCACCGGCTGACCCGGCAGCTGGACCGCATCGCCCGGACCGAATATCTCGGCAAGATCAACGGCGCCACCGGCACGTTCGCGGCGCACGTGGCCTCGATCCCCGGCGCCGACTGGGAGCAGGTCGCCCGGAGCTTCGTGGAAAACCTCGGCCTGGACTGGAACCCGCTCACCACCCAGATCGAAAGCCACGACTGGCAGGCTGAGCTGTACGCCGACGTCGCGCGCTTCAACCGGATCCTGCACAACGTCTGCACGGACATGTGGAGCTACATCTCGATCGGCTACTTTGCGCAGATCCCCGTGGCAGGCGCCACCGGGTCCTCCACAATGCCGCACAAGGTCAACCCGATCCGGTTCGAGAACGCCGAAGCCAACCTGGAGATCTCCTCCGGGCTGCTGGATGTGCTGGGTTCCACCCTGGTCACTTCCCGCTGGCAGCGGGACCTCACCGATTCCTCGTCGCAGCGCAACATCGGGGTGGCGTTCGGCCACTCCCTGCTGGCCATCTCCAACGTGGCCAAGGGCCTGGACCGGCTGGACGTCGCGGAGGAGGTGCTCGCCAGGGACCTGGACACCAACTGGGAGGTGCTCGGCGAGGCGATCCAGATGGTCATGCGCGCCGAGGCCATCGCCGGCGTCGCGGGCATGGAAAACCCGTACGAGCGGCTAAAGGATCTGACCCGCGGCCAGCGCGTCGACGCCGCCCGGATGCAGGAGTTTGTCCAGGGCCTTGGCCTGTCCGCGGATGCCGAGGCCAGGCTGCTGGCCCTGACCCCGGGAACGTACACCGGCCTCGCGGACAAGCTGGTCGACCACCTGGCGTAGGAATGGCGGCGCCGAGTTCACCTACCGGCGGTCCGCCGTTCACCCGGCCGTCAAGGACTGGCCAGCTCAACCGTGGAGGCTTGGGCTGTTACCGACACGAGGAGACCCCTTGCCGAGCGACACTGCGGCGACAGCACGGACAGTTCTGACCCGCCCCGGCCCCGCCATAGCGGCAGCAGCCGGCACAGGATCCGCCACGGCAACCGAGAGGGCCGAGGCCGCGGCGTTGAGCCTGATGAGCTTCAACATCCGCTGTGACATTGCGGAGACCCTGCCGGGTCAGGCGGACTACTGGCCCGAGCGTGTTCCGGCACTCCGGGCCGTCCTGGCCGAGGAACTCCCGGAGGTCCTGGGCATCCAGGAGGGCCTGGAACACCAGCTGACAGTCATCGGGGAAGCGCTTCCGGGCCACTACCGGATGATCGGCCACGGCCGCGAGGGCGGGAACCGGGGCGAACACTCCTGCATCTTTTACGACTCCCGCCGCCTGACGCTGCGAATGTGGGACCAGTTCTGGCTCTCGGACACCCCCACCGTGGCCGGCTCGGCAACGTGGGGCAATGACGTCACCCGGATCGCAACCTGGGGCAGGTTCGAGGACAGCTGCACCGGACGGGAACTGATGGTGCTCAACACCCACTTTGACCATGAATCCGAAAATGCCCAGCTGCGCAGCGCCGAGGCCATCATCGAGCACGCCACGAGCTTCGAGCCCGGCCTGCCGACCGTCCTGATGGGTGACTTCAACGCCGACGCCGGGGCCTCCGGGGCGTACAACACTCTGGTGGGCAGCGGCGCCTTCAAGGACTCGTGGGCGGTCGCCAAACAGCGGCTGACCCCGGAATACGGGACGTTTCCGAATTACAAGGACCCGGTGATCGGCGAACGCCGCATTGACTGGATCGCCGTGACGCCGGACATCCAGGTCGCCGAGGCCGCGGTCAACACCTTCCGCCTTGACGACCGTTACCCCAGCGACCACGCCCCGATCCAGGCCACTGTCAGGATCCCGTGACCGGCCGCGGCCGGTAACATCGCTGGCATGAAGCTTCTGCTGATCCGCCACGGCCAGACCCCGGGCAACGTGCTCGGCCAACTGGACACCGCCCACCCCGGGCCGGGCCTGACAGTGCTCGGCGAACGCCAGGCAGGCGCCCTGGCGCGTTCCTTGGCGGAACAGCAGATCGAGCTGCTCTACGCGTCCACCTTGGTCCGCACCCAGCTCACGGCCACCCCGCTTGCCGGCAGCCGCGGGCTGGACATTCAGGTACTGGCGGGGCTGCGGGAAATCGAGGCCGGGGCGCTTGAAAAGCTCACCGACCGTGAATCCCACCTGCGTTATCTGGGGACGGTCTTCGCCTGGGCAGCGGGCGAGCTGGACCGCCGGATGCCTTCGGGCCCCAGCGGCCACGAGTTCTTCGAGCGCTACGACGACTCGATCGCGAGGATCGTGGCCGCCTCCACGGGCGGGGATGACGCCACGGTCGCGGTGGTCAGCCACGGCGCCGCGATCCGGGTGTGGACCGGCCTGCGCGCCGCCAACGTGGACGCGGAGTTCGCGGCACGGCACATCCTCGCCAACACCGGCATCGTGGCCCTCGAAGGCGATCCCGACGCCGGCTGGCGCCTGATCCACTGGGACGCCAGCCCGGTGGGCGGCCTGGCGCTGGCCGACCCGACGGCCGAGGATCCCACCGGCCGTCCCGCCTAAGGCACCTGGCGCCCAGCTTCGGTCCCCAGGCCGGGATCGACCACTCGTCCTGCTATGCCAAGACGATCGGCTCGTGCACTGCCGGGCACACGGCCATGGTGTGAACTCGCTGTGAATGCCCGGTAGCCCTTGTCCCGCCGGAGTGCAATGGGCTTTGCTGGAGACACGGACCAACGCGTCGAGAGAAAGCCGCCACGCATGAGCCGGAACCACGCCAGCAGCCCGGGCCGGATCGCCGCCGGCCGAATTCCGGGCCTTTTCCTTGCCGCCGCTCTCGTCGCCGCCGCGACGGCGTGCACGCCTGCCACGCCGCCGCCCAGTTCCACGGGCACCAGCGCCCCGGGGACGACGGCGGCCGCCGCGCCGCCGTCGTCGTCGCCGCAGACGTCGCCACCGCCGCAACCGCCGACACCGCCCGCCGGCGGCCCCCAAACCGCCGGGAAACCCGGCCATGTGTTCGTGATCAACCTCGAGAACAAGGGCTATGACAAGGTCTGGGGCACGGGCTCCGAGGCGCCGTACCTCTCCCAGACGCTGCGTGCCCAGGGCGTACTGCTGTCGGAGTACTACGCCATTGACCACAGCTCCAGCCCCAACTACCTGGCCCAGATCTCGGGGCAGGCGTCCAACCCGATGACACGCGACGACTGCCGGACTTACGTTCCGTTCACGCAGACCGGAACCTCCGCCCCGGGCCAGGCGGAAGGCACCGGTTGTGTCTATCCTGTCTCGGTGCCCACGGTCGCCGGCCAGCTCAGCTCGGCCGGCAAGAGTTGGAAGGGTTACATGGAGGACATGCAGACCCCGTGCCAGCACCCTAAACCCGGCGCCAAGGACGACCACCAGTCCGCCCGGGTGGGGGACCAATACGCCACCCGGCACAACCCCTTCGTCTACTTCGAAGCGATCACTTCGTCGCCGGATTGTCAGAACAACGTCGTGAATTTCACTGCCCTGACCCAGGATCTGAAATCAGCCGACACGACGCCCAACCTGTCCTACATCTCGCCCAACCTCTGCAACGACGGCCACGACAGCCCCTGCGTCGACGGGAACCCGGGCGGCCTCGCGGCCAGCGACAGTTGGCTCCGGCAGCAGGTGCCGGCCATTCTCGACTCCCCCGCGTTCAAGAAGGACGGGATGCTGGTCATCACCTTCGACGAGGCCGACGGCCAGACCACCGGATCCGCCGGGATTCCCGGCGGTGCCGCCGGCGGGAGAGTCGGCGCCCTGGTGCTCTCCCCGTTCACCCGGGCCGGAACGTCGTCGGACACGCAGTACAACCACTTCAGCCTGCTGGCCAGCATCGAGGACGCCTTCTCGCTGCCCCGGCTGGGCCTCGCCGGAGCCCCCGGCCTGCAGGGCTTCGGCGCAGATGTGTTCGACGCCGGGTCCTGATTTTCCTGGCTCGCGCGGCCTCACGCACCCTGGCCCCGCCCGGCCACCTGGCCCAGCCGGCCCCCAGCCGGCTCCCAGGAGCGGATCAGCCGGCGGCGGGCCAGCCGGTGTAGGCCTCGGCGAGGTAGGCGCGGCCGAATCGCGAGGAGACCACGGAGTTGAGTTCACCGAGCTGCCGGGCGCGGGCGAAGTCGTCGGCGCCGGCCGGGGTGTGCAGCATGGACGTCATCCAGTAGGAGAAGTGCTGCGCCTTCCAGACCCGGTCCAGGGCTCGGTCGCTGTACAGGTCCAGGAGCATGGTGGAGCCGGTCTTGTAGAAGCTGTCCAGGCCTTCGAAGAGGACCCGCACGTCATGGATGGCCAGGTTCAGGCCCTTGGCCCCGGTCGGCGGGACGGTGTGCGCGGCGTCGCCGGCCAGGAACAGCTTGCCGTGCCGCATCGGGGCATGCACGAAGCTGCGGAACTTCAGGACCGTCTTGTCGATGACCGGGCCCTCCTTGAGCTCAAAGCCGTTGCCGTTCACCCGGCTGCGGAACGCCTCCCAGATGCGTTCGTCGCTCCAGTTGGCGACGTCCTCGCCGGGGTCGCACTGGAAGTACATCCGCTGTACGGTCTCGGTCCGCTGGCTGATGAGTGCGAAGCCGTTTTCCGAGTTGGCGTAGATCAGTTCGTCGGAACTGCGCGGCGCCTCGGCCAGGATACCGAACCAGGCGAAGGGGTACTCGTGGAAGTACCACTTGCGGTCCGCCTCCGGGATCTGCAGGCGGCAGTGGCTGCGCGAGCCGTCAGCGCCGGCGATGAAGTCGGCCCGAAGTTCGAACTCGGTGCCGTCTGCATCGGTGAACCACACCGTCGGCGAGTCTTCGATGCCGTGGACGCTGGTGTCCGTGACGCCGTACCGGACGTCGCCGCCGTCGGCTTCCCGGCGGGCGGCGAGGTCCATGAAAACATCGGTCTGCGGGTAGAGCCAGACCGATTCGCCCACCAGGTCCTGGAAGTCGATGCGGTGGCTTTCGCCGTTGAACCGCAACTCGATCCCGTCGTGGCGGTCGCCGTCGCGCAGCACGCGGTCGGAGACGTCGCTGTCCACTAGGAGGTTGACCGTGCCGTGTTCGAGGATGCCCGCCCGGACCGTTTCCGAGATTTCCTGCCGGCTGCGCAACTCGATCACGGTGGACTCGATGCCTTCCTTGGCCAGCAGGTGGGAGAGCATGAGCCCGGCCGGGCCGCCGCCCACGATTGCCACCTGGGTGGTGATGACTTTTCGGGCTGCCATGGTGTCCTCGCTTCGTTGCGGGGCCCGGAACCGCGCACTGGTGTGCCGTGGTTCGGGACCGGATGGGTCTTCTGGCTAACAGTGTGCCCCCGGAGCGGTGATCCGCGTTACACACCTTCCATTGAACGGAAGTCAGTGGAGGCGCCTGCATCCCCGAGCCTGCGCCCGATGCCCCGCGCCGCGGTCTGCAGCGCCGGCACCAGTGCCTGCAGCCGCATCTCCCGCAACGGAACCACGACGCCGAGCGCGGCGACGGTCCGCTTCCTCGCATCCCGGATCGGTACCGCGATCCCCCAGGTGTCCGGGTCCACCACCCCGGCCAGTTCGGCGTAGCCCTGGCTTGCCGTCTCGGCCAGCAGCGCGCGGAGGTCCCCGGCGGAGACCTGGCCTGCGGGATCGGCGAACTGGCGCAGGTAGGCCGTTTGTACCGCGACCGGCTGATGGGCCATCAGGGCGAGCCCGGCCGAGGACAGGTGCACGGGCATCCGGCCGGCGACTTTCGCCCGGTTCGCCACCGAGCCGCGGCGGGACAGCCGCTCCACGAACAATGCTTCCCAGCCGTCCAGCACGGCCAGGTTCACGTTCTGGTTGAGCACCTGCTGGATGTCCTCCATCAAGGGCATCGCGGCTTGCCGCAGGGCCAGGGTGGGTGAGTTCCGGTTGACCAGCTCCCATAAACGCATCCCCAACCGGACCGAGCCGCCGCCGCCCAATTCCACGAGTCCGTGCCCGGCCAGTTGCCGGACCAGTCGGTGCGCGGTGCTCAGCGGCAGCCCGGCCCGGTCCGCGAGGTCGGACAGCTGCAGGGATGCGGAGCCCTCGGGAAAAGCCTCGATCAGGCGCACCACACGGTCCACGACCGAGTCCCCCGAGCCCGAGTTAGCCACGTATCCCGCGTCCGTAAACAGTTGCTTGCACGGGACAAGTCTTCCATTGACCCAAGTAACTCGCACTTGTTGGCGTTAAGACGCATCAAAACGGCAACAAATGCCAGTCAGTTGGGCCGGGCGACGGGGCGCGAGGCGAGCCGGCGCCAGACTGCGGGGGCCAGCACGACGGCGACGCCGACGGCGGCTCCGATGACGGTCTCCAGCAACCGGTCCCGCAGGAGAATTCCTGCCGGTACCGGAGCCACCAGCAGGGTCGAGATCAGCGCCAGCGGGGTGACAAAGACCTGGGCCAGCACATACTGGCGGGCGATGAACATTTCGGCGCCGAACTGGCACGCCGCAATCACCAGCACGGTCTGCCAGGGGGCCGGGTGCAGCAGCAGGATCATGGCCAGCAGACCAAGCCCCACCACGGTGCCGAAGATGCGTTGCACCCCGCGGCTGATCCGGTGCCGGGTGCTGTGTCCCACCAGCGGGACGACGGCGGCCACCATGGCCCAGTAGTTGTGGCCGAAGCCGAGCCGCTCCCCAACCACGGTGGCGAGGGTGCCGGCCAGCCCCGCCGCCACGAGGTAGCCCAGCGCTTCAAGCCAGGCCACGCGACGCTCCACGGCCGTCAACCGGACCCGCCGTGGCCACGACCACGTCTGGCGGCGGCTTCGGACCACCCGTGAGGACAGGCCAACCAGCAGTGAAAACAGGACCGTCAGGACCGAGACCAGCATGCCCTGCCAGAGCGGCGGCTGGTTGGGGATGGAGGCGATGGCTGCGAAGGCGAAGATGTGAAACAACGATCCCGCCGGGCGGAGCCGCCACCACGCGACGATCAGGGAGCAGCCTCCCGCCACCAGGGTGGTCGCGACGACCTGCAGCCAGGTGCGGTCCGACGGCGACAGTGCGAGCGCCGTGCCGGCCCGGGCCGTCAGGGCGCTGAGCAGGATCACGGCGAGCATCAGCGTGCCGGCCCGCACCTGCAGGACCAACCTCCGGCCGTGAGGTTCGTTCCGCCCGTAAATGCCGGTGAAAGCGCCAAAGGAAGCAAAGATTGCCAGATCCAGCCGGCCCAGCAGCACCAGGGAGATCAGCGGGACGAAAACGCCGACGGCGCAACGGATCGCAACCTGATGGTCCTTGTTGGCTGGGGCGATGCTGAACATCTCGGTGAGCAAGTGCGCGGGCTTCACAGGTGGATTGGGCCTTCCTTGGCAGTCGGTTGGGAACGACGGCGGCGCTGGCATCCAGCTGAATCTTACGCCGGAGCCCCGACGGGCCCCGGCAAACAGTCCGTTCAACGGAAGAGGTGCCAAGCTGGCCGGGCCCGCGGAAATCCTCGCGCACCGGCAGGTCCCGGCAGCTGGCCCCTAGCGCCGGGGTTGCTTCGTCATCCGGAGGGTCAGCGCCCCGTGCTCCACTGCGACCCTGAGATGCTTGGCCTTGCCCAGGTGATCGCCGTCGAGCTGGAACTCCTGTTCGTGGTCGAGGCTGATTTCGGCGGTCCTCCCGGTGAAGTACTCGACCGACTTGTTCTTCCCGTTCTTGCCGTTCTTCCGACCGAACATCCCGGCGAGCACGCTGAACCAGCCCAGTTTGCCCTCGGGCGCCAGGATCAGGACGTCGAGAATGTTGTCATCGAGCCTGGCGTCGGGGAAGACTTCCACGCCTCCGGTGATCTGGCCGCAGTTGCCGACCATCACGCTGCGGACCCGCCGCCGGACCGGGTGCTGTCCATCCATGCTGATATGCGCCCTCACCGGTTTGCCGGGCAGGTGCCGGATGCCGGCCTCCACGTAGGCGAGCCAGCCCACGCGGTCTTTGAGCTCGTCGACGGTGTTCGCCATGATGGCCGCGTCGTAGCCAAGGCCGGCCATGACCAGGAAAAGCTGCTCCTCCTCGGTGTGGTCCAGGCTTGCCTTCACCACGTCCACCTTGATGTCCGTACCGTTCAGGACGTCATAACTAGCCGCCACGGGGTCGGTGATATCGACGCCCACGTTCCGGGCCAGCAGGTTGCCGGTGCCCAGTGGGACCAGGCCCATCGGCGTCCCGGTGCCCGCGAGGACCTCTGCCACGCACCTGACGGTCCCGTCGCCGCCGGCGGCGATCACGACGTCGACCCCGGCTTCAAGCGCTTCGCGCGCCTGGCCCATGCCGGTGTCCTCGGCCGTGGTCTCCAGCCAGAGCGGCTCGGCCCAGTTTTCGGTTTCGCAGAGCCGGTAGAACGCGGCCTTGAAATCCTTGCCGGAAGATTTCATCGGATTGATGATCACGGCGGCGCGCTTGGGCTGGTCGGTGGATTCCTGCGCGGCATTGTTCTTTGGCATGGCGCCTTTCGTACACGTGGGCGGGAGGTGTCCCGCAGGAAATCCTATCGGGGCCGGCGGAATTTACTCGCGCCGCAGGGCAGGCAATCATGGACGCACTGTCCGGCCGGTCACTACACTGGCCATGTTCAGGGACTGAAGCGTACCGGCCCGGCCGGAGGCCTTCCGGATTGACCGGGCCGGCCGCGTTCCAGACGGGAAGGCGAAACCATATGACCGGACCAGAGGAAAACTACTCAGCCGAGGCTGAAGCGTCGAGCAGGGACCCCCACGACTGGGGCAGGGCAATGGCACTGGCCCTTACCCGGCTGGCGGAGCAACTCGCCCCGGAGGACAGCGAAAACCGGCACACCAGTCTCGTGGACCGGCCCCTTCAGCTGATGATCCGCGACGACGAGGAAGGCGTCACCATTTCAATCTCGACGCAGGCTGATTCGGGGAATGATGCCCGGCCCTAGCTGGGGCCGGACCGAAAGAATGCCGCGCGCAGCAGGGTTTTCCTGCCGGGTTATGCGAGACTGAGCGGGCTACCGGCCCACAATTGGCCGGAACACTCATCTCATTTGGGGGAATGATGACAGAGCGCGCTGATTTTGACGCCAGAAAAAAATCCGGATCCTTGGGCCGGACCGAGCCGCAATACAGCCAGCGCTGGCCGGACGGGGCGCCTTGGCCGGATTCTTCGGAACACCGCCAGGCTCTCCTGCCAGTGTTGCCACTCCCCCGGCCCAACCCCGTGGAGAAACCGCTGCGGGGAACCATGTTCGCACTCGCCGTGATCCCGGTCGGCGTCGGACTCTGGATGATCCTGTGGAAGCTACGCCGACTGCCCGGCCGGTGGAGCCGCGGCTAGGCCGCGCCTCCCTAAAGGCGCGGCCGTCCGTCGCTATACCGTCCGGTGCCCCGCGGCCGGCAGGAGTGCCGCGAAGAATGCGCCAAGTTCGGCCGTCGCGGTCAGGGGCAGGACGTTGGCCACGTACTGGTCCGGACGTACGACGACGACGACGCCGCCGCGGTCCAGGCCGCGCAGCTCGAAGATGTCCGCTGTCGGATTCGTGGCGTACACCTTCTCCAGGTAGGTCAGCTGGAACGGACCCACCTGCGGCTTGAAGACCGCCGGAACGGCGCCGATGTCGACACTGGTGTGGTCCTGCTGGTAGATCACCTTCACGTCGAACCACGCGTCGCGGTCGGCGCCGTCGGGGGTGGCGGCGAGCGGGGAGTCGGGCGCGTTCTCCAGCCAGGCGGCCAGATCAGTGGTGGGTGAGGGCGCACCGGCCGCGGCAGGATCAGCGAAGACGTAGATCCGCCACCGCCCGTCCGCCTTGGCCTGATGACCGAGCTGCAGCGGGTTCGTGTCGCAGACCCGCACGACGGAAGCGGACTTGAAGCGCTTGCCGATGGGGAACCCGGTGGCGAGCCCCTGGTGAACTGGTTCGCCGATCAGCATGGAGGGGGCGTACTGGGTCATAAAGCCGGCGGGGAACTCGGCCGTGCTGACATAAAAGTCCTCCAGCTCGGACGGGTTTTCGAACTCCTCCGGCTTCTTCGCCATCAGCGTCGACCATTCCTTGTCGAAGTCGATGAGGTTCTTCGCGACGACCTGGCGCTCGGCCGAGTAGGTGGACAACAGGGTTTCCGGGCTGCGGCCCTCCAGCACATGACCGAGTTTCCAGCCGATGTTGAAGCCGTCCTGCATGGAGACGTTCATGCCCTGACCGGCCTTGGCGCTGTGGGTGTGGCAGGCATCGCCGGTGATGAACACCCGCGGCGAACGGGAGCCGAGCTGGTCCGGGAGGACGTCGTCGAACCGGTCGGTGAGTCGGTGCGCCACCTCGTACACGCTGTGCCAGGCGACGTTGCGCACGTCCAGTGTGTAGGGGTGGATGATGTCGTTGGCCTTGGCGATGATCTGCTCGATGCTGGTGCTGCGCACTGCGCCGGCGTCCGTCTCCGGGACCACGCCAAGGTCGACGTACATGCGGAAGAGGTGCCCGCCTTCACGGGGGATCAGCAGAATGCTGCCGCCCGTGCCCGACGTGATCGCGCATTTGGTGCGGATGTCGGGGAAGTCGGTGTTGGCGAGGACGTCCATGACGCCCCAGGCGTGGTTCGCCTGGTCGCCGGCCAGGGTGCAGCCGATCGAGTCCCGCACCTTGCTCCGGGCACCGTCCGCGCCCACGACGTACTTGGCCCGGATTACGCGTTCCCGGCCCTCATCCGGGCCGACCGTGTGCGCGAGCGTCACACTGACGGGGTACTCCCCCTCGCCCACCTCGAGGCCGCGGAACTCATAGCCATAGTCCGGAGTCATCCGGGTGGGGGCATTGGCCATGACCTCGGCAAAGTAGTCCAGGACGCGGGCCTGGTTGACAATGAGGTGCGGGAACTCGCTGATCCCGGCCGGGTCGTCGAGGGTCCGGGCGGCACGGACGATGCGGGAGGGGTCGGCGGGGTCCGGCTTCCAGAACGCCATCTCCGTGATGCGGTACGCCTCGGCGATGATCCGCTCGGCGAAGCCGAAGGCCTGGAACGTCTCGACGCTGCGGGCCTGGATGCCGTCTGCCTGGCCGATGGCGAGCCGGCCCCCGCGGCGCTCCACGATCCGGGTCGTGACACCGGGGAACTGGGACAGCTGCGCCGCTGCCACAACGCCCGCCGGCCCGGTGCCCACAATGAGCACGTCAACCTCGTCGGGAAGTTGGGCGGGCCGGTCAATGCCGACGCCGGCTGCCGGCTGGACTCGCGGGTCACCGGATACGTATCCGTAGTGGTGGAACTGCACGGGCTTTCCTCACTTCTTTGTGCGGCACTATGCCGAATTGGGTACTCGATGGTAGAACGTGGCGTCCTGGCCTCGAGCATGTTTCCGTTGTTAGTTGGCGTGGTCGGCCCAGGGATCGGCGATGCCGAAGTACTGGGTGGTGGTGTATTCGGCGATGCCTTCGGAGCCGCCTTCGCGGCCCAGGCCGGAGTGCTTGACGCCGCCGAAGGGTGCTGCGGCGTTGGAGATCACACCGGCGTTGAAACCGACCATGCCGAATTCGATCTGTTCGGCGACGCGCAGCAGCCGGTTGAAGTCCCGGCTGTAGACGTAGGAGGCCAGGCCGTACTCGCTGGCGTTGGCCAGCCGGATGGCGTCCGCTTCGGTGCCGAACGTGGTCACCGGTGCCACCGGGCCGAAAATCTCCTGGCCGAGGATGGCGGCATCGTTGGGTACGTTGGCGAGCACGGTGGGCGGGTAGAAGTAGCCTGCGCCCTCGGCCGGCGCACCGCCGGTGACGGCCGTGGCACCGGCGTCGATGGCGGCGCTCACCAGCGCGTGGACGTCATCGCGGGCGCCGGCATCGATGAGCGGCCCTACCTTCGTTGCCGCCTCGGTTCCCCGGCCCACGCTGAGGGCTGCCATGGCTGCGGCGAACCTGGCGGTGAACTCGGCTGCCACGGATTCCTGGACCAGGAACCGGTTGGCGGCGGTGCAGGCCTCGCCCATATTGCGCATCTTGGCGGCCATGGCGCCTTCCACGGCTTTGTCCAGGTCGGCGTCCGCGAAGACGATGAACGGCGCGTTGCCGCCCAGTTCCATCGAGGTGCGCAGGACGTTCTGCGCGGCGTCAGCCATGAGCCGCTTGCCCACGGCGGTGGAGCCGGTGAAGGACACTTTCCGCAGCCGCGGATCCGCGAGCAGCGGGCCGGAGATGCCGGCCGCGCTGGACGAGGCCACCACGTTGAGGACGCCCGCCGGGAGCCCGGCGTCGAGCATGGTCTGCGCGAAGTACTGGGCGGTCAGCGGGGTGAGCTTGGCCGGCTTGAGGACCATGGTGCAGCCTGCGGCGATGGCGGGCGCCACCTTGCGGGTGGCCATGGCGAGCGGGAAGTTCCAGGGGGTAATCAGCAGGCACGGCCCCACCGGCTTGTGCTGCACCAGGATCTTGTTCTTGCCTTCCGGGGTGCTCAGGTAGCGGCCGTAGTCGCGCACGGTCTCTTCGGAGAACCAGCGCAGGAACTCGGCGCCGTAGCTGACTTCGCCACGGGCTTCGGCCAGCGGCTTGCCCATCTCCAGCGTCATGAGCAGCGCGAAGTCGTCGGCGCGTTCGGTCACCAGGTCGAAGGCACGGCGCAGGATTTCCGCGCGGTCCCGGGGCGCGGTCCGGGCCCAGGCGGCCTGGGCCTTGTCCGCGGCGTCGAGGGCGGCCAGGGCGTCCTCGCTGGTGGCCGACGCGAGGGTGGCGAGTACCTCGCCGGTGGCCGGATCGTGGACGTCGAACGTGCCGCCGTCGGACGCGTCCCGCCACTGTCCGTTGATGAGCAGGCCGGCGGGGACCGACGCGATCAGCGCCTTCTCAGTGGCAGGGGTGATGCCGGGGGAAATTTCAGGGGCCGGGGCGGCTGAAACAGTCATGGATAAGTCCTTAGAGATTGCAGCGGAAGGTTCAGTAGCTCGCGGGGGTGTCGCCGTCGCCGGCCGCGCCGTTGACCCCGATGTACTCGGCGGCAAGCGCCTCCGAGCTGCGCGCCAGGATGGCGACATCGGCCCCCACCAGCACGAAGGCGGCGCCGGCCGCGAGATACGCGCGGGCCGTCGTCGGGTTGAAGGCGTTCACGCCGGCCGGCTTACCGGCTGCCCTGGCCGCCGCGAGGCAGTGTTCGACGGCGGCCCGCACCCGGGGGTGCTCTTGCTGGCCGAGCACCCCCAGCGAGGCGGCGAGGTCGGAGGGGCCCAGGAAGATGCTGTCCACGCCGTCCACCGCCAGGATGTCCGCCACGGCCTCGACGGCGGCAACGGACTCGATCTGGACACTCACGCTGACGGTTTCCGATGCCCGGGCCAGGTAGTCCGGAATCCGGTTCCAGCGGGCCGCGCGGGCCAGCGCCGAGCCGACGCCGCGAACGCCCTGGGGCGGGTAGCGGGTGGCGGCCACGGCGGCCTCGGCCTCGGCGGCCGAGTTCACCATGGGTACCAGCAGGTTCTGCACTCCGAGGTCCAGGTACTGCTTGATCACGACGGTGTCATTGACCGGCGGCCGGACCAGCGCGTGGACCGGGTAGCCGTTGACCGCCTGCAACTGGGCGAGGATGGATTCGAGCCCGTTGGGGCTGTGCTCGGCGTCGATCAGGAGCCAGTCCAGGCCCGAGCCGGCGCACAGTTCGGCCACCAGGGGGCTGCCGGAACAGACCCACATTCCGGCCAGCGGACGACTGGAGCCGGCCAGGGCATCCCGGAAGGTGTTCCCGTAAGCGGTGTTCCCGGGTTCTACTCGAAGCGGCATGTCACGACTCCTAGCGGTCCGTAATCGGCGTGGGCGGTGTCGCCCTTGGCGACCCACATGGGGCGGGTGAAGGAACCGGCCAGGATGATGTCGCCGGCCTTCATGCCGTCGCCGTGGGCGGCGATCTTGTTGGCCAGCCAGTGGACGCCGGCGGCCGGGTGGTCCAGGACGCCGGCGGCCACACCGGTTTCCTCCACGGTCTGGTTCTTGTAGAGGATGGCGGAAACCCAGCGCAGATCGACGGCGTCGGGCTTCACCGGACGTCCGCCCACCACCATGGCGCCCATCGCAGCGTTGTCCGCGATGGTGTCCACGATGGTCCGGCCCTCCATCTCGATCCTGGAGTCCAGGATCTCCAGGGCCGGAACCACATAATCGGTCGCGTTGAGCACGTCGAAGATGGTGCAGCCGGGCCCGGCGAGGTCCTTCTTCAGCACGAACGCCAGTTCCACCTCCACCCGCGGGTGCGTGTACCGGTCCCACTCCACCGAGCAGCCCGTTTCCAGCACCATGTCATCGAAGATGGCACCGTAGTCCGGTTCGGTGATGCCGGTGGCCGCCTGCATCGCCTTGGACGTCAGGCCGATCTTGCGGCCTACCAGTGTCCGGCCTGCGGCCTCGTTGCGGCGGCGCCACAACCGCTGGACGGCGTAGGAATCCTCCACGGTCATGCCCGGGTAGCGGGCGGTGAGGCGGGGCACCGGCGTCCGGCTGCGGCCGGCCTCCAGCAGTTCGTCCGCGATCTCCTCGATCGTTGTCGGGTCCAGCATGGCCTAGACCTGGGCGCCGAGCTTGAAACCGCGTTCGTTGCCGGGTTCGCGGGTGTAGGCGAAGCCGTCGGCTCCGATGGTGACGGCCATCTCGCTGCTGTCGGTGCGGAGGACCAGGGGCTGGGGATTGCCGTCAAGGTCCAGCACCAGGGAGGCCTCGGTGTACCAGGACGGGACCACGGGGTTGCCCCACCAGTCGCGCCGCTGGTTGTCGTGCACGTCCCAGGTGATGGTGGGGTTGTCCGGGTCGCCGGTGTAGTAGTCCTGGGTGTAGATCTCGATCCGGTGGCCGTCCGGGTCCAGGATGTAGAGGTAGAAGGCGTTGGACACGCCGTGCCGGCCGGGACCGCGTTCGATCCGGTCCGAAATCCGCAGGGCGCCCATCTTGTCGCAGATCTGGATGATGTTGTGCTTTTCGTGCGTGGCGAAGGCGACGTGGTGCATGCGGGGTCCGTCGCCGCCGGTCAGGGCGGTGTCGTGCACGGTCTGCTTGCGGTGCATCCAGGCCGCGTAGGTGACGCCGTCGGAGTCCTTGATATCCTCGGAGACCCGGAAGCCCAGGTCCTCGAGGTACTTGCGGCCGCGGGGAACGTCCGGGGTGACCTGGTTGAAGTGGTCGAGGCGGACCAGTTCACCGGCGCTGTAGAGGTCGTAGCGCTGGGTGAGGCGCTCCACGTGCTCGGTTTCGTAGAAGAACTCGTACGGGAAGCCCAGCGGGTCCTCGACGCGGACGGAGTCGCCGATGCCCTTGGTGAAGCCTTCCTTGCGGCGTTCGGTGCGGCAGCCCAGTTCCTTGTAGTACGCCTCGGCGGCGTCGACTTCGGCGGGGGACTTCACCCGGTAGGCGAAGGCGGCGACGGCGGCGATGGGGCCCTTGCGCAGGACCAGGTTGTGGTGGATGAACTCCTCGAAGGAGCGCAGGTAGATATTGTTCTCGTCTTCCTCGGTGACGTGCAGGCCGAGGAGGTCAACGTAGAACTCGCGGGACTTGGCGAGGTCGGTGACGACGATCTCCATGTAGGCGCAGCGGACGATGTCGGGTGCGGGGACGGAGGGCTTGGGAATGACGTTGTTCATGGGACTCTCTCTTCGTCGAAAGGGGCTATCGGAAGACGCTCAGGCGCCGAATTTGGGGGTGTGTACCGTGCCGAGGGTGATGTGCACGGCCTGCTGGTCGGTGTAGAAGTCGATGGAGCGGTAGCCGCCCTCGTGGCCCAGGCCGGAGGCCTTGACCCCGCCGAAGGGGGTGCGGAGATCGCGGACGTTGTGGCTGTTGAGCCACACCATGCCGGCCTCGACGTTCTGGGAGAAGTTGTGGGCGCGGGTCAGGTTCTGCGTCCAGATGTAGGCGGCGAGGCCGTACTTGGTGTTGTTCGCCAGGGCGAGGGCCTCCTCGTCGGAATCGAACGGGGTGATCGCGACGACGGGGCCGAAGATCTCCTCCTGGAAGATCCGCGCGTCCGGGGAAACGTCCGCGAAGACGGTGGGGGCGATGTAGTTGCCCTCGGGCAGGTGGTCAGGGCGGCCGCCGCCGGCGAGCAGCCGGCCTTCGGACTTGCCGATCTCCACGTAGGAGGCCACCTTGTCGTAGTGCTCCGGGTGGACCAGCGCGCCGACCTCGGTCTTGGGGTCGTGCGGGTCCCCTACCACGATGTTCTTGGCGCGGGCCGCGTACTTCTCACAGAATTCCTCGTACACGGCGCGCTCCACCAGGATGCGAGAGCCGGCGGTGCAGCGTTCCCCGTTGAGCGAGAAGACGCCGAAGAGGGCGGAGTCGATCGCAGCGTCGAGGTCGGCGTCGGCGAACACGACGCACGGGGACTTGCCGCCCAGTTCCATCGACAGGCCCTTGAGGTTGGCCGCGGCGTTGCGGAAGATCGTCTGGCCCGTGGTGGTTTCCCCGGTGAAGGAGATCAGCGGCACGTCCGGGTGCTTGACGAGGGCGTCGCCGGCTTCCTCGCCGAGGCCGTTGACGAGGTTGAAGACGCCGTCGGGCAGCCCGGCGTCCTTGAAGATGGTGGCCCAGAGGGAGGCGGAGAGCGGAGTGAATTCGGCCGGTTTGAGCACCACGGTGTTCCCGGTGGCCAGCGCGGGGGCCAGCTTCCAGGACTCCAGCATGAACGGCGTGTTCCACGGCGTGATAAGGCCGGCGACGCCGATCGGCTTGCGGTTCACGTAGTTGATCTGCGCACCGGGGACCTTCATGGCGTCGTCGAACTGGGCCACGATCAGGTCGGCGAAGAAGCGGAAGTTCTCCGCGGCGCGGAGCGCCTGGCCCTTGGCCTGGGTGATCGGCAGGCCGGTGTCGAAGGTCTCCAGCTCGGCCAGGCGCGCTTCCTGGGCTTCGACGGCGTCGGCGATCCGGTTCAGGACGCGGGCACGCTCGCGCGGCTTCATCTTCGGCCACGGGCCGTTGACGAACGCCTCGCGGGCCGCGGCGACGGCCAGGTCGATGTCCTCTTTCTGGCCCGCGGCGGCGGTGGCGTAGTTGGTGTTGGACACCGGGTCCAGGACATCGAAGGTCTTCCCGCCCACGGAGTCAACGAATTCGCCGTTGATGTAGTGCTGGATGTGGGTGGGCAGGTCCTGCGGAACATAGTGCGTCCGGGTGGATTCGGAGGTGAACGTCATTGTTGTTTCCTTTGCGACTAGTGCAACGCGGGCGTTGGCTGAGGGAGCGAGGGGGCCTGGGCGAGGTAGGCGTCCAGGGTGGCGCTGCGGTGGCGGCGGGCCGCCTTTTCAATGGAGTCTGCGTCGGCACCGGTCTCGATCAGGCGGAGGATCGCCTCGTGCTCCTCCACCGATTCGTGCGCCCGGCCGGGGACGAAGCGGAACGTGGACGACCGCAGCGAGCCGAGCCGGTTCCAGCCCCGGTGCACCAGGTCCAGGATGTGGGGATTGGGGCAGTGCTCGAACAGGACGCTGTGGAAGTCCTGGTTCAGCCTGGTGAAGCGGACGGGGTCGAAGTGTTCCAGGCATTCACGCATCCGCTCGTTCACTTCGCGGGCGCGGGCCACGTCGGCCGCCCCGATCAGTGGCGCCGAGAGCGCCGTGGCGGCGCCTTCGACGATGCTGAGCGTCTGCATCGTGTAGAGGTACTGGACGGGGTCGATGCTGGCGACCGTCGCGCCGACGTTCCGCTCGAACGTCACCAGCCCCTCGGCCTCAAGCCGGCGGATGGCCTCCCGGACCGGGACGGCGCTGACGCCCAGCTCCTCCCCGATTTTGGCAAGCACCAGCCGGTAGCCCGGGGAATAATCGCCCTCGAGAATGTGCGCCTTGATGACCGAATAGGCCCGTTCGGACTTGCTGCCGGAGGCCGCCGCGTCCTCACTCATCGGGCTGTCCGGCATCCGCGGACGCCGCCCATTCCTGGTACCTGGTGCGCCATTCGGCGTTGAGCGGGTACAGGCCGTCCACGCTGTGGCCCTGCTGCACCATCTCCGCGATGAAGACCTCCTCGCGCTCCTGGGCGATGGAATCGTTGGCGAGCTCTTCGGCCAGGGCCGGCGGGATCACCAGGATGCCGTCGGCGTCGGCCACGATGATATCTCCGGGCTGCACGGTGGTGCCGCCGCAGGCGATTGTGATGTCCGTGTCCCACGGGATGTGCCGGCGGCCCAGGACGGCGGGGTGCGGGTTGGAATAGTAGGTGGGCATGTCCATGGCCGCCACGGCCGAGAAGTCCCGGACGCCGCCGTCGGTGATGATGGCCGCGGCGCCACGGACCTGCGCGCGGAGCGCCAGGATGTCGCCGATGGTGCCGGTGCCCTTTTCGCCGCGGGCCTCCATCACGAGGATTTCACCTTCGTTGACTGAGTCGATGGCCTGCTTCTGGGCGTTGAACCCGCCGCCGTGGGCCTTGAAAAGGTCCTCGCGGTTGGGCACGTAGCGCAGGGTCCGGGCCAGTCCCACGATGCGCCGGTCCGGCCGCGTGGATGTCAGTCCGTCGATGCTTACGTTGTCCAGGCCGCGCTTGCGCAGCTGGGAGGACAGGGTGGCGGTGCACACGCTCTCCAGCTTGGCTTTCAGTTCCGGGGACAGGGCCGCGGGCGCCGGGGCCGGCAGGCCAGCGGCTTCGCGGGAGCCGTAGGCTTCCTCCCGTTGCAGGTCATCGGTTTTGGGCTGCGCGCCGAACTCCGCGAACGGCGACGCGCCTTCCGCCACCCGGGTGACCAGCCGCCCCGTGCTGTGCGCGGCGTCGCCGCCGGCCGGCGTCGTGCTGGCTTCAACTGTGCTTACTTCAACTTCGACGACGTCGCCCGGCTGGGCGACGGAGGCGCCGGCCGGAGTGCCGGTCAGGATGATGTCGCCCTCTTCGAGGGTGAGCAACTGCGAGAGGTCAGCGACCAGCCGCGCGAAGGGGAACAGCAGGTCCGCCGTGGTGTCGTCCTGGACAAGCTCGCCGTTGTGCCAGGTGCGGACACGGAGCGCGGCGGGGTCGACGGTATCGGCATCGATCAGACCCGGGCCGACCGGAGTAAAACCGTCGCCGCCCTTGGAGCGGAGGTTGGATCCCTTGTCCGCGTAGCGGAGGTCGTAGACGCCGAGGTCGTTGCTGGCCGTCACCCATCGGACGTGGCTCCAGGCGTCCTCGACGCCCACGCGGCGGGCGGGTTTGCCGATAACCAGGGCGATCTCGCCTTCATAACCAAGCAGTTCGCAGCCGGCCGGACGCTCCACCGTGGAAGGGGCGGCAGCCGAGCCGACTGCCAGGGAGGACGACGGCTTCAGGAAGTAGGAGGGCTGCGCCGGGGTACGGCCGCGCTGGGCAGCCCGGCTGGGGTAGTTAATGTGCACCGCGATGACCTTGCGGGCCGCGGCCAGCGTGGCGTCATTGACCTGTTCCAAAGCTTCTCCTCAACCAGTACAAAATCGTATACGAAATTATGCATACCTTCTGGGCGTCCGTCAAGCCCCCGCGGCTGCGATGCCAACCTTCCGCGCGGACGCCTTTTGACATGACCTGCATCACAGCTACAATGATGGATCATATACGGTTTCATGTATAACGAGTCTTGATCATCCCTGCATGTCCACCTTTACCGGGCCACATTGTCGTGCTCGGACTGAAGCGAAGGAAAAATATGAGCACCCTGTCGCATCCGCAGCGCAGTACTGCGAAGGAGAACCGGCGGGTAGCATTCGCTACCATCATCGGCACCACCATCGAGTGGTACGACTTCTTCATCTATGCCAACGCAGCGGGCCTGGTCTTCGCCAAGCTCTTCTTCGAACCGGCCGGGAATGACATCGGCATCCTGCTCTCCTTCGCCTCGATCGGCCTGAGCTTCCTTTTCCGGCCGCTCGGCGCCTTCCTGGCCGGACACTTCGGCGACCGCCTGGGACGCCGCGCCATGCTGGTGCTCACCCTGGTCCTCATGGGCGCAGCGACCACCCTGATCGGCGTGCTGCCCACCTACGAGACGGCGGGCGTGATCGCCCCGATCCTGTTGCTGACGCTGCGCATCCTGCAGGGCGTTTCCGCGGGCGGCGAATGGGGCGGTGCCGTGCTGATGGCAGTTGAGCACGCTCCCCGCGGCAAGCGCGGCCTCTTCGGCTCCTTCCCGCAGCTCGGCGTCCCGCTGGGCATGATCCTCGCCTCCGGCATCCTGGCCCTGATGTCCGGTGTGGTCTCGCCCGGCGCCGCCTTTGCCGAGTGGGGCTGGCGCGTTCCCTTCCTGCTCAGCTTCGTCCTGATCATCGTCGGCTTCATCGTCCGCCGCAGCGTCGAAGAAAGCCCGGTCTTCGAGGAAATCGTGCAGAAGAAGCAGCAGACCCGCGTCCCGATCGTGGAGCTGTTCAAGAAGCACTGGCTGCTGGTCATCATCGCCGCCCTGGTCTTCGCGGGCAACAACGCTGCCGGCTACATGACCACCGGAGGTTACGTGCTCAACTACTCCACGAACCCCAAGGGCCTGGCCATGGACCGTACGGAAGTGCTGCTGGCCGTGACCGTCTCCGCCTTCACCTGGTTGATCTTTACCCTGGTTGCCGGGTTCCTGGCCGACAGCATCGGCCGGAAGAAGACCTACCTCATCGGCTACGCCAGCCTGCTCGCCGCGGTCTTCCCGCTGTTCTGGCTGGTGAATACCGGCAACGTCTGGGCGCTGCTCGTGGGCCTCGTCCTGCTGACGGTCGGGCTCGGCCTGACCTACGGACCGCAGGCCGCCCTCTACAGCGAACTGTTCCCGGCGTCCATCAGGTTCTCCGGCGTGGCCATCTCGTACGCACTGGGTTCCATCCTCGGCGGCGCGTTCGCCCCGACCATCGCCACCGCCCTGGTCCAAGCCACCGGGACAACCACCTCCGTCTCCGTTTACCTGATGGTTGTCGGCCTGGTTTCCACCGGAGCCGTGCTGGTGATCCGGGAACGCAAGGGGATCGATCTGAGCATCAGCAACCAGGCAGAGCAGGAAGTCGGAGCCACCATTTTCGACAAGCGCACGCCGGCCGTCGGCGCGACGGCAGACAGCGCCCGGGTCTGATCCACCACCAACCAACGGTGCGGGGAGGGCAGCAGGCTTTTCGCCTTGCCCTCCCCGCACCGCCCCGCTTAGACGACGCCGGCAAAGGAACACGAGATGGACATTGCAGCCTTGCTGTCGCAGGCGCTTCCCGGCAAGGTGGTCACCGACGCCGTCGAGCTTGGGCAATACCGAAGCGACCGCTCCGGTCACCAGTCCGCCGGAACGCCGGTCGCCGCGGTGCATGCGCAAAGCATCGAGGACGTCCAGGCTGTCTGCCGGATCGCCTTTGAGACCGGCACGCCCGTCGTGACGCGGGGAGCAGGATCCGGCCTCGCCGGCGGCGCCATCGCCGGCAGCGGCGAGATTGTGCTGTGTCTGGGTTCCATGCGGGAGATCCTGGAGATCTCCCCGGCCAACAGGCTTGCCGTGGTCCAGCCCGGAATACTGAACGGCGCATTGAATGCGGAACTGGCCCGGCACGGGCTGTGGTGGCCGCCGGACCCGGCCAGCAAGGACATCTCCACCGTGGGCGGCAACATCGCCATGAACGCCGGGGGGCTCCTGTGCGCGAAGTACGGCGTGACCCGCGAAGCGGTGCTGGCGCTTAAGGTGGTGCTCGCCGACGGGCGCCTGATCTCGGTGGGGCACCGGACGGTGAAGGGGGTCACCGGATATGACATCTGCGCCCTGATGATCGGCTCCGAGGGCACCTTGGGCATCATCGTCGAGTGCACGCTCAAGCTGCAACCGGCAGTGACGGGCGTGCAGGCGACCATCGGCGCCTTCTTCCCGGGGGTGGAACAGGCCGCGGACGCCGCGGCACGGATTACGGCGGCCGGGCTCGTCCCGGCCATCATGGAACTGCTGGACCGCCGTACACTCGAATGCGTCGGCAGGTACACCGGCGAGGACCTGCTCGGGCAGGGAAGCTCCTACTTCCTCGTCCAATGCGACGGACCGGCCGCCCTGACCGACGCTGGCGCCGTGGTCGACATCATCACGGCGGCGGGCGGAACCGCGCGAACCACCACCGATCCGGACGAGTCGGGCCGCCTGGTGAACATTCGCCGGCAGGCGTTTCCGGCGCTGGAATCACTGGGCACGATGCTGGTGGAAGACGTTGCGGTACCGCGGGACCGGGTCAGCGACGTCTTCCGCAAAGTCCTGGACCTCGAAGAGCGATACGGCATCATGATCCCCACCGCGTGCCACGCCGGCGACGGGAACCTGCATCCGACGTTCGTGTACCAGGGCGGGACAGTTCCAGACATCATCTGGAAGGCTGCCGGCGAACTGTTTGCCTACGCCCTCGAACTCGGCGGAACGCTCTCCGGCGAACACGGCATCGGCCTGCTGAAGCGGCGGTGGCTCGGCGACGAACTCGGTCCGGACCTGCTCGACCTCCAGCAGCAGATCAAGGCAGTCTTCGATCCGAAGGACATCCTCAACCCGGGGAAGGTCTTCCCCGCTGCCTGAGCCCGTGCTGGAGCCGGTGCTGAGCCCGGCCGGTGCTTGAGCCCGGCCGGCGCTACGGGCATGCGTTACCGGGCGTGCGCTAACGGCCGGCGGAGAGGTCCGCCGAAATGAGTTCCGCTGTGGCGACGGCGGCTTCGCGGACCGAGGCCAGGTACGCGGCAGGATCCGGCTGCGCGGCGACGGCCTGGGCTTGCAGCGAGACGTTGATCGCGGCGACCACCTTGTCCGGCCCGTCGTGGATCGGCGCCGCCACGGACATCAGCCCGAGTTCCAGTTCCTGGTCCAGCACGCACCAGCCCCGGGCCCGCACGGTATCCAATTCCGCCAGCAGCTCAGCCCGGGTGCCGATGGCGCGCGGGGTGAGGGGCCGGACCTCGGCGGCGGCCAGGTACTCCTGCAGTTCCGCCGGCGGGAGCGCGGCCAGCAGGACCCGGCCCATGGAGGTCGCGTAGGCCGGAAACCGGGTGCCGACGGTGATCCCCACGGTCATGATCCGGCGCGTCGCCACCCGTGCAATGTAGGCGATGTCGGTCCCATCGAGCACGGCGGCCGACGTCGACTCCCCCAGCTTGAGGGAGAGCTCTTCCAAGTGCGGCTGGGCGATTTGCGGCAGCGACAGTCCCGAGAGATAGGCGTAGCCGAGCTGCAGGACCTTGGCGGTCAGGGCGAAGGTCTTCCCGTCGGTGCGGACGTAGCCGAGTTCCACAAGGGTGTGCAGGAACCGGCGCGCGGTGGCCCGGGTGAGGCCGGTCCGGGCCGCGACCCCGGTCAGGGTCATCATGGGGTGCTCCGAGTCGAAGGAGCGGATCACCGCCAGTCCCCTCGCGAGCGACTGTACGTACTGGTCGCTGGCCGCCGGTGCCCCGTCGGCTCGGATAGTCTTTGCTGCCTCAGTCACACTTCACGCGGCCTTGAGCGGCACGGGCACCAGGGCCTGCAGGTCCTCGAGGGTGCAGCCGAACGTCTCGCGGACCCGGACGCCGTCGGGACCGGTCAGGAAGACGGCCTTGTCGGTGTAGACCCTCGTGACGCAGCCGATCCCGGTGAGCGGATAGCTGCAGGTCTCCACCAGCTTGGACACCCCCTCGCGGGTCAGCAGGGTCATCATCACGAAGACGTCCTTGGCGCCGGTCGCCAGATCCATGGCGCCGCCGACGGCGGGAATCGCGTCCGGGGCGCCGGTGTGCCAGTTGGCCAGGTCCCCGGTCGCTGAGACCTGGAAGGCGCCCAGCACGCAGATGTCCAGATGCCCGCCGCGCATGATCGCGAACGAGTCGGCGTGGTGGAAGTAGGAGGCGCCGGGCAGTTCCGTTACCGGGATCTTGCCCGCGTTGATCAGGTCGCCGTCGATCTGGTCGCCGGTGGCCTCCGGTCCCATGCCCAGCATGCCGTTCTCGGTGTGCAGGGTGATGTTCTGCTCCGCCTCGAGGTAGTTGGAAACCAGGGTGGGCTGGCCGATGCCGAGGTTCACGAAGGAGCCGGGCTTGATGTCGCGGGCCACCAGGCGGGCGAGGTCGTCGCGGCCCAGCGGTGTGTCCGAAGTCTGGATACTTGTCTCGAGACTCATCTCAGGCCACCTTCACGATGTTGTTGACGTAGATTCCGGGGGTCACGATGACTTCCGGGTCCAGGCTGCCCGTCGGGACGAGCTCGGAGACCTGGACGATGGTGTGTTTCGCGGCCGCGGCCATGATGGGGCCGAAGTTGCGGGCCGTCTTGCGGTAGACGAGGTTGCCCTTCCCGTCGGCCTTGAGCGCCTTGATCAGCGCGACGTCGGCGTGGATCGGGGTCTCGAACACCTGCCACTTGCCGTCCAGGAAGCGGGCTTCCTTGCCCTCGGCCAGCGTGGTGCCGTAGCCCGTGGGGGTGAAGAAGCCGCCGATCCCGGCGCCGGCGGCCCGGATCCGCTCGGCCAGGTTGCCCTGCGGGACCAGCTCCAGCTCGATCTCGCCGGCCCGGAACTTTGCGTCGAAGTGCCAGGAATCGGACTGCCGCGGGAAGGAGCAGATCATCTTCTTCACGCGGCCTTCCTTGATCAGCAGCGCGAGGCCCTGGTCGCCCTGGCCCGCGTTGTTGTTGACCACTGTCAGGTCCGTGGCGCCGCAGTCCATCAGGGCGTCGATGAGTTCGAACGGCTGGCCGGCATTGCCGAAGCCGCCGATCATCACGGTGGAGCCGTCCTGGATGTCGGCGACGGCTTCGCCGACGGTGTCAATGAAATTCAGCATGTACTAGCCCTTTACTGGTTTTGCCGGCAGGTCATGCCGACAGGTGATGCCCGGGGGCGGTGGTGACGTTTTCGAGGACGACGGCGAGTCCCTGGCCGACGCCGATGCAGATCGCGGCGACGCCCCAGCGTTCTCCGGAGGCCTGCAGGGACCGGGCCAGGGTGCCCAGGATCCGGGTGCCGGACGCGCCCAGCGGGTGGCCCATCGCGATCGCGCCGCCGTGCCGGTTCACGATGGCCGGATCGATGCCCCAGGCGTTGATGCAGGCCAGGGACTGCGCGGCGAAGGCTTCGTTCAGTTCCACGGCGCCGATCTGGTCCCAGCCGATCCCGGCCTTCGCGAGGGCCTTGTTCGCCGCCTCCACAGGGGCGTACCCGAAGAACTGCGGGTCGTTCGCGTGCGCGCCGCGGCCCGCGACCCGGGCCAGCGGGTCCAGGCCCAGGATCCCGGCGGCGGCCTCGGAACCCAGCCACGCCGCGGACGCCCCGTCGGACAGCGGTGAGGCGTTCCCGGCCGTGACGGTCCCGCCCTCGGCACGGAACACGGTCTTCAGCCCGGCGAGCTTCGCCGCCGAAGACCCGGTCCGGATACCCTCGTCCCGGACCAGGTCCGTGCCTGGCACCGGGGCAACCAGGCCGTCATAGAAGCCCTCGTCCCAGGCCGCGGCGGCGAGGTTGTGCGAGGCGGCGGCAAACTCATCCTGCGCCTCCCGGCCCACCCCGTACTTCTCCGCCAACCGCTCGGTGGCCTCCCCCAGAGACACGGTCCAGTCCGGCCGCATCGCCCGGTTCACCAGCCGCCAGCCCAGCGTCGTGGACACCAGCGACAAGTCCCCCGCCGGATAGGGTTTCTCCGTCTTGGGCAGCACCCACGGCGCCCGGGACATCGACTCGACCCCGCCGACCAAAACCAGGTCCGCGTCCCCGGTGTTGATCTGCCGGGACGCGATCATCGCCGCGTCCAGCGAGGACCCGCACAGCCGGTTCACCGTGGTGCCCGGGATCGAGACCGGCAACCCGGCCAGCAACGTGCCCATCCGGGCCACGTTCCGGTTCTCCTCGCCCGCGCCGTTGGCGTTGCCGAACACCACCTCATCGATCCGGCCGGCGTCCAGCCCCGGCGCGCGCCGGACCGCCTCGCCGATCACGTGCGCGGCCAGATCATCGGGCCGGACCCCGGCGAGCCCGCCGCCGAACTTCCCGAACGGGGTCCGCACGGCGTCGTACACAAAAGCCTGATTCATGAGTTCCTCGAAATTCTCTGTGGGGCCCAACTGGCTGGCAGTTGGTGTCGTTTTGAGCCCTCAAAACGACAACAACTGCGAGCTAGTTGGGTGGGGCGGTGTCGTCCATGGAACGGAAGACCTGCTGGGCGGTCTTGAAGGCGGTGTTGGCGGACGGGACGCCGCAGTAGATGGCGGTCTGCAGCAGGATTTCCTTGATTTCGTCCCTGCTCAGTCCGTTGGTGACGGCGGCGCGGATGTGCATGGCCAGTTCGTCCCAGTGGCCGTGCGCCACCATGGCCGTGATCGTGACGGCGGAACGCATCTGGCGGCTGAGTCCGGGCCGGGTCCAGATCCCGCCCCAGGCAATCCGGGTGATCATGTCCTGGAAGTCCTCGGTGAAGGAATCCTTGTTGGTGTTGGCGCGGTCCACGTGCGCGGCACCCAGGACCTCGCGGCGGACCGTCATGCCGCCGTCGTAGATTTCCTGGCTGGTGGCGTCCGGCTGGACCACCCCGTTGCGCGCTGCGCCGCTCTTCCCGGTGCCGTTTCCGCCGCGGCCGGTCATTTCCCGGCCCCTGCGGACTCGGCCCAGGTGATCAGGGTGCGCAGCAGGTCGGCGACGTGGCCCGGCGCTTCGAACGGCGCCAGGTGGGCCACGCCCGCCAGGGTCGCCGCGTTCGCGGTGCCGCCGCCGGCGGTGATGCCGGCGGCGATCTCCTCGGCGAACGACGGCGGAGCGACGGTGTCCTCGGCGCCGGCCAGGGCCTGGGTGGGGACCCGGATACTGCCCAGTTGGCTCCGCACGTCGAAGCCGGCGAGGGCCTCGCAGCAGAACGCGTAGCTGAAGCGGTCCGCGTCGCGCAGGGTGTGCAGCAGGCGGCTGCTGCGCTCGGGCTCGCGTTCCATGAAACCCGGCGCGAACCAGCGCTGCGCGGAGCCCACGACCATCACCGGGGTGCCCTGGGTGCGGACGGTCTGGGCCCGTTCCAGCCAGCCTTCCGGGGTGCCGATTTTCGCGCCGGTGCACTGCACGGACAGGCTCTTGAGCCGTTCGCCGTGCTTGATGCCCAACTGCAGGCCGGTGGCGCCGCCGAGTGAGACACCGGCGTAGTGGAAGCGCGCGCCGGGGGCGATCGAATCGACCAGCTCGACGACGGCGTCGGCCAGTTCGGCGACGGTGAAGGTCTCCGCGGCGGCCGGTGAGATGCCGTGGCCGGGCAGGTCCCAGGCGACGACGTCGACGTCGTCGCCGAGCAGGGCGCCGGCTTGGCTCCAGAGCAGGGTGGAGGTGCCCAGGGACGGGCCCACCACGAGGAGGGGCCGCTCGCCGAGCTCGCGGACGGGTGAGAGCAGGACGGCCTTGACGGTTGGTCTAACCACGGTTGGCACCTTTCGCTTCGGTCGGTTCAGCTGGTTCAGGGGGGTGGGCGGGAGGTCCGGCGAAGTCGGGCCACGCCGCGAGGATCCGCCGCGAGATTTCGGCTGCCTGGCCAAGGTAGTTGGCCGGGTCCAGCAGTTCCTCGATCCGCCGGTCGGAGAGCTGTTCGGCCGGGACGGCGGCCCGGAGCAGCTTCCGGTAGGTGTCCGGCTGGTCTGCCGCGGGCACCTGGAGGGCCTGGCCCACGACGTCCTGGAGCCGGCGCCGGCCGTCGATTCCCAGCAGTGGCCCGACGGCGGCGGTCACCGCCTCGGACAGCAGCAGCGGACCGGACAGGTCGAGGTTCCGCCGCATCGCCGCCGGGAAGACCTGCAGACCTTCGGTCAGTTCGCGGAGCTGGCCGGCGGCGCCGAGGGCCAGGCGGAGCAGGGAACGCAGTGCGGGCCACTCACTGTGCCAGGCGCCGTCGGCGCGTTCGTCGTTGAAATTGGCTGCCGCGAGGTGCAGCTGGGCCGCCAGCGCCGGTGCCTGCAGCGCGGCGCTGCGCACCAGCACCGACAGTACCGGGTTTTGTTTTTGCGGCATGGCCGAGGAGCCGCCGCGGCCCGCGGCCCGGGGCTCGGCGAGCTCCGCGACCTCGGGCCGGCTCAGGAACAAGACGTCGGCAGCGATCTTGCCCGCGGCGTCCGTCACGGCGGCCAGGGCGTCGCCGAGCGCGGTGACCGCGAGCCGGTTGGTGTGCCACGGCGCCGGGGCCGCGGCCAGGCCGAGCCGGGCGGCGAGCCGGTCGGCGAGGTCCAGGGGCGTCAGCGCGGAGCCGTCGGTCAGCACGGTGCCGGCGGCCAGCGTCCCGGCCGCTCCGCCGGTTTGCACGGGCAGCTCCAGGGCGCCGAGCCGGCGGGCTGCGGCGGCGAGCCCGTGGAACCATTGCGCTGCCTTCAGTCCGAAGCTGAACGGCAGCGAGTGCTGCGTCAGGCTCCGGCCTACGCAGAGGGTCTGCTGGTGCCGTGCGGCGAGGCCGGCGAGGGCCGCCGTCGCGCGGGTTACGTCGGTGAGCAGTTCCCGGACGGCTCCGGCGGCCAGCAGCATCAATGCGGTGTCAAGCACGTCCTGGCTGGTCAGCGAGGTGTGTACGGCCCGCGCGGCGCCGATCCCGGCGGTGTCGAGGGCCGTGACCTGCGTACGGAGGTCCGCGAGCAGCGGGATCACCGGGTTGCCGCCGCCCTGGGCGCGGACGGCGATGCCGGCGACGTCGTAGCGCTCCACGCCGGCGGCGGCCGCCACGAGGGCCGCCGCCCCGGCCGGGGCGAGCGACGCCTCTTCGAGGACGGCCGCCCAGCCGGCTTCGACGCGGAGAATGGCGGCGAGCACCGCCCGGTCGCCGGTCAGCGCCGCCACCGCCGGCGACGCCGACACCGGGCTCAGCAGACCGAAGTCGCCGTCCCGGCCGGCGCCGCCGTCTGAGTACGGGGTCGTCACTTCGAGGCGTCCCCTGCACTGTCGGCTCCCGCGCTGGCTCCGTCGAAGTCGAGGAACACCGTCTCGTCGTCGCCCTGCAGCCGGATGTCCCAGCTGAGGCCGCCGTCGGGGTCGCGCCGCGCGATTAGGGTCTGGCGGCGTTCGGGCTCGAGCGAGGCGAGCAGCGGGTCCGCGGCCAGGGCCTCCTCGTTCTCCGGCAGGTAGACCCGGGTGAACAGCCGGTTCATCAGGCCGCGGGCGAAGACGACCACGGAGATGAACGGCGCGGCTCCCGGCTCGGTGGGGCCCGGGTTGACCGTGGTGAAGGTGAAGACACCCGTGTTGCCCACTGCGCTGCGGCCGAAGCCGGTGAAGGTGTAGCCGTCGCGCACCAGCGAGCCGGGGCGCTGCGGGACCTTCCCCTCGGCGTCGGCCTGCCAGATCTCCAGGATGGCGTCCGGGACGGGGTGCCCGGCGCCGTCGTAGACCGTGCCCTGCAGGCGGATGGAGCCGGCCGAACCGGGGGCCAGCAGCTCGCGGTCCTTGGCGTACGGCAAGGCGTAGCCGTAGAACGGGCCGACGGTCTGGCCGGGGGTCGGAATCAGTTTCGTGGGGTTACTCATGGTCGTCACCTTCCGCGCCCAAGGCCTCGTTTTCGGTCCAGGTCCGCTTGGACCCGGTCAGCACAATGTCCCAGTTGTAGGCCAGCGCCCATTCCGGTTTGGTCTGGTCGTGGTTGTAGGTGGCAACCAGGCGGTCCCGCGCGTCCTGGTCCACGATCGACTGGTAGATCGGGTCCAGGGCGAAGAGCGCGTCGCCGGGGAAATACATCTGCGTGACGATCCGCTGGGTGAACTCCTGGCCGAAGAGGGAGAAGTGGATGTGGGCGGGGCGCCAGGCGTTCAGGTGGTTCTTCCACGGGTAGGCGCCGGGCTTGATCGTGGTGAAGCTGTAGGACCCGTCGGCGCCGGTGATGCAGCGGCCGACGCCGGTGAAGTTCGGGTCGAGCGGTGCCGGGTGCTGGTCACGCTTGTGGATGTAGCGGCCGGCGGAGTTGGCCTGCCAGATTTCCACGAGCTGGCCCGCCACGGGCCGGCCGTCGCCGTCGAGCACCCGGCCGGAGACCAGGATCCGCTCGCCCAGGGGTTCGCCGTTGTGCTGGATGGTGAGGTCGGCTTCCAGGGCGTGCACGTCCATGTGCCCGAACGCGGGCGAGTACAGCTCAATGGTCTCCGGGTCCGCGTGCTGCAGGCTCTTGGTCGGGTGGCGCAGGATGCTGCTGCGGTACGGGGCGTAGTCCAGCCTGGGCTGGGTTTCCGCCGGGGCGCCGTTCTGGCGGGCCTGGGCGTAGGCCTCGCCGAGGGCTTTCATCTCATCGCTGAGGATCTGTTGCGATTCCGCGGCGGTATCCAGGGCCGGAACTGCCTTTGCGGCGGCCTTCGTCGGGGCTTCGGGCGCTGCGTCGGACACGTCTTCGGTGATCGGGTCCGCGTTGAAAATTTCGAGGTTGATTTCTTCAGGCACAGCAGCCTCCTTTCGTTGGGTTGGGTGGGACGGTCCTGACCGGTGGGGTCAGGCGGTGAGTTTCAGCTGGTGCAGGTGGTCGTATTGGACGGCGTGCCGGACCGGGGCGTTGGGGGCGCCGTAGCCGTCGTAGGAGCCGCGGCGTTCCACCATTTCGAAAAACACGCTGCCCGCCGTGGCGGTGTAGAAGTGCAGGAACTCGCCGTCGGCGTCGCGGTCATAGAGCAGGTTCAGCTCGCGCAGGGTGGCCAGGAACGCAGGGTCCAGGTCGAAGCGGGCAGCCAGGTCCTCGTAATAGTTCGCCGGGATGCGCAGGAACTCCAGGCCGCGGCTGCGGGCGGCGCGGGCCGTCGCCACGAGGTCGTGCACCGCGAAGGCGATGTGTTCCTGGTAGGTCCGGCGCGGTGCGGCGCCGGCGGAGTCGGACTCCGGGCCGCCCTCCTGCTGGAGCAGCGGCGCCAGGTTCAGCACCAGCCGCACGCCCCGGTCGCGGGTGGTCATCACCTGGGACCGGACCAAACCGGTGGGGCTGGCCACCTCGGCGTACGGCTGCGGTTCCAGGGCCAGCGCACTGGTGTAGAAGAGCACAGCCTCGTCGAAATGCTGCCAGGGCTGGGCGAGGTTGATGTGGTCGATCAGGGCCTGCGGGGCGTCGGGCGCGCCGGGCGCGCCGCGTCCCGCGCCGGATCCCGGGTCGCCGGCCGCACCGAACTCATCGACCCAGGCAGCCGTGCCGTCCGGGCTGCCCTGGCAGAGGAACACCTCGGTGGAATCCGGGGCGGCGAAGCCCTGGAAGATTTCCTCGTTGGCCTGGCTCTTGCGCGGCACCGCGGGGGCCTTGAGCTGTTGTGCCCGGGCGGCGGCGACCACGGGGGAATCGACGTCGAAGCCGATCGCGGCAATGGCAGTCTCCGCGGCGGCGGGGGCTTCCTCGTTGATGATCACGCGCGCCTGGCCCATGGTCCACAGTTGCACGTTCTTGGTCCGGTGCCGGCCGTTGAACGCGAATCCGAGCTGGCCCAGCAAGGTTTCCAGTGCGCCGGTGTCCGCTGCCCGCACTTCGGCGAAGTTGAATCCGGCCGGTTCGGCCACCTGCGGCAACGTGGCCAGCTCCATCGGATGACGACGGCGGCCGGCGCCCCGGGCGCCCTGGCCGGCCGGTTCGCCGGCTTCAGCCAGGGAGGCATGGGCGTCCAGCCACTGGGCGCTTTGTTCCTCGAGCCAGATCAGCGAACGCATCGCGTCCACGGCGGTGCGTTCGACGTCGGACTGCCGGAAGACGTCGTTGAAGACCTCGAGGGAGACCGGGCCGGAGTAGCCGGCCCGGACCACGTGCCCCATGAACTTGGCAAGCTCGAACTGCCCCTCGCCCGGGAAGACCCGGTAGTGCCGGCTCCAGGAGAGCACGTCCAGGGACAGCTTCGGGGCGTCCGCCACCTGGACGAAGAAGATCTTGTCCGGGTTGAACCGCTCAATCGGTGCCGTGTCCCAGTCCCGGGACAGGATGTGGAAGGAGTCGAGGCAGGTGCCCAGGTTCGGGTGGTCCACCCGTTCCACCAGGCGGTAGGCGTGTTCGTAGTCATTGACGTAGCGGCCCCAGGCCAGGGCCTCGTAGGCGACCTTCACCCCGTGTTCGCCCGCCAGTGAGGCCAGCCGGGACAGCTGGGCGGCGCGCAGGTCGTCGTCGTCGATGCTGGCGGTGGCCACGTTGGAGCAGACCAGGATGGTGTCCACGCCCAGCCGGGACATGAGCCGGAACTTGGCCTCCGCGCGGCGCAGGTTGGCGGCGAGGAGGTCCTCCGGGACGCTGTCGAAGTCCCGGAAGGGCTGGTAAAGGTCGAGGCGCAGGCCCAGGTCCGCGGCCGTCGTCCGGATCTCCTCCGGGCTGAGCGAGGAGGTGACGAGATCCTGCTCGAAGATCTCGATCCCGTCGAAGCCGGCGGCGGCGCAGGCCCGCATTTTTTCCTTCAGGGTGCCGGAGAGGCAGACGGTGGCGATTCCGGTGCGCATCAGGCTGCCACCTCCTCGGCGGCCACGAGCTCCAGGAAGTGGGCACGCATACGCTCCGGGTCGGCCTCCAGGCCGGTGAAGATCCGGAAGGCGTCGGCCGCCTGGCCCACAGCCATCCGGCCGCCGTCGAGCACCTCGCAGCCCTTGGCCCGGGCCTCCCGGACGAGTTCGGTCTCGATCGGCCGGTACACAATGTCCGCAACCCAGTGCCGCGATTCCACCAGCGACACATCCAGCGGGACGCCGGGATGGGCGGCCATGCCCACGGGGGTGCAGTGCACCAGGCCGTCGGCCAGCGGCATGAGCCCGGGAAGGTCCGCCGGCGTCCGCGACGTCACTTCGGCATCCGGAAAGTAGCCGGCCAGTTCCGCCGCGCGGGCGGCGCAGCGGGCGGCGTCAGTGTCCACCAGGTCCAGCCGGCGGACACCGGCGGTCAGCAGGGCGTAGGCGACGGCCGAGCCGGCGCCGCCGGCCCCGAGTTGCACCACACGGTCCAGCTTCGCCCCGGGCAGGCCCGAGCCGAGGGCAGAGGCGAAGCCGGAGAAGTCGGTATTGTGGCCGATGAAGCGGCCATCACGGATGATCACGGTGTTGACGGCACCGAGGCGGCGGGCGTCAGGGGAGATCTCGTCCAAGTGCTCAAGCACCAGTTGCTTGCAGGGATGGGTGATGTTCAAGCCGTTGAAGCCGAGCCGGTAGGCTCCGGTGAGGAGGTTCCCGACGGCCTCGCCGGGGAGGCTGAGTTCGGTGAGGTCGATGGGCCGGTACAGGTACCGCAGGCCCTGCCGATCGCCTTCCCTTTCGTGCATGAGGGGCGTGAGCGACGGCATGACGCCATCGCCTACCAGCCCTACGAGGAAGGACTCCGCTCGGTTGCTCATCCGTCTAGCTCCTTTGACAACGGCACTCGACGGGCGGCGCTGCGAGCGGCGGCCGGCCGGGTGATGGGAATTACATTACCGTAGATGTTCACATACTGCACTAGTGTTCTCATTACGAACATCGCTACTGCTGGGGAAGTCTGGCGGAGAGCTCGGACGCCGCGGCCTGGAGCAGCGGCACGAGGGCCACCAGGGCCACCATGCTCATCCTGAAGACGGGAACGGCGGTGGCCAGCGAGGCGAACGCGTGGCCCTGGGCATTGAAGACCGGAACAGCGACGGCGCGCATGCCCAGCTCGTTTTCCTCATCCATCGTGGCGTAACCGCGCTGCCGGACCAGCTCGATCTCGGCGCGGAAGGCATCCCGGTCCGTGATTGAAAGCTCCGTCAGCGGTTCCAGCTCGAGCTCCTCCACCAGCTGGCGCCGGGTGGTGTCGTCGGCAAACGCGATGAGCGCCTTGCCCACCGAGGTGGTGTGCAGGGCGCCAAGGTGGCCCGGGTCGGAGGTGACCCGGAAGGTTTGCGGTCCGTCCACCTTGTTGACGGTGAGATGGTGGACCCCGTCGCGCACGGAGAGGATGGTGGCTTCGCCGGATTCCTCGGTGACGCGCCGCAGGATGGGCAGCGCGGTGCCAGCGAAGCCATGATGGTTGGAAACCCGCTGGCCCAGCTGGAAGACGCGCAGGCCCAGGTGGTAGCGGCGGCCGTCGGGCTCGTAGTCCACGAAGCCGTCCCTGGTAAGAGAGCCGAGCAGCCGGTAGGTGGTGCTGAAGGGAAGGTCGGCGCGGCGCGAAAGCCCGGCGGCACTGGCCCCGCGCGGCTCGTCGCCCAGCAGTACCAGCAGGCCCAGGGCCTTGCCCACCATGTCGGTGCGGGATTCCTCCCGGGCCTGCCGCGTGGGTTTTTCCGGCCCGTCAACCGCGTCGTCGGGATCGATGGCCGGCTCTGTGTCTTGGTTCACACTCATGTATCGATATTGCCACATGGTGAGAGCTATTGCTAGATGATGATTATTTTTTTTGACAAGTGATCGCCCTCACAGCCATGCTGGTTACATCGCACAAGTAGCTCCCACCATGTGGCTACTAGTCCGGGTCTTTCCTCGGTCCACCGGCTGCCGCACAATTGAAGCCACCGGCCGGCGGGACCTTTCCGATCCATCCGCGACAACGTCGTCACATCGAAGGAACACCATGAGCCAGACACTCCCGTCTACGACGCCGGGCACTGCCGCACCGGCCGGGACACCTAAGAAGGCAGCCCTCGCCAGCTTCCTAGGCAGCGCCGTCGAGTACTACGACTTCTTCATCTTCGGTTCCGCCGCAGCATTGATTTTTCCCAAGGTCTTCTTCCCGGACGCCGACGCGAACGCCTCGATCATGTCCTTCGCGACCTTCGGCTTCGCGTACGTGGCGCGGCCGGTCGGTGCCGTCATCCTGGGCCACTTCGGCGACCGGGTGGGCCGCCGGAAGGTCCTGATGTTCACGCTGCTCCTGATGGGCGCCTCCACGTTCGTGATCGGCTGCCTGCCCGACTTCAAGACCGTCGGCTGGTGGGCTCCCGTGCTGCTCGTGATCGCCCGGCTCTGCCAGGGCCTTTCCGCCGCCGGCGAGCAGGCCGGCGCCTCCTCCATGACCCTGGAGCACGCCCCGGACAACCGCCGATCCTTCTTCACCTCCTGGACCCTGACCGGCACCCAGGGCGGCCAGATCCTTGCCGCACTCGTTTTCATTCCGGTGCTGGCGCTCCCCGACGAGGTCAAGTACGGCATCGGCTGGCGCATCCCGTTCTGGCTTAGCGCCGTCGTCGTCATGGTCGCGTTCTTCATCCGCCGCACCCTGCACGAACCGCCGGCCTTCGCGGAAGCCCAGAAGACCGCCCAGATTTCCAAGCTCCCGGTCGCCGACCTGCTCAAGCACCACTGGCGCGACGTCCTGCGCGTGGTTGCCTGCGCCTTCATCGCCGCTGTGTCGACCGTCTTCGGGACCCTGGCCATCAGCTACGCCAAGAATGTCGCCAATGTCGACGGCACCGTCACGCTCTGGCTCGTCGTCGGCGCCAACCTCGTCGCCCTCGGCACCCAGCCGCTCTTCGGCAAGCTGGCCGACCGGATCGGCCGCAAGCCGGTCTTCATTTACGGCGCCATCGCCAGCGCGGTGTTGACTCCGGTGTTCCTGCTCAGCCTCGAATCCGGCAGCATCCTGCTGATGTTCCTGGCCGCCATCGGATTCTTCTCCTTCGGCTACGCGGCCTCCAACGCCGTCTGGCCCTCCTTCTACGCGGAGATGTTCAGCACCAAGGTCCGCTTCTCCGGCCTCGCGATCGGCACCCAGCTCGGCTTCCTGATGGCCGGCTTTGCCCCGGCAATCGTAGCGGCGATGGGCGGCATCAAGCCCGGCGGCTGGGTCCAGATCAGCATTTTCACCGCGATCATCTGCGCCATCGCTGCCATCTCGGCACTGACGGCCAAGGAAACCTTCAAGGTTCCCACCAAGGAGCTCGGCCTGCGCTAGGTCGTCACTCCCACTGGCAAGGCCCGGTGTGTTCACCGAACATGCCGGGCTTTTCCGTGTGCTGACGCGCGTTTCGGTGCCGTGCGGCCGGAAGACATGACGGCCTACCGCGGCCGGGCGGGCGTTCCGGGGTTGAGCCGTGCGATTGCTGTGGAGAGGACGGTGGCGAATCCGCACCACGCGGCGTAGGGAGCCAGCGCGACGCCGGCGCGGCGGTTCAAGTGGTGGGTCCGCCGGACCAGATCCGCACTGCTGAGCGCCAGCACGGCGCACTCGGCCGCGGCCAGCCACGGCCGTCGGGAGCGCCAGAAAAGCCAGCTCCACGCCGCGTTGAGGATGAGGTTTGCGGCGAGGGCGCCCTGATAGGCGCGGATCTCCCGCCTCCCGTCCTGCCCGTCGTCAGCATCCCGGCTGTCCAGCGCGACGGCGGAACTCACGGCGAGGTCCGCGTACAGCGCCGTCCAAACGACCGGGAAGGCAAGCGCGGGCGGCTGCCAGCCCGGCTTGCGCAGCCGCTGGTACCAGCGGCTGCCCGGATCTGTCGCCACCCCGCCGGCCGCTGCCGTCGCGGCGGTCGCGGCCGCGGTCCACAACACGGTCATCAGTTTCATCATTGATCCCTATTCGTCTCATGGCCGGCCCGCCTCGGCCCGGCGCGCACAGCCGCTCGTCCGCTAGCCGGGACCGGCGCCCAGCACGGCCGCCAGGTCGTAACGCACCGGCTCCTCGAGCTGGCCGTAAGTGCAGGAGCCGGGCTCCCGGTCCGGACGCCAGCGGACAAACTGGCTCGTGTGACGGAACCGTTCGCCCTCCATATGGTCATACTTCACTTCCAAGACCCGCTCCGGGCGCAGCGGAGTAAAGCTGAGGTCCTTTCCTCCGCTCCAGCGGCTTCCCTCGGAGTTGCGCGGCGTGCGGGCCCCCTCCTCCTGCTTGGCCCAGGCCCACGGATGCTCCGCAAAGTCGGTGACCAGCGGCTGAAGCTCCTCGAACAATTCCTTGCGGCGCTGCATCGGAAAGGCGCCCACGACGCCCACGCTGGCAAGCACGCCGTCGTCGTTGTACAGCCCCAACAGCAGCGAGCCGATCCGGTCCGGGCCGGAGGTGTGCACCCGGTAGCCGGCGAGCACACAGTCAGCGGTACGTTCGTGCTTGACCTTGAACATGGTGCGTTTGGCCGGTTGGTACTTCGAGTCGAGGGCCTTCGCAATAATGCCGTCCAGTCCGGCGCCCTCGAACTGTCGGAACCACCGTCCAGCGGTCTCCCGGTCCCCGGTCGCCGCGGTCAGGTGGACCGGCGCGGCACTGCCCGCGAGGGCCCGTTCCAGGGCCGCGCGGCGCTCTGCGAAAGGCCTGCCGGTGAGGTCCTCCTCGTTGAGGGCCAGCAGGTCGAAGGCGACGAAGCTCGCGGGGGTTTGCTCGGCGAGCAGACGAACCCGGCTCGCCGCGGGGTGGATCCGCTGCTGGAGCCCGTCGAAGTCGAGCCGGTCCCCCGTGGCTCCGACCAGGATGATCTCGCCGTCGACCACGCAGCGCGGCGGGAGGTTCAGTTTCAGGGCCTCCACAAGCTCCGGGAAGTAGCGGGTGAGGGGTTTGCCGTTGCGGCTGCCGATCTCCACCTCGTCGCCGTCACGGAAGATGATGGAACGGAAGCCGTCCCACTTGGGCTCGAAACTCATGGGCCCGTCGGGCAGGGCACTTACGGCTTTCGCCAGCATCGGCGCGATCGGGGGCATCAGCGGCAGTCGCATAGGGCCCATTCTGGCGTGGCAGGACGCCCGCGTCGATCCCCCCGCCGGTCCGGCGCCTTGAATTCCGGTCCGGGCCGGAAAACTAACGCACCGCTTACCGACCGGAAACGCAGCGGCAACATTGGCGCCGGACACTGGAAGGGCCGGCAAGCGCAGGCACCAGCTCCAGTCCGGGAGGCCCGCCATGTTGAAGGAAGCCAAAGCCCAAATAACCCGGGTCCGTGCCCTCGATCAGCTGCACCGCGGCGACGAGATCGAAGCCCGGCTGCGCGTCGGCCCGAATTACGACGACGTCGTGATCCGCCGCGGCAGCGTCCAAGAGACCGCACCCGGGATCGGCGTTGTCTGGATCCTGGACCGGCAGTCGGGTACCCGCAAGGCAGTCAACGCGGACGAGTGTAGCCTGTGGCGGGTGGCCTGACCCGGGCGCCGGCGCCGTCAGGAAGCATTGCCCGGTACCAGCGAATGCAGCCACTGGATGGTGCCGTCGGTGATTGGATGGGAGGCTCCGAGTGTCTCAAGGTATGAGCGCACATCGGACATCTCGGCCTCCCGGCGCGCGGCATGGACCGGTGTGCTTTCGAGGATCCGCGCTACCAGCGCCGGGCCGGACGGGCCCAGCTCCGAGGCGATCTGGCCGATGATCCAGTCCTCGGCTCCCACGGCCCTTGCGGCTGTGACGGACTCAAGGACAGTGGCCGCAAGGCCCTTCATGAAGACGCTCCGAAGCAGCTTCAGCCCGGCGGCCGCCCCGGCGTCGCGGCCCGCACTCGTCGCCGGGATCCCCCAGCCGGCCAGAACCGGCAGCAGCGCGTCCGACCCCGCGCCGCTGATCAGCAGGGGGGTTGCGATCCGGGCGCGGGGAACCGGCGCCAGGATGGCGACGTCGACGAACCCGATGCCGTGCTGCTCCGCGCGTTGGGCGAACCGCTGCTTGTCGGCGGGCCCGGCGGTGTTCAGGTCGGCGAAGATGGCTGCCGGCTCCATCGCGGGGAGGGCCTCCTCAAGGGCGGCTTCCGCGGCCCGTCCCCCGACCAGGCTCAGCACCAGGCCGGCGCCGCGCACCGCCCCGGCGATGCTGCCGGTGCGGGTGACCCCGGGCGGCGTTGCAGCGGCCATGGGATCGGTGGCCGTCACGGCCGCTCCGCGCCCGGCGAGGTCCGCGGCATAGATGCTCCCGGCCTCGCCGAGACCGAGTACTGCGACGCGCCTGCGGGCACTCCCCTCCGATGCTCCTAAGATTGTAGACAAAATGGTGTCCCGCATCGGGGTTCCTTCCTTTGTACGGTCATTTCCGGGAGTTGAGTGCAAATGTCGTCAGCAACTGGCAGTCCTTCACCGGAGGCGGCGGCCGCCCTGGACAAGCGGGTCACCGACGTCATCCGGGCCGCGATCATCCGGGGGGAGTACGCACCCAACCAGCGTCTCATCGAGGCCGACCTCAGTGCGGCGTTCTCGGCCAGCCGGGCGACTGTCCGCACCGCACTGCTCGAACTCGCGGGCGAGGGCCTGGTGGAACGCCTTCCTAACCGTGGCTCCCGGGTTCGGGCCATCTCCGTTGACGAGGCCATCGAGATCCTGGAAGTGCGGATCGGCGTCGAGGGCTTGTGCGCCGCCAAAACCGCCGCGAGCATTTCCGACGACGACGCCGCGGCCCTGGAAGGCCTGCGGGCCCGGATGATCGAGTCGGTGGCCGAGGGCGACCTGGTCGAATACTCGCGGCTGCACCTCTCCCTCGACAACCGGATCCGCGAACTCAGCCACCATGCCACCGCCGCCGACGTCCTGGCCCGGCTGCACGCCCAAAGCGTCCGGCACCAGTTCAAGTTGTCGTCACGTCCCCAGCGGGCGAAGGTCTCGGTGCTGGAGCACGCCGCGATCATTGACGCCGTCGTCGCCCGGAATCCCGACGCCGCCGAGCGGGCGGTGCGCAGCCACCTGCTCAGCGTCATCGAGGCCCTCCGCGAAGTGTCGGCGGCGGAATCCGAGGCACCCGCTACTTGACCCCGCTGTGTCTGGCAGCCGCCCGTCAGTGGGCCGCAGCACCCGCCGTGCGCCATCCGCCGTGGTACTCGGTGCGTGCCGTGACGGCGTAGGGCACAGGGCTCACGACGGCGCGCACGCTGAGCTGTTCGTGCGGTTCCACCGTGGTCTTGCGTGACCCGCCGTCGGGTTCCCCCCATACGACGCGGACCTCGGTGCCGACCTCCACGTTGGGATCCACCGTGGCCAGCGACAGGCCGCGCCGCTCGTTGGCCGTCACGCCGGTGAAGAGTGAGAGGCCCACTGCCGCGCCGTCAGCGTCCACCACCGAGTCGTAATTCGACGAGCCGTAGTTCGCATTGGGGACGTCAAAGGACTGGTAACCGGGGGTGTCGCGGTCCAGGAAGGAAGCCCAGATCTTGGCCAGGTCCTCGTCGTTCCACGCCAGCGTGACCTTCTTGCGCTGCCTGGCCGGATCGATCTTCTCGAGGGCCTCACGGCCGATAAAGTCGTGGTCGAACTTCACGAACGAACCGTAGCCGAGCTCCCACGGGGTGAGGTAGTAGTCCTCAATGTTCGGGGAGACGAACGAGCCGGCCAGGGCATTGGTCGCTTCGTAGCTCGCAGCCGGCAGCCATTGACGGTAGGCGCGTTCAGCGTCGCTGCTGTAAATCGCCGGAAGTGGGGATGGAATCCAGCCGGACTCAAGCGTGTTGGAGGAGTAGGCACGCGAGCCGCAGGGTTCGATGCCGAATTCGGCGCCGGCTTCGAGCACGGCGTCGCGGATCTTCCCGTGCTGCTCGTAGGGGCCCCAGATCTCCAGCCCCGGGGCGCCGGCCATTCCGTGCCGCAGGGTGCGCACCTGCTCGCCCGCAATCCCCAGCTGGCCCATGTGGAAGAACTTCACCTGCTCTAGCGTCGCGCCATTGAGTTTTTCGATGATCTGCCAGGCGTTCGGGCCCTGGATCTGGAAGCGGTAGTACTCGCGCCGGACGGCCTCGCCGTAGGGCCGTGACGGCGACCGGTCGTCATAAACGCATTCGACGTCGTACCCGCCGGTCTCGGCGTGGAACTGGAGCCAGTTCGCCGCGGGGGCCCGTCCGACGTAGACGAAGTCGTCCTTGGCCTGGTGGAACAGGATGCCGTCGCCGATCACGCCGCCGTTGGATGCCGTCGGCACGAACTGTTTGGCCGTGTTCACGGGGAAGTTCGCGAAGCTGTTAATGCCGGTGTCCGAGAGGAGCTTGAGCGCGTCCGGGCCCTTCATGAAGAAGTTCACCATGTGGTGGGACTGGTCGTAGAGCACTGCCGTCTCCCGCCAGGCACGCTGCTCGCGCCGCCAATTGGTGAACTCCGCAGGGACCACTGGGTAGATATACGTGCCGAGTTGGGAGTTGCGAAGCAGTTCGACGGTGTTGCCCGCCGCGTCGAGCACATCCTGCAGGGACTTCTGGGCCATCAGGTATTCTCCTTCGGTTTCATTCGGGTGCCGGGGCCGCACCGCTAGGCGGCGCGGTAGCTTTCGCGTGCGTACTGCACGAGCGCAGGGAAACACGTAGGGGCGCGATGGCGAGATGCGCAGAAGTTCAACCGGCGAGCCCAGCCGGTCGAGGGCTGCCTGCAGGCTCTGCGACACTGCGGAACATCCGTCACTGTGAACTCCTTCGTTCGGTGTGGGATGGGAAATCCAGCCAGCGCCCCTCACATCCAGATTGCTAACAAAATTGTATCCGATGCCTTGACCGAGATGCCAGAGCGTGGTTGTCTGGCACTGTCCGCGGGTGCCGGGCGGCGACGACGCGGGAACGATCCGGAAAGGACTCGAACATGGGCAACGGAGCCACCGTCCTCGTCATCAGCGCGCACGCCGGCGACTTCGTCTGGCGGGCCGGCGGGGCCATCGCCGCCGCCACCGCCCGCGGCGACCGCGCCGTCGTCGTCTGCCTCTCCTACGGCGAGCGCGGCGAATCCGCCAGCCAGTGGCTGGCGGGAAAGTCCCTGGACGAGATTAAGGCGCTCCGCCGCGGGGAGGCCGAAGCCGCGGCCGCCGCCCTCGGGGCGGAAGTCGAATTCCTCGACGCCGGCGACTACCCGCTGCTGCCGAGCCGGGAGCTGCTTGATGAACTCGTCCGGATATACCGCCGGGTGCAGCCCACCGTCGTGCTCACGCACCCGCTGCTTGACCCGTACAACGGCGACCATCCGGCGGCTGCCAGGCTGGCGATCGAGGGCAGGATTCTGGCCCAGGCAATCGGCTACGACGCCCCCGGCGAGGTGCTCGGCGCCCCGCCGGTGTTTTTCTTCGAGCCGCACCAGCCCGAGCAGTGCGACTTCAAGCCCGACGTCCTGCTCGACATCACCGCCGCCTTTCCCGCCAAAGAACGGGCGATGAAGTGCCTGCCCGCCCAGCAGCACATGTGGGACTACTACACCTCACTGGCCGTGCGCCGCGGCGTCCAGGTCAAACGCAATGCCGGCCCCAACCTCGGCCTTCCCGTGGATACCAGGGGCGAGGCCTACATGCGCTACTACCCCCAGGTCACCGAGGTCCTGGAATGAAGACCGTCGTCGTCACCGATATCGAGCGGGCCGAAGCTTCGACCGTCCACTCGCTCGGGGCGCACGGCGTGGCGACCGTGCACGAGGCGATGGGCCGCAGCGGCCTGGTCGGGGCCACCTTGCGGCCCATCCAAGACGGCGTCCGGATTGCCGGTTCAGCTGTCACGGTGCTCTGCTGGCCGGGCGACAACCTGATGATCCACGCGGCCGTGGAACAGTGCCGTGAAGGTGACGTGCTGGTGGTGACCACCACGTCGCCCTCACTGGACGGCTCGTTCGGTGAGTTGTTCGCGACGGCCCTGCAGCGCCGGGGGGTCCGCGGGCTTGTGACCACCGGCGGAGTCCGGGACACCGCCGAGCTGCGGGCGATGGGCTTTCCGGTCTGGTCCGCCGCGGTCAACGCCCAGGGCACGGTCAAAGCCACTGCCGGCTCGGTGAACGTTCCGGTCACGGTGGGCGGCGCCGTCGTGCGCCCGGGCGACGTGATGGTGGCCGACGACGACGGCGTGCTCTGCGTGCCGCGCGGTGCTGCAGGGGCCACGCTCCAGGCCGCCGACGCCCGGGTTGCGCGGGAGGCCGAGTCGCGCGCGGCGTACCGCGCCGGCGAACTCAGCCTGGACCGCAACCGGCTCCGCGGCGTGCTCGACGCCCTGGGTGTCCGCTACCTGACCGCGGCGGAGTACGAGGCCGACCATGGCCGGGATTGACGGCATTCCCTGCATTCTCATGCGCGGAGGCACCTCCAAGGGCGCCTACTTCCTCGCCTCCGACCTGCCGGCAGATCCTGACGAACGCGACGGGCTGCTGCTGCGGATCATGGGTACCCCCGACCCCCGGCAGATCGACGGGCTGGGCGGGGCCCACCCGCTCACCAGCAAGGTCGCCGTCATCTCAGCCTCCCCCGACGACGGCGCCGACGTGGACTACCTCTTCCTGCAGCTGGGCGTCGACACCGCGTTCGTGAGCAGCAGGCAGAACTGCGGCAACATCCTCGCCGGGGTGGGGCCGTTCGCTGTCGAGCGCGGTCTGGTCCCGGCCGGCGCCGGGCACACCGAGGTGCGGATCCGGATGGTCAACACCAACAGCATCGCCACCGCGCGTTTCGCCTCCCCGGCCGGCGTCGTGGACTACGACGGCGGCCTCGTGATCGACGGCGTTCCCGGCACGGCCGGTGCGATCAAGCTCGACTTCGAAGGCACCGCCGGCTCGTCGACCGGGGCCTTGTTCCCGTCAGGCAAGGTGCTGGACCGCGTGCTGGACGTGGAGATGACCTGCGTCGACAACGGCATGCCGAGCGTGCTGCTGCGTGCCGCCGATCTCGGCGTCAGCGGCGGCGAATCCCCCGATGCCCTTGAGGCCGATGCCGGCCTGGCCGGACGCCTCGCCGAGCTCCGCGCGGCCGCTGCCGCCCTGATGGGCATGGGTGACGTCAGCGCCGCCACCGTGCCGAAGCTGGTCCTACTCTCCCCTCCGCGGGCCGGGGGTGCCGTGAGCACCCGCAGCTTCCTGCCCGTGCGCGTGCACACGTCAATCGGTGTGCTCGGCGCCCTCACGGTGGCCGCGGGGGTGCTCGCCGACGGGTCGGTCGGCCATGACGTCGCGGTGCTGCCGCCGCCGGGCTCACCCTTCCGCATCGAACACCCAACCGGCCACTTCGACGTCGAGGTCGGCCTCGAGCCGGCCGTTGGCGGTTTCACCGTCACCGGTTCCGCGGCACTCCGAACAGCCCGGAAGATTTTCGAGGGGCGCGTCTTCCCGCGCCCCCGCCTCTGACACCCACCCGCAAGATAGGACTGATCCATGACCGAGCACACTTCGTTCGACGTTGCGCACCTGGGGAACGTGGAGCTGCTGACACCCGCGTTCGATAAGAGTCTGTGGTTCTTCCGCGACCTGCTCGCCATGCGCGTTGTCGCGGAAACCGGTGAAGCCGGCACCAGATCCGTGTATCTCCGGACATGGGATGAGTACCAGCTCTACACCCTGAAGCTCACCGAGTCCGACGACGCCGGCGTGGGCCGGACCTCGTTCCGCGCCACGAGCCAGGCGGCGCTTGAACGCCGGGTGGCGGCGATCGAGGCCACCGGCCTCGGGGCCGGCTGGTTGGAGGGCGAGGTGGGCACCGGCCCCGCCTATGCGTTCCGCGACCCGGATGGCCATGACCTGGCGATTTACTACGAAACCGAGCGGTACGTCGCCACCGACGACAAGCCGGCGCTGAAGAACCAGGCCTCGGCGTTTCCGGGCCGCGGAGTCAACGCCAGGCGGCTGGACCACATCAACTTCCTGGCCAAGGACGTCGTGGCCAACGGCGAATTCGTCGCCAGGGCGCTGGCGGGACGCGAGAGCGAGCGCATCAAACTCGACGACGGCGGCTACGCCGCCTGGTGGTTCCACTTCAACAACAAGTCCTACGACATTGTCTACTCCGATGACTGGCTCAAGCACGGCAACCGGCTGCACCACGTCGCCTTCGCCCCCGACACCCGGGAGGACATCCTCAAGGCGGCGGACATCTTCCTCGAGAACGGCATCCACATCGAGTCGGGCCCGCACAAACACGCGATCAACCAGACCTTCTTCCTTTACGTCTGGGAGCCCGGCGGCAACCGGATCGAACTGGCCAACGCCGGAGCCCGGCTGCTGTTGGATCCCGACTCTCCGGTGGTGGAATGGACCCAGGAGGAGCGTAAGAAAGGCCAGGCCTGGGGTATGAAAACGATCGAAACATTCCACACCCACGGAACCCCCAACGTTTCCGCCGATGCAACGCAACTATCCGCCAGTTCAGCACAAGCCAAGCCAGCACAGACCAGTCCAGCACAGAGAGGTGCGCAGTCATGACCAGCCCAGCAGACACGGACGCGCCGGTAACTACCGGCCTGTACATCGGGGGACGCGAGCGCCAGGCCGGCTCGACCCTGGAGATCGTCGACCCGGGAAAGCCCGGGGCCATCGTCGGGCACGCCGCCGCGGCCGGTGCCCCCGACGTCGACGATGCCATTGCGGCGGCGAAGGCGGCCTACCCCGGGTGGTCTGCGCTCAGCGCCCAGGAGCGCGCGGAACTCATGCGCGCCGCACTCGAGGGCATCGCCGCCTTCCGCGACGAGGACGCCGCCATCCTGTCCCGGGAAAACGGGAAGATCCGTCAGGAGGCCTGGGTCGACTCCCTGGTGTTCGAGATCCGGTGGAACCTCGCCCTGGCCCTGGCCGGCGACGTGGACGCCACCACGGTGCTCCCGCCTGCCCCGGGAATCCCGGTCACCACCACGGTCGCGTTCCAGCCGCTCGGCGTGGTGACGGTCATCGTGCCGTTCAACTGGCCCATCGCCATCCTCGCCGCTTCGTTGCCGCACGCTCTGTTGGCCGGCAATACCGCCATCGTGAAGCCCCCGCCCACCGCGCCGCTTGCGACAGCCCGGGTGGTCCAGCGGATCGCCGAAAAGCTGCCGCCCGGCGTCCTCAACGTCGTCACCGGCAAGGACGCCGACATGGCAGCCCTCATCACCAGCACCGACGTCGCCAAGGTCTGCTTCACCGGCAGCGTCGGCGGCGGCAAACGCATCATGGAGATGGCCAGCAAATCACTGACCCGGGTGACGCTCGAACTTGGCGGCAATGACCCCGCCGTCGTTCTCGAGGACGCCATCCTCGATGACACCCACCTTGACCGCATGTACGCCGCCATCTTCGACACCACCGGCCAGATCTGCATGAACGCGAAGCGGATCTACGTACACCGTTCGCGCCTGGACGAGCTGGCCGTGGGGCTGTCGAGCCGGCTGGAAGCGGCCGTGATCGGTTACGGGCTGGACGAAGGAACCACGATGGGCCCGCTGCACTCCCCGGCACAGAAGGCCTTCGTCGCCGGCCTCATCGAGGAAGCGAAGGCTGCCGGCGCCGACGTCAGGGAGTTTGGGACGCTGCCCGCGGACCCGGATCTGCAGGGCGGAAACTTCCTGCGTCCGGCGCTGGTCGTCGACCCGGACCCTGCGCTGCGCGTGGTGACCCAGGAGCAATTCGGGCCGGTCATCCCCCTGCTGCCGTTCGATACCGAGGATGAGGCGGTCGAAGCGGCGAACGCGGGCTGGGCGGGCCTCTGCGCCTCGGTATGGACCGCCGAGGCCGCGACGGCGGACCGGGTGGGCAGAAAACTGGTGTGCGGTTACGTGTGGGTCAACGACCATGGCGCCACGCGGCTTGACCTGCGCGCTCCGTTCGGCGGCATGAAGCAATCCGGCATGGGCCGGGAGCAGGGAATCGACGGCGTCCGGGCATTCCAGGACACCCGCGCGATCGCCCACCTCGAACCCGCGGCCCCGGCGGGGGACTGAGCGGCTGCCCCGGACCCGGTGAGTGCTGCCGGCGGCCGGGTGCCTGCCGGCCGCCGGCAGCACTGCGGTTAATGCCTGTTGTCAGCAGATACCTATGGACAGTCCCTATCGACATAGGTAAAGTCGGAGGCGGGTGCACCGTCGCACCCGCCGAAAGGACTCCCCGATGGCGACTCGAAGCACGCCCGCGATCAACCGGGCAGCATCACTGGAACTCATCCACGACTTTTCCCTCGAAATGACCGGCAAGGACATCCCCGCGCTGACCGAGGCACAGGGCCACATCCCGCCGGGCACGCGGATCAACGTCACCTTCCTCGGCAACGAGGACCTGGAAATGCGGGTGGCCGCCGCCAGGGCGGTCCGCGACCTCGGCTTCGTGCCTGTCCCGCACATCTCCGCCCGCCGCCTGAAGTCCCAGGCGCAGCTTGAGGAGTTCCTCGGACGCCTGCAGGACGTCGGCGCCTCCGAGCACGTCTTCGCCGTCGGCGGCGACCCCGCAGCGCCGGAAGGCCCGTACGAAGACTCGCTCGCGGTGATCCGCAGCGGCATCCTGCAGCAGTACGGCGTGCGCGAGGTCGGCATCGGGGGCTACCCCGAGGGCCACCCGGACATCCCGAAGCAGGTGCTCTCGCGTGCCCTGACGGACAAGACCGCGGCCCTCGCCGAGCAGGGCCTGGGCGCCGTCATCCTCACCCAGTTCGCGTTCGACACCGATCCGGTCGCCGACTGGATCGACGCCATCCGGTCCGGCGGCATTAACGCCCCGGTCCGCGTCGGGACACCGGGTCCGGCCGGCATCAAACGCTTGCTCGGCTTCGCACGCCGCTTCGGCGTCGGCGCCAACGCCATGATCGTGAAGAAGTACGGTTTCTCTCTCACAAACCTCATGGGTGACGCGGGCCCGGACCGGTTCGTCACCGATCTCGCCGCCGTTCTAGCAGAACATACCCCCGGGCAGCAGCCGCACATCGGGGGCCGGGTAGGGCTGCACTTCTATACCTTCGGCGGGCTGCTGGCGACGGCGGACTGGGTCCGTCAGTTTATCGCCGAGCAGGGCTGAGGCTCAACTGTGGCACTGCACACCGAGTCCCTCAGGGACCAGTCCTGCCTGATAGTCCACGGCCCGGATCGGCCCGGAATCGTCGCGGCGGTGGCGGCCCTGGTCACCCGCCACCACGGCAACATTGTCACCCTCGACCAGTACTCCAGTGATCCGGCGTCGGGCGATTTCTTCCAGCGGGTTGTGTTCACCCGCCCGGATCTGGCCGCGGCAATGCCGGCGATTGAAGCCGACCTGGACAGAACCCTGACGCCCCTGGGGCTGCGCTGGACGCTCACGGACCGGTCCGTCCCCAAACGCATGGCCATCCTGGTGTCGACGTCCGACCACTGCCTGCTCGAACTGCTCTGGCGGCACCGGCGCGGTGAGCTGCCCGTGACCATCCCCATGGTGATTTCCAACCACACCAACACCGCCGAGGACGTCCGCTCTTTCGGGGTGCCCTTCTTCCACGTGCCGTCGGTCGGCCCCGACAAGTCCGCGGCTGAAGCCGAAATCCTGAAACTGCTGGACGGAAACGTGGATTTTGTCGTGCTGGCACGCTACATGCAGATCCTGTCGCCGGACTTCCTGGACCGGACCGGGGTGCCGCTGATCAATATCCACCACTCATTCCTGCCGGCATTTGTCGGGGCAGCCCCTTACCGCAAGGCCAAGGAGCGGGGCGTGAAGTTGATCGGCGCAACGTCGCACTACGTGACCAAGGACCTTGACGAGGGTCCGATCATCGAGCAGGACGTCGCCCGCGTGACGCACGCCCATTCGGCCACCGACCTCCAGGCCCGCGGCGCCTACGTGGAACGGGCCGTGCTCTCGCGTGCCGTGCAGTGGCACGCCGAGGACCGCGTCGTCCGGCACGGCAACCAGACCATCGTCTTCTGACCCGAACCGCTACCCGCCCGACTCGACAACCATCCGACCCAAGCAATCCGATACAGAACAAGAGGTTCACCGTGGCACCTAAGAATCTGCAGGAAGTCCTCGACGCGTCCCGCGGCGCCGTCGACCTGCTCCGCAACTCGCAAATCGGCTCTTACATCTACCCGGTGGTCCCGGCCGACTTCCAGAACTGGATCAAGGAACAGACCGCCTGGCGCCAGACCGCCGTGCTGTACGACCAGTCCCACCACATGGACAACCTCTTCCTCAAGGGCTCGGACGCGATCAAACTGATTTCGGCCACGGCGATCAACTCCACCGCCGTCTTCCCGGTCAACAAGGCGAAGCAGTATGTGCCCACGACCGCGTCAGGACACGTCATCGGTGACGGCATCCTTTTCCGCGAGGGAGAGGACGAGTACGTCTATGTCGGGCGCGCGCCCGCGGCGAACTGGCTGCTCTACCACGGCCAGACCGGCGGCTACAGCAACCTGGACATCAGCGTGGACCGACGTTCGCCGTCACGTCCGTACGGCCACCCGGTGACCCGCCAGTACTACCGCTTCCAGATCCAGGGTCCGAACGCCTGGCAGGTGATCGAGAAGCTCAACGGTGGCCCGCTGGAGCAGCTCAAGTTCTTCAACATGTCCACGATGACGATCGACGGCACCACCGTGCGCACCCTCCGCCACGGAATGGCCGGCGCGCCCGGCCTTGAGGTCTGGGGACCCTATGCCGACCACGACCGCATCCGCGACGCCATCGTCGCGGCCGGCGCCGAGTTCGGGCTGGTCCCGGTCGGGTCCCGCGCCTATCCGTCCAACACCCTTGAATCGGGCTGGATTCCGTCCCCGCTGCCTGCCATCTACACCGGCGAAGCGGAGCGCGGCTACCGCGAATGGCTCCCCGCCGACGGGTACGAGGCGACCGGAACCCTGGCCGGGTCCTTCGTGTCCGAGAACATCGAGGACTACTACCTGACTCCGTTTGAGCTCGGCTACGGCTCGTTCGTAAAGTTCGACCATGACTTCATCGGCCGCGACGCCCTGGAGCGGATGGACAAGGCGTCGCAGCGCAAGAAGGTCACCCTGGCCTGGGACGCCGGGGACGTCACCGCGATCTACGCGTCACTGTTCGACGTGGAGGGCCCGAGCTACAAGTTCTTCGACCTGCCCCTGGCAAACTACGGTTCCGCCAACTACGACTCGGTGGTCGACGCCGACGGAACGGTCGTCGGTTACTCGATGTTCACGGGCTACAGCGCGAACGAGCGGCGGGCACTGTCGCTGGCAACGATCGACGCCAATGTTCCCGAAGGCACCGAACTGAAGGTGGTGTGGGGGGAGCCGAACGGCGGAACCGCCAAGGCCGCCGTCGAGCCGCACGTGCAGACCGAGGTCCGCGCGGTGGTCAGCCCGGTGCCCTACTCGACAGTCGCCCGCGCCACATACCAGGGCGGGTGGCGCACGAACTACCAGCCAGCCTAGGCTGGGAACTCCGGGTCAAGGGGGCGGCGACGCCCCCTTGACCCTCCCTCCGGCTGCTGAAGGAGCACCGCATGAGCCTCCGATACGCGCTGCTCGCGTTGCTGCGCGTCGGCCCGCTCTCCGGCTACGAACTGCAGAAGCAGTTCTCTGCGTCGGTGGGGCACGTGTGGCATGCCCCCGATTCCCAGATCTACCCCGAGCTGCGCAAAATGGAAGCCGAGAACCTCATTGAGGGCGAAGAGCAGCCAAGGGGCCAGCGCGCCACCCGGCGCGTTTATCACGTCACGGCCGCCGGCGACGCGGCGTTCCTGGCCTGGATGCAGACGCCGCTGGAGTACGCCCGCGTCCGCGATCCCGCCCATCTGCGTGCTGCGTACCTTGAAGCCGCGTCGCCGGCAGCCGCCCGCGATTTCTTCCGGCGGCACAGCGCCCAGTGGGAGGCCGAGCTGGCGCAGTGGGAGGGCGAGCTGCTGCGGATCGCCGGGGTGGAGAACCCGATGCTGGTGCGGCGCCTCGCGGTCACCGACCCGGGCGACCGTGAGCGCACCATAGCGTTCAAGCGGTTCACCTATGAGGGCCTCGTGGACCGGGCCCGGGTCGAGATCGCCTGGGCCCGGCGCGGACTCCAGCTGATCGACCAGCTGGAGGCTTCCGGCGGCGTGTGGGCCCGCCCGAGTCCTGCCGGCGTCTAGCATCCTGCGTCAGCCCTGGGCTCCGCCGTCCCGGATCCGGGGCGGCGGCGCCAGGGCCTGCCTGCTACCCGAAGTTCTGCGCCGTCGCGTATCCCTTCCCGTTGTACTTCTGCACCAGCACGGACGACACAGCCGGCTGGCCGTCGACCGTCGTGTCCACCGAGGTGCCGGAGAGCATTAGTGGCGCCTGGAAGCCCTTGACGTTCCGCAGGGCTGTCATAAAGCTGTCCCGCGTCGGCGCATTCATGCTCTTGAACGCCTGCTCCAGCGTCGCGCCCACCATGTAGCTCCACATGCAGTGCGGGAACGCCGGCATGTCCGGGTATTTGCCGTACTGCTTGAGGTCGGCGAGGAACTTCACGACGTCGGGATCCTTGGCGAACTCCGGGCTCTGCGGCGCCTTGGCGAAGGACACGGAGTACACGCCGGGGTAGGCGGCGGCACCGCCGGGCGCGAGGATCGCGGTGGGGCTGGAGGTGTTGGACGGCAGGAACCAGCTGGGCTTCCAGCCGATCTGTTGGGCTTTCTGCAGGGAGGCGATGGTGAGCGGGGTGATCGACATGGCGTTGAAGAAGACGTCGGCTCCCGACGACGCCAGCTGGGTGAGCTGCGCATCCACCGAGGTGTCCGTGGCCTCGTAGGTCTGTTCCCCGACGACGGAGATGTTCGACGCGCCCTTGATGGCGTCCTTGAAACCCTGGACGTAGCCCTTGCCGTAGTCATCGTTCTGCGACAGGATGGCGACCTTGTGCTGGTCCTTGGATCCGGCGAGCAGCTTGCCGAAAGCGGCTCCCTCGTTCTGGTAGACGGGCACGAACCCGAGTTGCCACGGGCTCTGCTTGCGGTCACTGAACAAGGGGTCGCCGGTCATCACGAGCACCTGGGGGACCTTCTGGCTGATGGCGGCCTCCCGGAAGGCCCGGTTGGTGGGCGTGCCGAGGCCGGCCGTGGCGGCGAAGACATTGTCGGACACCATCTGCTGGAAGTTCGCCAGCGATTTCTGCGGGTCGTAGCCGTCGTCGTACGTCTTGATGTTCACGGTGCGCGTCTTGCCGTCGCCGAATTTCACCCCGCCTGCCGCGTTGACCGCGCCGAAGTAGGCTGAAACGCCCGCGACGGTGCACGTTCCGGGCCCGGCGGTGGCGCCGCTGAGCGGGGTGGTGATGCCGAGCGTGATCGACGAGTCCGTAATGCCGGGGGACGCGGCGCCCGATCCCCCGCCCTGGCCGGCGCCGTCCCGGACGCAGCCGGAGAGAGAGAGCGCCAGGATGGATGCCATCGCGACGATACCGAGGACCCCGTCTGGCTTTTTCCGAATCTTCATCATCGATCTTGCCTCTCTGTTTTTTTGAGTCCCTCCGGCGCGGCTTCCGTAATCGGAGGAGCTGCGGGAGGGGGCTGCGGGGGATTCCCGGGTGTGGAGCGTGCGGTGCGCCCGCGGGTGAGCCGGCGGACCACCCGCGGAAGGCTGACCAGGCCTTCGGGCAACAGGAACAGCACCAGGAGGAGGATGGCGCCCTGGCTGGCGGTGGTAAAGCTGGGGTCGATGGCGTTGGTGAGCTGCGGAACCAGGACGTAGTAGGCGCCGCCGATCAGTGATCCCGCGATGCTCCCCGCGCCGCCAATGACCATGGCTGCGAGGAGAGTAATGGAATGGCCGAAGCTGAGCGTCTCCGGCGAGGTGTACTGCACAGCCGCGAGATACAGGAAGCCGCTGGCACCGCCGAAGATCGAGGCAACCGTAAAGGCCAGCACTTTGGTGCGGTACGGCGAGACGCCCATGGAGGCAGCGACAGCCTCGTTCTCCCGCACGACGCCGAACGCCCGGCCGTATTTGCCGCGGACCAGGTTGCGGCCCAGCAGGAAGGCGGCTGCCGTGACCAGCAAAATGATGTAGAACTGCCACTGGTCGTTGTACAGGCCGGACCAGTCGGGTGCGTCGGTGAACCGGGCCGAGATGCCCTGGGAACCGCCGGTGAATCCATCGAGCCGCTTGGCCAGCGGAACGCCCACGATGGGCAGGGCGATCGTGACCATGGCGATTGCGAGGCCGCCGAGCCGGGCCGCTGCGAGCGCCACGAGTAGCCCCACGATCCCCGCAATGAGGCACGCCAGGAAGAAGACCAGGACTATGTTCCAGCCCTGTTTGACCCCGTAGGCGGTAACGTAGGCGCCGAGCCCGACGAAGAAGATCTGACCGAGGTTGACCTGCCCCGTATACCCCATGACGATGTTCAGCCCCAGCACTGCGACGGCGTAGACGCCGACCCGGACCAGCGTCTGGTTGGCGAACGCCGGGAGGACGAGCGGGGCGGCAATCAGGGCCAGCGCGACGACGGCGAGGACGACGATCCGCGCGGATCTGTTGCGGTGTGCGGACAAGATGCTGCTCATCAGACTCTCACCACGACCTTTCGTCCGAACAGGCCTTGGGGACGGAGGATGAGGATGACAAAGATGAGGAAGAACGGCACGGCGATCTTCAGGTCGTGGCCGATGAACGGCACGTACACGGCCACGAGGTTCTCCAGGACGCCGATCGCCGAGGCGGCGACGACGCAGCCGATCGGGCTGCTCAGTCCGCCGAGGATGACGGCCGCAAGGGCATAGACCAGCGCAGTATCCAGCATGCCCGGAGTCAGGGTCAGCTGCGGGGCGACCAGGACCCCGGCGATGGCACCGAGCGCCGCAGCGAGGCCCCAGCCCACCATCAGCAGCCTTCCCACGGGGAGCCCGGACAACGCCGCGGATGCGGGGCTGTCGGCCACGGCGCGAAGAGCGAGGCCGAGCTTGGTGCGCAGGAACAGCACCTGCAGCGCCGCCATGATCACGACGATCGTCACCGTGGTAGCCAGCGACCGGACGCTCACCACCGCCCCGAGAATGTCGACGCTGGTGAGCGGGAAGAGCGAGGGGAATTCGAGGTTGTTGTAGCTCCAGATGATGGCCGTGATGCCCGTGACCAGGGTCAGCAGGCCGATCGTCACCACGACGGCGGTATCCGGGTCGCCGCGCTCGAACCGGCGGACCAGGAACCGCTCCACGAGGGCGCCGATGAAGAATGAAATCGCCACCGCGAGGATGATCCCTACGATCAGCGGCAGTCCCAGCTGGACGAAGGCATAGGCGACGTACGCGGAAAGCACGGCGAGGCCGCCCTGGGCGAAATTGATGAGGCCGGTCGCCTGGTTCACGAGCACAATTGCCAGAGCCAGGGCCGCATAGATAGATCCGGTGGAGAGACCGTCAACCACCAGCTGGATAAAGATTCCCATCCGTTCAACCCCCCAGGTAGGCGCGGCGGATCTCGTCCATGCCCTTGAGCTCGGCCGAGGTGCCGGTCAGCACGTTGCGGCCCGTTTCGAGCACGGTTGCCGTGTCCACCACCGAGAAGGCGAGGTTGGCATTTTGCTCCACAACCACCATCGCGATGCCGGACTCGCGCCGGAGCCGGCGGATCGCCTCATATACAGTTTTGGCCGTACTCGGCGCCAGGCCCAGGGATGCTTCGTCGAGCAGCAACAGCCTGGGCTTGGCCATGAAGGCCCGGCCCACCGCGAGCATCTGCTGCTCACCGCCGGACAGGGCCGCAGCCCGCGAGCCGATCCGTTCCTTCAGTTGCGGAAACAACTCCAGGTAGTAGTCGATGTCCGCGGAGATCGCCTGGCGGCCCTTGCGCAGGTAGGCACCGACCAGCAGGTTTTCGCGGACGCTCAGCTGGCCGAGGGTTCCACGGCCTTCCGGAACGTGGGCGATCCCCAGGGCCGCGACCTGGTCCGGGCGCAGGCCCCGGATGTCGCGGCCGTCGAACGTGATCCGTCCGCCGGTGTGCACGGTGCCGCTGATTGCACGCAGCGTGGTGGTCTTGCCCGCCCCGTTGGCACCGAGGATGCCCACCGAGCCGCCCTCCGGCACGCTGAGCGAGACACCGTCGATCACTTGGACAGGGCCGTAGGACGCGGTCACGTCGGCGAGCTCAAGCAGCGTCATCCGAGGCGTCCTTCCCGATGTAGGCCTCAATGACGCGTGGATCGGATTGCGCCTCTGCCGCAGTGCCTGCCATAAGTTTGCGCCCGTGGTCGAGCACCACCACCTGGTCCGTGAGGGCTGAAATGAGGCCCATGTGGTGCTCGACAATGACGATGGTGGTGTCCTGCTCGGCACGGATCCGCTTCACCGTCCCGATGAGCTGCTCCACCTCGCCATGCGAGAGTCCTGCGGCGGGCTCATCAAGCAGCAGCAGCGCGGGCCTGGACAGCATGGCACGCCACAGCTCGATGCCCTTGTGCAGGCCGTGCGAGAGTTCATCCGCCGGCAGGTCCGCCGCCCAGCCAAGTCCGGCCCGCTCAAGGAGCTCAAGTGCTTCGGTGCGGATTGAGCGCTCGGCACGCGCGGTGTTCGGCAGCCGCAGCGCCCACGCAACGGGCCCGCCGGGGAGCCGGGTGTGCCCGCCGAGCAGCACGTTTTCCAGGACGGTGGCATTCAACCGCAGGGCTGGATGCTGGAAGGTGCGCGCCAGACCCAGCCGGGCGAGGCGGGACGGGGCGCTGCCCAGCACCTCGGTGCCGTTGATGGTGATCGAGCCGGAGCTGGGCTTGTAGTGACCGCTGATGCAGTTAAAAAGGGAGGTTTTGCCGGCACCGTTGGGGCCGACCAGGCCAAGGATGACCCCGGGCTTGACGTCGAAGCCCACGTCCTGGAGCACCTTGACCCCGCCAAAGTGCAGGTTAACGTCTTTCAGGCTCAGGCTTGCGGCCACCCCGTACCTTCCTGTCGCACCATTGCAAGGAATCGGTGCGATCGGTCAGGACCGCCCGAGACCGACGGTACGGATCGCAGACGAAATTGTCAACGATCTGGAAGGCATGGTGGCCGGGGGCTGGCTGAGTACAGCTAGCCCCCGGCCACCGACTGAATAATAAGGACTTCCTGGCCCGGCGCCACCTCGGTGCCGAGCCCCTGCAGCCGCCGGATCTCGTTCCCGCTGACGTAGATATTCACGTAACGGCGGACTGCTCCGGTCTCGTCCCGCAGGCGCCGGGACAAGGCGGGCAAGTCCCCGGTCACGGCATCCAGCAGCCACCGGACAGTGACAGGCCCGTCAGCGGGCGCAGTCAGGATGGACTGCCCGCCGGCCAGGGGCGCCAGGACGCTGGGCAGCAGCACACTGATCTCAGGCAACGCGACGACTCACGCGGAGGCCGCGGCGACGGCGGGCTCCGCAGTGCGCAGTCCCGGACCGGTGACTGCCGCGACCCGGACGCACAGCACGTCGGGCAGATGCGAGGCGACCTCGGTGAAGTGTTCGCCCTCGTCGGCGCTGGCGTAGACGCTGCCGCCGCGGGTGCCGAAATAGACCCCGGCGGGTTCGGCCGTGTCGACGCAGGCCGCGTCCCGGAGGACCACGTTGTACTCCGCCTGCGGCAGCCCGGCGTCCAGCCGCTTCCAGCTCGCGCCCGCGTCGTCGGTCCGGTGCACGGCAAGCTTTCCATCCGGCGGGATCCGCTCGCCGTCGGCCTTCAGCGGGATGACCCAGGCCGTGCCAGAGCGGCGCGGGTGGGTCAGCATGACGAAGCCGAAATCGGCGGGCAGGCCTTCGGCGATGGACTCCCAGTTCTCGGCGCCGTCGTCGCTGCGGTACACGCCGTGGTGGTTCTGCGCGTACAAACGGCCGTCGACGGCGGCATCCGCGGCGATCTTGTGGACGCACTGGCCGAACTCGGGGTAAGGGTCGGGGTTGAAGCGGGCCGAGATTCCCTTGTTCCGCGGCTCCCAGGACGCCCCGCCGTCAAGCGACCGGTAAACGCCGCCGGTGCTCATCGCCACGTGCACCTTGTCGCCGTCCGGGTTGACCACGATCGAATGTGCCGCGGCCCCGCCGTAGCCGGCACCCCATTCGCTGCGGTGCGGGTGGTCCCACAGGCCGCGGTTGAGTTCGAAGTGCTCGCCGCCGTCGGTTGATTTCCACACCGAAATCGGCTCGCAGCCCGCCCAGACGACGCCGGGACGCGAGTCGGCGTCGGGGTGGATCTGCCACACCCGTTCCAGCGCGGCATCCGTGTCCTCGGGGAAACGGATGGCGCCGTTCTCCGGCTCGGTCCAGGTTTTGCCCAGATCGTCGGAATGAAAAACGGTGGGCCCCCAGTGCTCGGAGCGGACCCCGACCAGGATCCGTGTCCGGCCCTCGCGGGTGTCAATGCCGATGCTGGGGATCTCGCTCATCAGGAAATGCGGGCCGGTAAGGGACCAGTTTTGGCGGTCCGGACTGCTGGCCAGCCAGAGGCCCTTCTTGGTGCCGATCGCCAGGACATAACTTTCTGAAGTTGCCATGCCCTACATGGAACCACCGCTGACCGGCACCCGCAATGGTTTTTCGCTACCCGGTGGACGAATCCGGACGCGAGGCCTGCCGTGGCCGGCGAGCCTTCAAGGGGCCAGAATGGAGCATGGCCGCCGAATACCCCAGCCCCCCAGACGGGCTCCCTGACCCCTCCGACCGGGACGCGGTGATTGCCGGCTACCGCAGAAACTGTGCGGAACTGGAGGCCGGTCTGGCTGCCGCCACGCCGGAGTGGCTGCAGCGGCGCAGCGCGGGGACCCGCTGGAGCAACGAGGAACTGCTGTACCACATGGTGTTCGGCTACATGGTGGTACTGGCACTCCTGCCGCTGGTGCGCGTATTCGGCCGGCTGCCGCTGCCCGTCAACCGCGGTTTCGCCTGGCTGCTCGCCGCCGGGACGGCACCGTTCGACGTCGCCAATTACTGGGGCTCCAGAGCGGGTGCACGCGTCTACAACGGCCGCAGGATGGCAGCGAAACTTCGGCGGGTGACTTCACGCCTGGTACGCGGACTGGCGAAGGAAACCCCTGCCGACCTGGGCCGCGCGATGTCCTTTCCCGCGCGCTGGGATCCGTTCTTCCGGGCGACGATGTCCCTGGCGGACGTCTACGCTTACCCCACCGAGCACTTTGACTTTCACGCGGGCCAACTGTCCGCGGACGGTCCGGTCCGCCAACATTTCACGCCGCGGCGGGCCCCGAAAAAATAAAGCGAAAGTAGTTATTCGAGGTGCTGGCGGATGGTCGCCGCCGCCACGTAAGGTTGAATTCGTAGGCGGGAAACCTCCTACCCCATAGCTGCTCCGGAGTGCGTATCCCCCAATAACGCACTCCGGAGCTCTTTAATTTCCGGACCGCACCTTGCAAGGTTTGATACCCCCTGGGGGTACTTGCCATATACCCCCGGCGGGTATATGTTGAGGGCATGAACGAGTCCGAAGCCTCCGTCGCGGCCCCCCTGGACGACGCCCTGACCCCTCAGCACGGCTACTCCGCCAACAAGGACGCCTACCTCAAGCGGCTCAAGCGGATCGAAGGGCAGGTCCGCGGCATTGCCCGGATGGTCGACGAGGACAAGTACTGCATCGACATCCTCACCCAGGTCGCCGCCGCCACGAAGGCCCTGCACGCCGTCAGCCTTGGGCTGGTCGAAGAACACATCGGCCACTGCGTAATGGGAGCGGCCGCGGAACCCGATCCGGAGCGCCGGGCCGAAGCCATCGACTTCAAAGTCAAGGAGGCGACCGATGCCATCGGCCGCCTGCTGCGCTAGCGGCAACACCACCCACCCCACCAGCGGGCTGATGAACGACTGCCAGTCCCCCACCAAGGAGCAAGCCATGAGCACCGTTTCCACCACCGTCGAGGTATCCGGCATGACCTGCGGACACTGCGTATCCTCCGTCTCCGAAGAGCTTGAGGCACTGGCCGGTGTCGAAAGCGTCGACGTCGACCTCAACGCCGGCGGGATCTCCACCGTGACGATCACCTCCGAGGCCGCACTCTCGCCCGCCGAAATCGGCGAAGCGGTCGCCGAAGCCGGGTACCTGGTGGTTGCCAACGAGGCCTGAGCCTGACTCAGGCGGGCGGGACCACGCGGTGCGGGACCTGGTCTGGCGGGAGTCAATGGGACAGAAATTAGCAGGCAGGACCGAGGGAAACAACCGTGAGCAACGCGCAACAGCAGGACCAGCCCGGCGGCAGGGTGGTTGAACTCGACATCGAGGGCATGACCTGCGCCTCCTGCGTGGGCCGGGTCGAACGGAAGCTCGGCAAGCTCGACGGCGTGCACGCCCTGGTCAACCTCCCGCTGGAATCCGCACGGGTCACCGTCCCGGCCAACATCACAGACGAGCAGATCACCGCCACGGTGAACTCCGCCGGCTACAAGGCAACGATCCGGGCCACCGCCAACCCCGCCGGTGCCGGCGAAGCGGCGGCCGGGAATCCGGCAACAACGCTGAAGACCCGCCTGCTCGCCGCAACCGTCCTCACCATCCCCGTCTTCCTGATCTCGATGTTCCCGGCACTCCAGTTCCCCCACTGGGGCTGGGTGGCCGGCGCCCTGGCGTTGCCGGTGGTCAGCTGGGCGGCCTGGCCGTTCCACCGGGCCGCCGCCGTGAACGCCCGGCACCTGGCGTCCACCATGGACACGCTGGTGTCGATCGGCGTGACGGCGGCCTACGTCTTTTCCGCCTGGCAGTTGCTGGCCGATCCGCTTCTCACCGCGGATCCGGCCATGGAGGCCATGGGTTCCGGGGGCCTGTACTTCGAGGTCGCCGCCGTCGTCACCACCTTCCTGCTGCTGGGCCGCTACCTGGAGGCCAACGCCAAGCAGAAGGCGGGCGACGCGCTCAAGACACTGTTGGACCTGGGCGCCAAGGATGCGACGGTGCTCCGGGACGGACTCGAATTCCAGGTGCCCGCGGACCGGCTCAAAGCCGGCGATGTCGTCGTCGTCCGCCCCGGCGAGAAGATCGCCACCGACGGGGTGATCATTGAGGGTGCCTCCGCCGTGGACGCGTCCCTGGTTACCGGCGAGTCGATGCCGGTCGAGGTGGGGCCGGGCAGTCCGGTCACGGGTGCCACCATCAACACCTCGGGGCGGCTTCTGGTCCGCGCCACCCGGGTCGGCGCCGACACCACGCTGGCGCAAATGGGCCGGCTGGTCTCCCAGGCACAGTCCGGGAAGGCGCCGATCGCGCGGCTCGCGGACCGCATCAGCGCCGTCTTCGTCCCGGTGGTTCTCGTCCTCGCCGCTGTCACCTTCGGAGCGTGGCTGCTCGCCGCCGGGCCGGTTGTCAGCACGGCCGAATTACGTGCCGCCTTCACCGCCGCCGTCGCGGTCCTGGTCATTGCCTGCCCGTGCGCCCTGGGCCTGGCCACGCCGGTCGGGCTGCTCGCAGGCACCGGCCGCGGCGCCCAGCTTGGCCTTCTGATCAGGGGTCCCCAGGTGCTCGAGGATACCCGCACAGTGGATACCATCCTGCTGGACAAGACCGGCACCGTCACCACCGGACGCCTTGGCGTCACCGGCACCCGCGCGTTTGCACCGTTCGCCGAGGACGACGTCCTGCGGTTCGCCGGCGCGGCGGAGGCCGCCTCCGAGCACCCCATCGCCCGTGCCATCGCGGCAGCCGCATTGACCGCGGAGCCAGGGACCGGCGACGGCGCGCGGCTGCCCGCCGTCGCCGGATTCCACTCGGCCCCGGGCGGCGGCGTCCGCGGCGGCGTCGAAGGGCGCCTCGTCGTGGTGGGCCGCGCGGGCTGGCTACAGGAGAACGGTATCGCCGTCACCGATGCGCAGCAGGCGGCCCTCGCGGCCGCCGAGGGGGCGGGGGCCACCGCGATCTGGGTGGCCGTGGACGGAATGCCGGCAGGCATCATCAGCCTGCGCGACAGCGTCAAGCCCGGTTCGGCCGCGGCCATCGCCCGGCTCCGGGAGCTGGGACTGCGGCCCATCCTGCTGACCGGCGACAACGCCGCGGTGGCAGGCCAGGTGGCCACCGCCGTCGGCATCCCGCCGGAGGACGTCTTCGCGGGCGTGCTGCCGGAAGGCAAGGTCGCCGCGGTCCGTGCCCTGCAGGCCGCCGGCGCCACGGTGGCGATGGCCGGCGACGGCGTGAACGACGCCGCGGCACTGGCCCAGGCGGATCTGGGCATCGCGATGGGCTCCGGCACCGACGTTGCCATCGAAGCCGCGGACCTGACCGTGATGGGCGACGGGCTGGGGCAGGTCGGCCAGGCCATCGAGCTCTCCCGCCGCACGCTCGCCACGATCAAGACCAACCTTTTCTGGGCCTTCTTCTACAACGCGGTGGGCATTCCGGTGGCGGCCCTGGGCCTGCTCAATCCGATGATCGCCGGCGCCGCGATGGCGGCGAGCTCGGTGCTGGTGGTGGCGAACTCGCTGCGGCTGCGCAGCTTCGGCAAGTAACCCCCGCCCCGCCCAACTGGCTCGCAGTAGGTGGCGTTTTGGATGCTCAAAACGCCACCTACTGCGAGCTACTTGGGTTGAGGGGCTTAGGGGACGGGCTCGACGTCGTTGGCGTGGTCGAGTTCGGCGCCGAAGCGGGCGGGCCGGCGCAGTTCGTCCCAGCGGACCAGCACCACCCCGCCGACGATCAGGATACCGCCCAGGAGCTGGACGGGGCCTGGCAGCTCGCCGAGGAGCAGCCAGGCCCAGATGACGGCGAAGAGCACCTCGGTGAGCGAGACAAAGGACGCGACCTTGGAGCCCAGTGCCCGCGCTGCCACGATGCCGGAGACGTAGGCGAGCACGGTGGCAAGGAGGACCAGGCCGCCCAGCGCCACCCACCACGGCGTGACCCAGGGACCCAGCCGGGTGTCGGCCGTGCTGGCGGCCATCGGCAGCAACCCGGTGGCCGCGGCCAGCCACATTACGGCCGCGCCCGCCATCAGACCTCCCGAGGCCAGCACGATCGGCGGCAGGGTGTCATTTTCCTTGGCCGTGATGAAGAAATAGATGGCCAGGCAGACGGCGGCCGCGACCCCCCACAGCACGCCGACGACGTCGATCTTGACCGCCCCGGTGAGGTCCAGCACCAGAACCAGGCCGCCGAGCGAGAGCAGCGTTCCGGCAATGGTCAGCGCCTGCGGGCGCCGCCGGCTGGCGGCCCAGAGCCACAGCACGATCATCACCGGGGCGAGGTATTCGAGCAGAAGCGCGACGCCGACAGAGAGCCGCGCGACGGCGTTGAAATAAAACAGCTGGCAGGCGGCGACGCCGATCAGGCCGAACAGCAGGATGGTCAGCCAGTTGTTCCTGAGCTGGTGCCACCGGCCGCGCAACGCGGCAACGGCGGGGACGGCCAGGACCAGCGCGGCGCCGGTAAGCCGTGCGGTCACCGCGGCGCCCGGCGTCCAGCCCGTCTCAAGCAACGCCTTGGCGAAGGAGCCGGAGAGCCCGAACACCGCGGAGGAAAACAGGGCCACCCCCAGGCCGGAGGCGAGGAAGCCGGACGCGCCCGACGCGCCCGGCATGGGCTGTTGGGCAGCGCGGGGTGCGGGACGGGTTGCGGCCGGGGCTCCGGCGGGACGGCGTGCGGCAGACACGGGCAGTCTCCTGTCAGGAGTAAAGTTGGGTGATGGTCATGACAGTACGCCCGGTCGACGTAAGGAGTCAAGATGATATTTGCCCCTGACACTGAGGTTGCGCTGCGTTCGGTGGTCAGCCTGATCAACACGGCCGCCAACGGGGAAGAGCAACTGGCCACCGTCGCGGACCTGGACCGCTTTCTCGCGGCCGAGAACTTCAGCGGCTCGCGGACCCGGGATGCCGCGGAATTGGCCAGCGTGCACCGGCTGCGTGCCCGGCTCGCGGCGCTGTGGCTGGCCGATGAGGGCACCGCCGTCGACACCGTCAACCGCCTGCTGCGCGACGCCAAGGCCCTGCCGCAGCTGATGAAGCATGACGGGTGGGACTGGCACCTGCATGCAACCACCCCCGAGGCCCCCCTGGCCGACCGGATGAGTACCGAGGCCGCGATGGGGCTGGTGGACGTGATCCGCAGCAAGGAAATGGACCGGATGCTGGTCTGCGCCGCGGATGATTGCGACGCCGTCGTGCTGGACCTCAGCCGGAACCGTTCGAAACGCTATTGCGACACCGGGAACTGCGCCAACCGCGCGCACGTCGCGGCCTACCGGGCGCGGAAGGCGGCCTCTTAGCGGCGCACCCCGGCCGGCGTCGCCACCTGCTAGCTGATGTCCCCGCCGGCGTCGCGGGTGTCCGCGTCGGGACCCGGCTGCGGGGTGTGGCCGCCGCGGGGCGTCGCCGGCCGCCGGGAGCTCAGGTTGACGCCGGAACCCTTGCCCAGGTGCTCGGCGTTCTCCTTGTAGCTCATCGAGAGCATGGCCGCGAGCACGAGCGTGGCGATGAAGGCAATGCCGGCTGCGGTGAAGGCCAGGTCGTAGCGGGCTTCCTTGTCACTTCCACCGGAGGCGAAGATCAGGACGGCGAAGAAGGCCAGCACTGCCCAGAACGCGGAGAACATCAGCGGTCCCTTGACCGAGGTCCGCAGGCTGCGGCGTTCTCCTGATTTCTGCTCTGCCAAGATGCTTTCCTCCTGCCGCCAGCGCCGATCAGGCGTGGCAGTCGTGATACCGCGGTTGTTCTACGCCGGGTAGAACCTGTCCGTACTAGTTTACGGCCTCCGCGGAAACGCCCCGCCCATCGTGGCGCAGGGTCAGCCCGGCCAGGGCCCAGAGCACGCCGCTGAGGATCGCGCCGCCGCCGGCGACGCCCAGCAGCGCGTGCGGGCCGAGGTCAATGAAAAACGGCAGCACAACCGCAGTGCCCAGGCCGATTACGCCGGAGGCAATCCAGTCTCGCGCCAGGACCGAGCGTCGGCGTGCGGCCACCCCCAGATAAAGTTCCGCGACCCCGGCCAGGCCCAGGCCCACGGCGGCCAGGGTGCCGAACACTAGGCTTCCGGTGAGCAGCGCCACCGCGACGCCGGTGCCGGCCAGCACAGCCCCGGCGGCGGCGAGAATCTTGGCGCCGCGCTCACCGTGCGTCAGCCCGGTCTTCCGGACACTCCAGACCAGCGCCACGCCGGTGGCCAGCAGATAAAGGCCACCCGTCCAGCCCATGCCCGCGACCGGGGGCGCCGCCCAGAACACGGTGACGGCGCCGAACACCAGGGCGACGCCGGCCCGGACCAGCACCGGCCTCCACAGGTCGGTGGCGGCGGGAAGGGTCGAAGCGCGGGGGGCTGCGGGGAGAGTCACCCGACCAGTTTAGTGGGTGCCGGATCCCCGGCCCGCACCGGGCCGCAGCCCCGGCCCTGCGGCCCTTCACCGGGCCCCGAGCAGCATCCACCGGTCCGTGCGCGCCCGCAGCCCCAGTGTCAACGCGCGGGCCAGCATGTAGCCCAGCGAGAAGGCCGCCCAGAGCCAGAACAGTGCCGCGCCGCCGTCGGCGCCCGAGAGCCGGACCCACAGCAGCAGGGGCAAATAGGCGGCGAGATTCACGACGCCGGCAATCGCCAGGTACCGCGCGTCGCCGGCGCCGATCAGCACGCCGTCGAGCACAAAGACGTAGCCCGCGACCGGCTGCCCCGCGGCCAAGACCCACAAGGCGAGCGTAAGGGCGGCCCGGACGCCGCCGTCGTTGGTGAACAGCAGCCCCGCCCACGGCGCCGCGGCGGCCAGCAGGATCCCGGTCAGGACGCCGAAGCCCAGTCCCCAGCGGACCATCGTTCCGGTAAGCTCCCGCGCCGTTGCCGGGTGGGTCGCGCCCAGTTCCTTGCCGATCAGCGCCTGGGCGGCGATCGCGAGGGCATCCAGGGCAAAGGCCAGGAAAGTAAACACGGTCATCGCCAGCTGGTGGGCGGCCAGATTGACCGGCCCCTGGGCGGTGGCCACGAGGACGGTGGCGAGGATCGCGATCCGCAGGCTCAGCGTGCGCAGCATCAGCCACGACCCCACCCGGGCCAGGGTCCGGACACCGCGCCAGTCCGGAAACAGGGACACGCCGTGGTCTCGGGCGTTGCGCTGCACCATCACGAGATAGACCAGCGCCATGGCCCATTGGGCGATGCTGGTGCCGAGGGCCGATCCGGCGACCGAGAGCTGCAGCCCGTAGACCAGGAAAAGGTTCAGCAGGATATTGACGGTGAAGCCGGCGGCGGACACTGCCAGCGGGGTCCGGGTGTCTTGCAGACCCCGCAGCACTCCGGTCCCGGCGAAGATGAGCAGGGTGGCCACGAGGCCCGGCAAGGACCAGCGGAGGTAGTCCACGGCAAAGGTCCGCACTTCGCCGCGCGCGCCCATCAGGTCCAGCAGAGGTTCGGCCGCGAGGAATCCGGCGGCTGCCAGGACAGTGCCCAGCAGCAGGGCCAGCCACACGCCGTCCCGCCCTGCAGCCAGCGCCTTTGGCAGCTGGCCGTTGCCGATGGCGCGCGCCACGGCGGGAGTTGTGGAATAGGCGAGAAACACCATCAGCCCCACCGCGGTATGCAGCACGGCCGAGGCCAGTCCGACGCCGGCGAGCTGCGCCACGCCCAGGTGCCCGACAATCGCCGAGTCGGCGAGCAGGAAGAGCGGCTCGGCGATCAGCGCCCCAAAGGCCGGGACGGCCAGGCGCAGAATTTCCCGGCGGCGACCGGCCGGGGACGCGAGTGCGGAAGTTGGGGAGGGGGCTGGCACGCGACCACCCTAGCGCTCCTGCAGGCGTCGCACGACTTGCTTTAGTTGACTTTTCAACTGATTTCCCGGAAATATATAGGTTGAACTTTCAACTAAACCGTGGCAGCGTGCCCCGCCGCGGCCCACCCAGGACGGGATCCCCCATGAACCAGCCCACACTGACCACCACCGCCCGCACGATCCTCCGCATCGTCACCGGCTTCCTGTTCGCCGCCCACGGCTGGCAGAAGTTCAACGAGTGGACCATTGCCGGCACCCAGGCCTCCTTCGCGCAGATGGGCGTTCCGGCGGCCAACTTCACCGCACCGGTCATTGCCACGCTGGAACTCGTCGGCGGCGTCGCCCTGATCCTCGGCGTGCTGACCCGCGTGTTTGCCGTGCTGCTCGCGGTGGACATGCTGGGTGCCCTGTTCCTGGTACATGCCGCAGCAGGAATATTTGCCGCCACCGGCGGCTATGAACTGGTGCTCATGCTGGCTGCCGCCGCCGTGGCCGTGGCCCTGGTCGGCGCCGGCAAGCTCTCCGTGGACAAGGCACTCTTCGGCCGGCCCGGCTCCAAGCTCGGCGTCCTCGCCTAGGGGCCCTTCGCACCACCGCACGACGGCGGGCGGTCACCTTCGAGGTGGCCGCCCGCCGTCGTCGTGTGTGGCGGCCGGCGCCGGGATTGTGTCGCGGCCCTGCGCCGGCTGGCCCGGCCGTCAGTACACTCGCTTCCATGACTGAGACTTCCGCCCATGCCGTCACACTGCGCTTTCTGGCCGCCCCCATGGACGTCGGGCACAGCGGCTCGGTGGACGCCGGGACGGTGCTGGAGTGGGTGGATAAGGCGGCCTATGCCGCCGCCGTCGGCTGGGCGAAGTCCTACTGCGTGACCGCCTACGTTGGGAACATCCACTTCGCGGATCCGGTCAACAGCGGCGACATGGTGGAGGTCACGGCCACCATCGTCTATACCGGCCGGTCCTCCATGCACATCCGCACCGTGGTCTCCTCGGGCGACCCGAAGGGCGGGCCGGCCACCATGCGCAGCCAGTGCCTGGTGATCTTCGTGGCGGTGGGCGAAGACGGCAAGCCGATTCCGGTGCCGTCCTTTGAACCGACCACGCCGGAGGAAATCGAACAGCGCGATCATGCGCTGGCGCGGATCAAGGTCCGCGAGGACATCGTCCAGGCCATGAGCGGGCAGGAATACACCGACGCCGGAACCGCCGAACGCGTCACGCTGCGGTTCATGGCCGCGCCCACGGATGTGAACTGGGGCGGCAAGGTCCACGGCGGCACCGTCATGAAGTGGATCGATGAGGCCGCCTTCGTCTGCGCCTCGCGCTACTGCGGTAAGGACACCGTGGCGGTCTTCTCCGGCGGCGTGCGGTTCTACCGGCCGCTGCTGATCGGCGATCTGGTGGAGGTGGAGGCCCGGCTGGTGTACACCGGAACGAAAGGCATGCACGTTGCCGTACACGTCCGCTCCGGGGACCCCAAGGGCCACGAGCTGAACCTCACCACCTACTGCCTGACCGTCATGGTGGCCCGCGACGGGAGCGGCGCCGCCGTGCCGATCCCGCAGTGGGTCCCGGCCTCGGAGGAGGACCGGCGGCTGCACGCCCACGTCCGGGAATTGCTGGAGATCCGGGGCCGGGCGCCGGGCAACCGGCTGCCCAACCACCTGCTCTAGAAGCCGCCGCCCGCGTCCCCCGCCATGTTGGCGAAGCGGGAGTAGTGGCCCTGGAAGGCCACCACTATGTCCTTGGTCGGGCCGTTGCGGTGCTTGGCGATGAGGATGTCCGCCTCCCCTGCGCGCGGCGATTCCTTGTCGTAAACGTCTTCGCGGTGCAGCAGGATCACCATGTCGGCGTCCTGCTCGATCGAGCCGGACTCGCGGAGGTCAGAGACCATGGGCCGCTTGTCCTGGCGCTGCTCGGAGCCACGGTTCAGCTGCGAGAGTGCAATCACGGGAACCTGGAGTTCCTTGGCCAGCAGCTTCAAGGCCCGGGAGAACTCGGAGACTTCCTGCTGGCGCGATTCGACCTTCTTGCCGGAACTCATCAGCTGCAGGTAGTCGAGGATGACCAGCTTGAGGTCGTGCTGCTGCTTCAGGCGGCGGCACTTGGCGCGGATCTCCATCAGCGACATATTGGGGCTGTCGTCGATGAACAGCGGGGCATCATTCATCCGGCCCATCGTGGTGGCGATCTTGGACCATTGCTCGTCCTTGATGGTGCCCTTGCGAAGGTCCTGCAGGCCGATCGTGGCCTCCGCCGACAGCAGGCGCATGGCGATCTCGTTCCGGCCCATTTCCAGGGAGAACATCACGGTGGCGAGGTTGTTCTTGATGGCCGCGGAGCGGGCGAAGTCCAGCGCGAAGGTGGACTTGCCGACGGCGGGGCGGGCGGCGATAACGATCATCTGGCCTGGGTGCAGGCCGTGGGTCAGCTCGTCGAGCTCGTAGAAGCCGGTGGGGACGCCCACCATTCCTTCGCCGCGATGGCCGGAGGCCTCGATCTCATCCACGGTGGCTTCCATTACGTCCTTGAGGACGACGTAGTCCTCGGCCGTGCGGCGCTCGGCCACGGCATAGACCTCGGCCTGTGCCTGATTCACCAGGTCTTCCACCTCGCCATCTTGCCCGTAACCGAGCTGGACGATCTTGGTCCCGGCGTTGACCAGCCGCCGCAGGACGGCCCGCTCGGCCACGATCTCAGCGTAGTAACCGGCGTTTGCCGCGGTGGGGACGGTCTGGATCAGCTCGTGGAGGTAGGCTGGGCCGCCGATCCGGTTGATTTCGCCACGCTTGGTCAGCTCGTCCGAGACGGTGACGGCGTCGGCGGGCTCGCCGCGGCCGTACAGGTCGATGATGGCCTCATAGACCGTTTCATGCGCCGGGCGGTAGAAGTCCTGGCCGCGAAGGATTTCCACGACGTCCGCGATGGCATCCTTGGAAAGCATCATGCCGCCCAGCACCGACTGCTCAGCGGGAATGTCCTGGGGCGGCTTGCGGCTGCCTTCAGAGCCCCGAGTGCCCTCGACCGAGTCCAGATGCGTAACTGACAAAACTGCCGTCCTTCATAATGCGCCGGTGGAATTAAGTGTGCCGGCGGCGCTGAGCCGTGTGTGGTGGTGCAGCTGCCGCACGGTCCGGCAGCCATCCACCGGTTTCTTCCTATCAGCGGGCCCCGACAATTTGTCCGTGCTGTAGTGCTGCGGCGGTCCGCGGCTGCCCTCCGAAACCGGTGCGCCGGCGTCGCGGTGCCGGTGCCGCGGTGACCGGATTTCGGTGCCGCCAAGCTGGACACCCGCAACGTTATCCCCCGATCGGGCAGGCACCAACCCGGGCTGCCGCCGCGGCTGTGGATAACTTGTGGACTAAGGCCGCCTGCTTGTGCACAGCCTGTGGGCCGGCCTGTGGATAGAGAAATTCTTTCGTCGCCAATACAGGCCTGACCTGCAGAAACGCTACTGCCCGACTGTGGATCAAAAACAATTTTTCGCAAGCTTCATCCACAGCTTGCAGCTCCCGGCTGGGGATACCATGCCGCCGGCCGGAGCACAGAACATCCCAGATATGCGCATACTGTGATGCTTGTCATGCGGAAGGGCTGAAAATTGACGGCATCCCACGGGGCCGGTATGCCGCCCCCGGAATGTGCTGTGGATAACTGCTATCTGGCATAAGCTTTGGCCATGGGCGATGTCTTGATCATCATGCTGCCCGCCCTCATCCTGGCCGCAGTGCTGTGGGCGGTCTCCGCGGCGCTAAAGCCGCGCAATTTCGGCATCTCCGACGCCGAGCGCTACCAGCTGGAACTGGCCATGCGGTCCCGGGCCCACTACGAAGCGCAGGTCAAGGCCGCCATGGCTGCCCGCGCCCGGGTGGATGCGGCGACGCGGCCCAGCCAGAATGAACAGCAACAGTCGCAACAGGCAGAGCACGCCCGCGCCGGCCGGGGCACCCCCGCCGGCGGCAGTGGCAGTTCCTTTAGCGACGCAGGGCGTCCCGGCTACTTGGGGGCCGTGCTGCCCGGAGGCCAACTGAGTCCTCAATTCACTTTTCAACTCCAGGCCCTGGCCCGCTCCGGCCACAAAGTCCAGGCCATCAAGTTGTTGCGCCAGGCCACGCATGCTGACCTCTTGACCGCCAAGAATTACGTAGATCGGCTGTAGTCCATGGAAGCCCTGCTAGTCCCCCTTCTGATCCTCGTGCTCGTGGGCGTCGTCGTCGTACTCGCCGCCAGGGCGATGGCGCGCCGCCGGCCGCCGCGACTGCAGGACGAGGATCCGCAGCCCATCCGCAATTCAGCAGAGCTGGCGCGCACTGCCGCCGCGAGGCTGGACCAGGAGCAGCACCGCCGCCTGTACGCTCTGATCGCCCAGGGCCAGGCCATGGGCGCGATCAAGCTCTATCTGGAAGCCACCGGAGAAGGGCTCCGCGCCTCCCGGGACGCCGTAGGAGCCCTCGCTGCCCATCCACAGCCGTACCGGCCCCAGCAGGCGCCTGAGGAGCCGGCCGACGACGAGGAGGACGATGCGCCGCAGCGTTTTCCCTACCGGTACCGGGCGATCGCCAGCAAGGGTGACGTCACGCGCGAAGTCAGCAGCAATATGCTCAACGATGAGATATACGGCCGGATCCGCACCCTGGCCCGGAGCGGCGACGCCGAGGGCGCCGCCGCGGCCCTGACCCGGCACTCGGACATCTCGCTCAAGCAGGCCCGCGAATTCATCGCCCTGCTCGAGGACTGACGGGCTGCGGCCGGTAGGCCCGCAGGCCGAACACCTAGCCCGAACAGCACTCCTTTTTGCGCGTCCTAGTTGCGGCCGGAGATCCCTGCGAGCAGCTGTTCAAATGGAAGCGACTCCAGCGGGGCCTGCCGGGACCGCGGTTGCGCGCCTTCGAGCAGACGGCTGAACTCGCCCGCTGCCCGGTCGATCCGTGCGGAGAGGGGCGTTCCGCCGTCGCCGGCCGATCCCCAGTCCTGCGGGCCGGCAAAGACGGCGGTGGCGGCGGTCCGGGTGCGCAGGTAGGTGAAGAGCGGCCGCATCGCGAAGTCCAGCACCATCTGGTGCCGGTCGGTACCCGCCGTGGCACCCAACAGGACCGCCTTACCCTCCAACGATTTGGGATCCAGCACGTCGATGAACGACTTGAACAGGCCGCTGTACGAGGCGCTGAAGACCGGGCTGACGGCAATGATGCCATCCGAGGCCTCGACCCCCGCGATCGCCTCGGCCAGCCGCGGCGCGGCGTATCCGGTCACGAAGTTGTTCGCAATCTCAACAGCCAGGTCCCGCAGTTCGAGGACGTCGACGGTCACGGCATAGCCCGCGGCGGCGAGCTGGCGTTCGGCCGAGGCCGCCAGCTGGTCCGCCAGCAGGCGGCTCGACGACGGGACGCCGAGTCCGGCGGAGAGAACGGTAATGCGACGGGTTTCCACGGTGTGCTCCTGTAGCTGATTCACAGTGTTGCTAACTGTATGCATTTGCATCTACCTGTAGAAGCGGCGGAGCTACGTCTTTATTCCCCTGTTCCCCCGGCATGCCACTGCCCCCGGGCTGACAAGGGCGCCCGGCTCTGTGAGACTTCCCGCATGGTCCCGAATGCAACCCGTAACACGAGCGAAAACAAGACCCAGCCCTCCGGCGCCTCAGTGGAGGCGTTCCTGGCCGCCGTCGAGCATCCCGTCCGACGGCGCGACGGCCTCCGGCTGTTGGCCCTGATGGCCGAAGCGACGGGGCAGGAACCGCAGATGTGGGGCCCGACCATCGTTGGCTTCGGGCGCTATCACTACAAGTACGGGACCGGACGCGAGGGCGACGCCCCCGCCGTCGGTTTTTCGCCGCGCAAGGCGAGTCTTTCGCTCTACGGACTGGGCGGGGGCCCGGCGTCGGGCCCGCTGCTGGCGCGGCTCGGCAAGCACCGGATCGGGGCGGGCTGTCTGTACCTCAACAAGCTCGACGACGTCGACGAGGCGGTGCTCGCCGAGCTGATCCGGGCTGGCTACCGGCACGTCACGACGGTCCTGCACCACGGCTAGCCGGCGTTCAAGCTGAGCCGGTGTTAAAAGCAGAAGCCCCCGCGTCCGGTTCCCAGCGGGAATCCGGAGGCGGGGGCCTCTTGCGCAGTTCAGTCAGTCAGAAAGACTACTTGCCTGAAACTACGTCGAGTTCGATCACAGCGGAAACGTCGTCGTGCAGACGGACGTTGGCCTGGTAGGAACCGGTCGACTTGATGTGAGCCGGCAGTTCAACCTTGCGCTTGTCGATGCGGCCGAGACCGGCAGCCTCAACGGCGTCAGCAACGTCGGCCTGCTTGACGGTGCCAAACAGGCGTCCGGTCTCGCCAGCCTTGACGACGAGCTTGACCGGCTTGGCCTGCAGTGCAGCAGCCTGCTTCTGAGCGTCTTCCAGGGAAGCGTGCTCGCGGGCAACGCGGGCAGCCTTGATGGACTCAACCTGCTTCTCGCCGCCCTTGGACCAGGTCAGGGCGAAGTTGCGGGGCAGCAGGTAGTTACGTGCGTAACCGTCCTTGACCTCGACAACGTCGCCAGCAGCACCGAGACCGGTTACTTCGTGGGTCAGAATGAGCTTTGCCATGTTAGTTAATCCCTTCCCTAGCCGCGGCCAGCGCCGGAGTAAGGCAGCAGAGCAACTTCGCGGGCGTTCTTGATTGCCTGGGCGATTTTGCGCTGTTCCTGCACCGTGACGCCAGTGACGCGACGGGCGCGGATCTTTCCGCGGTCGGAGATGAACTTGCGCAGCAATGCTACGTCCTTGTAGTCGATGACAGTGATGTCAGCGGCCTTCAAGGGGTTGGACTTTGGTTTGGGCTTACGGAGTTCAGCCTTAGCCATCGTGGAGCTCCTATTCGATGGAGCCCGTGGATATTGATCCACGGGATGGTGGTGGTCCGTGCCGTTCGCCGCGCGGGCTGCCATGCGGCTGCCTCGCAGATCCCGACGTCGGACCTTAGATGTTGTTTAGAAGGGAGGTTCGGAATCCGGGCCGTTGCCCCAGCCGCCTGCATTGCTGACCCCGGGCGTGGCCCAGGGGTCGTCCTGCGTTGCGGGCTGGTTGCCGCCCCAGCTTCCGCCGGAGTTGCCACCCTGGTTTCCACCAGAGTTGCCACCGAAGCCGCCGCTGTTGCCGCCGCCAAATCCGCCCTGGCCGCCGCTTCCGGCGCCGGAGCGCTGGGTACGGTTGACCTTGGCGTTGGCGTAGCGCAGGCTGGGGCCGATTTCATCGACCTCAAGCTCGATGACGGTGCGCTTCTCGCCTTCCTTCGTTTCGTAGGAACGACTCTTCAGGCGGCCGGAAACGATCACGCGCATGCCCTTGGTGAGGGACTCGGCGACGTTTTCGGCTGCTTCGCGCCATACCGATGCGCGGAGGAACAGGGTTTCCCCGTCCTTCCATTCATTGGACTGGCGGTCGAAGGTGCGGGGCGTAGAAGCGATGGTGAAGTTCGCTACTGCCGAACCTGACGGTGTGAACCTCAGTTCGGGGTCATTGGTGAGATTACCGATGACCGTAATAGTGGTTTCGCCTGCCATCTACTGCCTCCTTGTTCGTTCCTGCGGGGTTAAAGATTGAGGGGTGGAGCTGATTACTCAGCAACAACCTTCTGCTCTTCGGGGCGGGTGATCTTGGTGCGCATGATGGTCTCATTGAGACTCAGCTGGCGGTCAAGTTCCTTGGCGGTAGCCGGCGCGGCGGTGAAGTTCACCACGGCGTAGATACCTTCGGACTTCTTCTGGATTTCGTAAGCCAGTCGACGACGGCCCCAGATGTCAACCTTTTCGATGGTTCCACCATCGGTGGTGATGACGTTCAGGAACTTCTGAAGCGTTGGCTCAACGGTACGCTCTTCGACCTCGGGGTCGATGATTACCATCAATTCGTAAGGACGCATATGTGAACCCACCTCCTTTGGGCTAAGCGGTTACGGCATTTCCGTAACAGGAGGTTCATTTGCGGTGCTTGCGCGGCACATCGCCCCCGGAACGGAGGCAGGGCGCAGCACAGACTTCAATAGCTTAGTGCATCCGGGCCGGTTTCAGCGATTTCTCTGACTTCAGCCTAGCCGCGGCGCCGCCGCCGGCGAAAGCACTCCTTTGGGGCTGTGGATAACGTCGCAGGCGCCTGTCAGAGCGGGCCTGGCCCGCTAGGAGGCGGTCCGGAAGAACAGCTCGGTGACCGCCGCCAGCCGGCGCGGATCCTCGACGCCGCAGAGTTCGCGCGCGGAGTGCATTGAAAGCAGCGGGACGCCGACGTCGACCGTTCTGATCCCGAGCCGGGTGGCCGTCAACGGGCCGATCGTGGAACCGCACGGCATCACGTTGTTGGAGACGAATTCCTGGTACGGGATCCCGGCATCGGTGCACAGCCGCGCCCACAGCGCCGCGCCGGCGGCGTCCGTGGCGTAGCGCTGGTTGGCGTTGATCTTCAGCAGCGGGCCGCCGTTCAGGGCCGGGCGGTTGGCCGGATCGTGGCGCTCGGGGTAGTTGGGGTGGACGGCGTGGCCGGCGTCGGCAGAAACGCAGAACGACGCCGCGAACGCCTGCCGCCGCTGGCTTGCCGTGGCCCCGAGCCCGTCCGAAATGCGGACCAGGACGTCCTCCAGGATCGGGCCGCAGGCACCGGAGCGCGAGGCGGAGCCGATTTCCTCGTGGTCGAAAGCGGCCAGCACGGCAATCGGGCCGCCAGCCGGGACGGTCCCGGCGGCGTGCGCGATGAGGGCGGCGAGTCCGGCGTGAGCGGCGGAGAGGTTGTCCAGCCGGCCGGAGGCGAAGAACTCATCCTTGGCACCGAACACGGCGGGAGCCTGGGTGTCCGCGATGACGACGTCGTAGCCGCCGATCTGTGCGGGGTCCACGGTTGCGCCGGCCACCCGCTCTGCGAGCAGGCCCAGGAGGTCTGCGCCGGCGGGGTCACCGAGGCCGAAGACCGGGTTCATGTGCTGTTGCTTGTCCAGGACCAGTCCGTCGTTCACCGCGCGGTCAAGGTGGATGGCCAGTTGCGGGAAGCGCAGCAGCGGCCCGGTGGCGGTCAGGTGCTGGGTGCCGTCCAGCATCACCAGCCGGCCGGCGAGCTGCAGTTCCCGGTCCAGCCAGGAGTTGAGCAGCGGACCGCCATATACCTCGACGCCGGCCTGCAGCCAGCCGAATTTACCGGTGGTGGGCTTGGGCTTGAGCTTGAACGACGGCGAATCGGTGTGCGCGCCGAGGATGTTGAAGCCCGTGGTGGGTCCGGCCCCCTCCGGGGTGGCCCAGGCGATGAGGGCGCCGTCGCGGATCACGTAGAACTTACCCGTGGAGGGGACGGCGGGGGTGGGGGCGACGGGGGTGGTCCAGGGCTGCAGCTCGTCGAGGCTGGTAAACCCTGCTTCGTCCAGCCGACGGGCCGCCTCGTGGACTGCGTGGAAGCTCGACGGCGACGCGCTGACGTACGCGCCGAGGTCCTGGATGTGGTCTGCGGCTGTGGCGGAGGAAGGCATGGCTCCGAGTCTAGTGCGGCGGTTACACCGCCACGGCGAGCCCGCTCCTGGCCCCGCCAGACTTCCAACGCCGGACATGCCCTCCTCCCGGACCCAGGACTGGACATGCTCCCCGCAGCCCCCGGACATGCCCTCCTCCCGGACCCAGGACTGGACATGCTCCCTCAGCCCGCCGGACATGCCCAGCCCTGGGTTCGGCGGATGGACATAGTGGCACTATGTCCATCGCTGGTCGCCGGCGTGGGGCATGTCCGGGGGCTGAGTGGGGCATGTCCGGTGGCGCGGAGTGGGTGCGGTGCGGGTCGCGTGCTGCGCGTGCTGCGGGAGGGCCTTACGACGCCGGGCCGACGCCTGCGGAAACGCCCTCACTTGCTGTGTCCTCGCCGGCGGCGTCGACGTCGGACCGACGTCGTCCGGCCGGCACGCGCGTGCCGGCGCCCGGAGCGGCGCCATTCCTGCGGTAGCGCCAGAGCCCGATGCCGACCACAATCGCGGCGAGGGCCAGGGAGAGCAGCAGCGACTCTCGCGTGGTATCCAGGACCACCATGCCCACCAGCAACGCGACGATGCTGATGATCGCCACCCAGGTCAGGTACGGGAAGAGCCACATTTTCAGCTGCAGCTCCCGGGCTCCGGCGCCCATCCGGCGCCGGAGAATCAGCTGGGATACGGAAATGACCAGCCAGACGAACAAGGCAATCGCGCCCGAGGTGTTGACCAGGAACAGGAAGACGGTGTCGGGGGCGATGTAGTTCAGACCCACGGTGACAAAGCCGACCACCGTGGAGGCCAGGACCGCGGCGGCGGGCACGCCGCGCTTGGAGATCCGCATCCAGGAGCGGGGCGCGTCGCCGCGGCGGGAGAGCGAGAAGAGCATGCGGCTGGCCGTGTAGAGCCCCGAGTTGAGGCAGGACAGCACGGAGGTCAGCACGACGACGTCCATGATGGTGCCGGCGCCGGGGATCCCGAAGAGTTCGATCACGGCGACGTACGGGCTCTTCGCCACGGAGGCGGAGTTCCAGGGCAGCAGGGTCACCACGATGGCGATGGAGCCGATGTAGAACACAAGAATGCGCCAGACCGTGGACTTCACGGCCTTCTTGACGGCATCGACCGGGTTCTCGGATTCGCCGGCGGCGATGGTCGCAATTTCGGCGCCGAAGAAGGAGAACACGACCACCAGGATGCCGGCCAGCACCGCGCCCGGACCGTTGGGCATGAAACCGCCCTTGCCGGTGAGGTTATCCAGGCCCGGGGCCGGGACGCCGGGAATCAGGCCGAGGATGGCGGCGACGCCGAACAACAGGAACAGCACGATCGCGGCCACCTTGATGGAGGCAAACCAGAATTCGAACTCGCCGTACGATTTCACCGAACCGAGGTTGGTGAGGGTGAGCAGCACCATCAGGGCCAGCGCCCAGACCCACTGGTCGATGCCTGGCACCCACCGGTGCATGATGGCAGCGCCCGCCGTGGCCTCGATGCCGAGGACAATGATCCAGAACCAGGCATAGAGCCAGCCGATGCTGAAGCCGGCCCAGCGGCCCAGCGCCTTGTCGGCGTAGGTGGAGAACGAACCGGTTTCCGGGTTGGCGGCCGCCATTTCGCCGAGCATTCGCATGACGAGGATGACCACGAGGCCGGCCGCCAGGTAGGCGACGAGGATGCCAGGGCCGGCCTGCTGGATGGCGGCACCGGAGCCGACAAAGAGCCCTGCGCCAATGACGCCGGCAATAGCGATCATGGACAGATGGCGGGGTTTCAGGGATTTGGAAAGTTGCTGGTCAGCCTGCATTAAGCGCCGTCCTTAGTGGGTGGTGTCGGCCCGGGCCCCGCGCCAGGCACGACCCCGGAGGGATGTGCAGGCACGGATGTGTTGCGGACCACAGTGTCGTTTCACCCTAGACCGCAACTTAAGGACGCCGTCCTGTGCAATCCCACAGATTACGCCTCCAGATTTCGGGCGCAACTCCAACGCGAGGGCTCCCAGGGCACAGTCTGTTGCCTCACGGACAATTCTGAAATGCGTCGGAAACCACTAACGGGAAACCGCCCCGCCGGGTCAGTAGTCCGGGTTGCTGGGTACCACCAGGCCCGTTTCGTAGGCGTACACCACGGCCTGGACCCGGTCCCGGAGCTGCAGCTTGTTCAGGATGCGCCGCACGTGGGTTTTCACGGTCGCCTCCGACAGGAAGTACCGGTGCGCGATTTCCGCGTTGGACAGGCCCTCGGAAATGGCCTCCAGCATCTCGGTCTCGCGCGGGGTGAGATCCTCCAGCAGGGGATCCCTGCCCGTCCGGGCACCGGGGGAGGGCGGCGACGGAGCGGCGCCGTCGTCGGCCGGCCGGCCGCTGCGCACGTACGTCTCCAGCAGCCGCTGCGTGATGCGCGGCGCCACGACGGCGTCGCCGCGGGCCACGACCCGGACGGCGCTGACCAGCTCCGCGGGCGCCACATCCTTGAGCAGGAACGCGGAGGCCCCGGCCTGCAGCCCGGCGAAGGCGTACTCGTCGAGGTCGAAGGTGGTCAGGATGATGATCCGGGCCGCCGACCCGCTGGAAGAGATGGCCCGCGTCGCTTCGATTCCATCGAGTACGGGCATCTGCACATCCATCAGCACGACGTCGGGCCGCAGCTCGGCCACCCGGCGTACAGCCTCGGCGCCCTCGGAGGCCTCGCCGACAACGCACAGCTCATCCTCGCCTTCGAGGATCAGCCGGAACCCCATCCGGAGCAGGGGCTGGTCATCGACCAGCAGGATGCGGATCGGTCCGGATTCACTCATCGGTTCTCCTTCTCTCCATTGCAGCTCAAGACGGCGCGCACCAGCCAGCCGCCGTTCGCGGCCGGGCCGGCTTCCACGCCGCCGGCGTAGATCCGGGTGCGTTCCCGCATGCCCGGGACGCCTTGGCCGGAGCCGAGCGGCACCGCGGCGGGCTCAAGGCTTCCCTTGCCGTCATCCTGCACCTCGATGCTGACGGTATCGCCCGTCCGGGCAATCCTGACATCCACACGGCCCAGGGACCGGCCGTAGCGCAGCACGTTGGTCAGGGACTCCTGCACAATCCGGTACACCGTCAGCAGGAACGCGGTATCTTCCGGGAGCGCGGGTCCGGTGTGCGAGTAGTGCAGCGGCAGCCCCGCCGTACGGAATCCCGCCAGCAGCCTGGCCAGGGCGTCGGCGCTCACGAGCGGCTCCCGGGAGGCGGGTCCGTTGGCGGAGTCATCGCGCAGGACGCCGAGCACCCGGCGCATGTCCGCCATCGCCGTCCGGCCCGTGCGGGACAGCTCGCCCAGGACGGCGGCGGCCCGTTCCGGATCCCTTTCGAGGACGACGGCGGCGCCGTCGGACAGGCTGACCATCACGGTGAGCGAATGGGCCACGACGTCGTGCATCTCGCGGGCGATCCGGTTGCGTTCGTTCACGGAGCCAAGCTGCGCCGTCGTCGCGGCCCACGCCGTGATCTCCTGCTCGTGTTCGCGCCGCTGGCGGACAGAGATGCCGATGCCGGCCGCAATGACGTTGGAGAGGCTGACGCCAAGCCCGGCGGCGATGCTGGCGACCAGCTGGAAGTTGGCCGGCGCGCTGTCCGCCAGGGCAGGCAGGCGTCCGTCCAACGGTCCGGCCGCCAGCATCAAGTACAGCACCGCCAGCGGCGCCGTCGAAAGGGCCAGTGCGATCAGGGTGAAGCGCCGGGGGCGGGCCACGGCGACCGAGTAAAGCGCAAACCATAGTCCGGCCGAGGCGTTGGACCCCCACGGATGCAGCGAGCACACCCAGAGTTCCAGGACAGCGACGGCCAGCAACACCGGGACCGGGTGCGAGCGGCGGAAGAGCAGCGCTGCTGCCGCGCCGACGAGCAGGACCACCACCGGCCAGGTCCCGCCGCGCACGGACTCCACCGCCGTCGGCGTGACCAGGACCAGGTAGGCGAGCACCACAATGGCGTTCGTCACCCGGGGGCGACGGAACAGGAAGCGGCGCAGCCGGCCGCGGCGTCGGGCCGTGATTTCGGCGAAGGACGCGCCGGCTTGGGCGGCCGGCGCGTCCTCGAGGGGTCCTGCATCAATCATGTTCTGAGCCTAGGCGCTGCCTGCTAGACGTCCCGCTTCTTGAGCAGGATGCCAGCCAGCAGCAGGGGGATGATGACCCAGGCGCCCAGGACCAGGGCAGCCTGCCAGGCTTCCAGCGTGTCCGGAACGTGTTCCGCGGCAGTCATCGGTGCGAGCGTGTTGTCGGGGATGAATTTCCGGAGTTCCTTGACGAAGTCGCCCTGGATGATTTGCAGCGCGATCGGCAGCACAAAGAAGATGCCCACCAGGCTCATGATGCCGCCGGCGGAGTTCCGGATCAGGGCACCGAGGGCCATCCCGATCGCGGCGACGGCGGCAACGTAAGCGCTGTTGATCAGCAGGGTCCGGTAGTAGTGCCCACTGGAGACGTCGAGGGTGTGGCCGTACTGGTCCAGGATCGGCACGGCCACCAGGCCGGCGAGGTAGAGCGACAGTGCCGTGACCAGAAAGGCGGACACCACCACGACGAGGAGCTTGGCCGCGAAGGCAGGGATCCGCTTCGGGACGGCGGTGAACGTAGACCGTGCCATTCCCGTGGTGAACTCGGAGCTGATGATCAGCACGGCCAGCGATCCAAGGATCAGCTGCGCGAACGAAATGCCGGCGCTGGGAGCCGAGGCGGCAATGTCGCCCTGGGCCGCCAGTGCGGCGGACCGCTGCGGATTCGCGTTGGAGGCCTGCAGCGCCTGGCCGATCCCCCAGGCCGCGAGGGCACCGACCCCCACAATGACGGCGACTGTGGCGCCGAGCAGGATCAGGGTGGACAGCAGGGTACGGAACTTGATGAATTCGGAGTTGAGGACCCGCAGGAAGCTCGGGCCCGGGCCGTTGCTGAGGCCGTCGCCGGTCCGGTCACTGCCCGTGCCGGCGTGCGCACCGCGGCGCGACGGAGTGGATTCGAGAGTGGTTGAGCTCATGGCTTAGTTGCCTCCGGACTCGACAGGTGCCGGGGCGCCCGTGGTGATCAGCGAGTGGTATTCGACCTCATCCTTGGTCAGCTCCATGTAGGCCTCCTCTAGGCTGGCCTGGAGCGGGGTGAGTTCATAGATCATGACGTGGTTGTCAAGGGCGGTGCGGGCGATCTGCCGCGGGTCCAGCCCGGTGACTTCGAGAAGTTCGTTCTCCCGCGCCTCGACGGAGACGCCGGCGCCGGCCAGCAGGCGCATCAGGTGGTCGGGCTGGTCGGTGCGGACCCGGGTGCGGCCCTGACCGTTGCCCGTGATGATGTCCTGGATCGGGGCGTCGGCGATGATGCGGCCACGGCCGATCACGATCAGGTGGTCCGCGGTGACGGCCATTTCGCTCATCAGGTGGCTGGACAGAAACACCGTGCGGCCTTCGGAGGCGAGGTACTTCACCAGGTTGCGGACCCAGACCACGCCTTCCGGGTCCAGTCCGTTGACCGGCTCGTCCAGGATGATGGTCTGCGGGTCGCCGAGCAGCGCCGCGGCGATCCCCAGCCGCTGGCCCATGCCGAGCGAGAATCCGCCCACCTTTTTCCGGGCCACCTCGGCCAGGCCGGTCATCTCGATGACTTCGTTCACACGCTTCTTGGGGATGCTGTGTGTGGCGGCCATGGCCAGCAGGTGGTTGTAGGCCGAGCGGCTGGTGTGGACTGCTTTGGCGTCCAGCAGGGCGCCCACGTCGCGCAGCGGCGCATGGTGCCGGTCGAACGGGACGCCGTTGACGGTGACGGAGCCCGACGTCGGTCGGTCCAGGCCCATGATCATGCGCATGGTGGTGGACTTGCCGGCGCCGTTGGGACCCAGGAAACCGGTGACCCGGCCGGCTTCGACGGTGAAATTGACTCCGGTGACGGCGGCTTTTTCGCCGTACACCTTGGTCAGGCCTCGTGCTTCGATCATGGAAGCGTTCCTTTGCGTTGCGTGCGGTTGTGTACGCACCACGCTACCGGCGGGAGCCGGTGAATTCGCCGCTCTCAGGGATGATTCAGGGGCGAATCAGGGTAATCCGCGGGGATGACGGCGGGTCAGTCCTGCGGCTCCGGTGTGTAGTACACCAGTCCGCCGGGCAGCACCGAGAACTCCACGGCGCGGACGCCGGGCATGACTTCGCCGTCCACCGCCAGCACCATCGAAGAGTCCCCCGGTTCCACCCGGATCCGGGTGGCTTCGCGCAGGTGCGTGATCCGCGAGGTCGCCACGGTCCCGGTCAGCACGGACCACAGCAGGCGCAGGCGGGCAAATGACTCGTCAGCGGTGATCATCCGCAGGTCCAGCACGCCGTCGTCCAGTACCGGCCGGGCCAGGGGCGCATGGTCACGCGGGTAGTAGCGCCCGCGGCCAACGTAGAGGATCCAAAGCTTGTGCCGCACGCCGTCCACGATCAAGGTGCTGGGTGTGCCCGCGGCGAAGGTCCGGAACATCGCGATGACCCCGGCCAGCGGTTTCCCCAGCGCCGGCTGGAGGTGCTCCCGCCGGCGCACCAGGTTGGGATACAGGCCGATGCTGGCCGTGTTCAGCATGGTCAGTTCCAGCTGCTCCGGGCTGTCCGGCAGCCCGCGTTCGAGTTTCACGTGACCAAGGTCCGCACGCGCCGCCTGCCCCTTGTCGGCCGCGTCGACGGCGGCCTGCAAGGTGGGGGTGCCGGCGTCCCGGGCGAAGTGGTTCAGCGTTCCGCCGGGCAACACCAGGAGCGGGAGGGAATGCTCGACGGCGGCCGCCGCGGCGGTGCCCACGGTGCCGTCTCCGCCCCAGACGCCGAGCGCGACGACGCCGGGCCGGGTCGCCACCGCTGCAATTTCAGCCGCGACGTCATCGTCCGGACCGATCTCCTTTATATGCGCCTGGGGGAATACTTTTTGCAGGGCGTCGGCGGTTTCGGCCGAGTAGGACCCGCCCAGCGTGTTGACGGCGATGCCGAGTCCCTCGCCGCCGGGCAGCGGGGCGGCCTCGACCGGGGTGCGCCGGACCGCGGGGAACGGCGGACGGACCGGCCACCACTTCCGCGTCACCAGGGCCGCGCCGGCCCCGATCGCCGAGCCGAAGAAGACGTCCGTGGGCCAGTGCGCCCCGGTGTGGACCCTGGAATAGGCCACTCCGGCGGCGACCGGCGCCAGCGCGACGCCCAGTGCCGGGCGGACCAGCCCCACGCCGACGGCAAAGGCGGCGGCCGACGCGGAGTGCCCCGAGGGCATGGAGGAACTGGTGGGCTGCGGGTTGACGAAGCGGAAGACGGGCAGGTGTTCGGGCAGCGGCCGGGCGCGCGGCAGCAGGGACTTGAAGACCAGGTTGGTCACGGCGGACGCCGCTCCCTGGGCCAGGACGCCGTGCAGGGCCGCGCGCCTGGTCTTGCCTGGGACGAGGGCCATCACCGCGGCAATGCCGAGCCAGAGCTTGCCCTGGTCGGCGGCCGAGGAGAGCCTCCGGAAGAAGTCGTCATGGCTCCCGCCGGGCAGCCGGGAGACGGAGCGGACCAGTTTCCGGTCCAGCTTCTCCAGCCGGCCAGGGGCGTTTCTCAGCATGCTTCGCATTTCCCCACCCTACTGCGGGGCGCCGCCGGGCAAAGGCAGTGACCCGGGTGCCGGGTCCCTCGGCTGCTCAGTGGGCGCGCACAGGCCTCGCGGCGCCGGCGAGCAGCAGGGCAACCAGAATGGGCGCCCCGATGGCGAGCAGCGCCAGCCGGATCCCGGTCAGGTCGCCGAGGTAGCCCAGCAGGGGCGGCCCGGCCAGGAATGCGATGTAGCCCAGGGTCGACACGACGGACACCCGCGCCGCGGCGTGCTTGGGGTCATCGGCTGCGGCGGACATGCCCATCGGGAAGGCGAGGGCCGCTCCCACGCCCCAGAGCGCCGCGCCGGCGGTGGCGAGCCACAGGTTGCCGGCAAAGACGAAGAAGACCAGCCCTGCCGCGGCCGCGGCCATGCTGGCCCGCAGCACCGCCACCCGGCCGTACACATCGATCGCCCGGCCGCCGAAGAAGCGCATGGCGGTCATCGCCAGCACGAAGGCGGCAAACAGCAGGGCTCCGGTGGACTGCTCGGCACCCAGCCCGTCGACCGCCGCCTTGGCGATCCAGTCGTTGCCGGCACCCTCGGTCAGGGTGGCGCCCAGGACGACGACGCCGAGCAGCAACGTCCGGCTGTCCCGCCAGGCGGAGCCGGTCCGCGGCGCCTTGGCCCCGCCGTCGGCCGGAGCAGGCTCCGGCACATGCGGCAGGAAATAGCGGGGCGCCACCAGCGCAGCCACGACGACGACGCCGGCGATGACCAGCAGGTGCACCGGGAGCCCGACGTCGATCCGGGACAGGCCGGCGCCGATGAGCGCACCCACGAAGGCGCCGCCGCTGTACGCGGCGTGGAACTGCGGCATGATGGTGCGGCCCAGTCGGTGTTCGACGTCCGCGCCCTCGATGTTCTGCGAGACGTCCCAGAGACCGATGCCAATGCCAAAGAAGAAGAGCGATACTGCGGTTCCGACGATCGAACCGCCGTTAAGGGACAAGGCGATTCCCACACCGGCGGCCGCTGCCAGCAGGCCGGCCGCGCGGACGGTGTTGCCTGTCCCCAGCCGGCCCACTACCCAGCCCGCCGTCGGCAGCGCAATCAGCGAACCCACGGCGACGCAGAGCAGCAGGGTTCCCATCTCTCCCGACGTGATGTGCAGGATTTCGGTGACCGCCGGGATGCGTGCGGCCCAGCTTGCGAAGACAAGGCCGTTGATCCCGAAGATCAGGAAGGTCGCCCCGGCGGCGGCCTGCAGCCTGGGGGCCGTTGCGGTACCGGTCATCGGATCACTGCTTCCGCTGCTTGTTGTGCGCGTTCTTCATGTTCTCCAAATTAACGGGCCCGCTCGACGCGTTTCTCATCCCAGACCGGTTCGGCCGATTCATAGACCTTGCCGTCGGAGCCGAAGACCAGGAAGCGGTCGAAGGTGCGGGCGAACCAGCGGTCGTGGGTCACGGCCAGGACCGTGCCCTCGAAGTGGTCGATGGCCCGTTCCAGCGCCTCGGCCGAGTGCAGGTCCAGGTTGTCCGTCGGTTCGTCGAGCAGCAGCAGGGTCGCGCCGGAGAGCTGCAGCAGCAGGATCTGGAACCGGGCCTGCTGGCCGCCGGAGAGGGACTCGTACTTTTGTTCCGACTGCGCAGCCAGGCCGTAACCGTCGAGGGCGCCGGCGGCGGCTTCGCGGCCCAGCCCGGACCGGTGCTCGTCGCCGCGGTGCAGGATCTCCAGCAGGGTCTTGCCCAGCAGGTCGGGCCGGACGTGCGTCTGCGCGAAGAAACCGGGACGGATCCGGGCCCCGAGTTTCACGGTGCCCTCGTGCGGGACTTCGGCGATCTCGACGTCGGATACGGGCAGGTGCTCCCGTTCCGGGTCGGTCCCGCCGGTGGCGAGCAGGCGCAGGAAGTGGCTCTTGCCGGAGCCGTTGGAGCCGAGGACGCCCACCCGGTCGCCGAACCAGACCTCGGTGGAGAAGGGCCTCATCAGCCCGGTCAGCTCCAGCTTCTCCGCCACGATGGCGCGCTTGGCCGTGCGGCCGCCCTTCAGCCGCATCTGGACGTTCTGCTCAATCGGCAGCGCCTCGGGCGGCCCGGCCTCGAGGAACTTCGCCAGCCGGGTCTGCGCCGCGTGGTACCGGTTGGCCATGTCGGAACGGAACGCGGCCTTGTTCTTGTACATGTTGACGAGTTCCTTGAGCTTGACGTGCTCCTCGTCCCAACGCTTGCGCAGCTCCTCGAAACGGGCGTTCCGGTCCGCGCGGGCGTCCACGTAGGAGCCGAAGCCGCCGCCGTGGATCCACGCGCCGGCGCCGTTGATGCCCGGCTCCAGGGTCACGATGCGGCCGGCGGCGTTGTTCAGCAGTTCGCGGTCATGGCTGATGAACAGCACGGTCTTCTTGGATTCGTTGAGCTTCGCCTCGAGCCAGCGCTTGCCGGGGACGTCCAGGTAGTTGTCCGGCTCGTCGAGCAGCAGCAGTTGGTCGGGTCCGGCGAACAGCGCCTCCAGCACCAGCCGCTTCTGTTCGCCGCCGGAGAGGCTCGACGCCGGCCGGTGCTGCGCGCGGTCAAAGGGCAGTCCGAGGGCGGCCATGCACACCTCGTCCCAGACGGTCTCAACGTCGTAACCGCCGGCGTCGCCCCAGTCCACGATGGCCTGCGCGTACGCCATCTGGGTGGGCTCGTCGTCGTGCTCGATCATGGCCAGCTCCGACTCGTCGACGGCCCGGGCGGCGGCCGCCAGGGCCGGCGGCGCGGCCGAGACCAGCAGGTCCCGGACAGTCGATTCGTCCCGGACCTGGCCGACGAACTGGCGCATAATGCCCATGTTGCCGGAGCGGCCGACGACGCCTTCGTCCGGGACGAGGTCACCGGAGATGATCCGGAACAGCGTGGTCTTGCCCGTCCCGTTCGGTCCGATCAGCGCCGTCTTGGTGCCGTCGGGGACCTTGAACGTCACCCCGTTGAGCAGCTGGGTGCCGTCGGAGAGGAAGTAGTCGATGCCGGAAACGTCAATATGGGCCACTGTGCAATCTTCCCATGGCAGGTGCGGGCCGGCCCGCGGAACGCCTGACTCAGCCGGCGGCGGTGAGGAACTCCTTGAGCAGCGGCCCGGACGTGGTGGCGCCGAGGCCGCCGTCCTCGACAAAAACGGCCACCGCGAGGTCGCCGTGCACGGCCACGATCCATGCATGGGTCTTGGGCGGATCCTCCTTACCGAACTCCGCCGTCCCGGTTTTGGCGCCCACGGGCGCGCCGGGCACCGAGGCGAGGAAGCCGGCGTGCCCGGAGGTCACCACGGCGCGCATCATGTCAGCCAGGGGTGCCGCTTCCGCGGCCGTAAGGGGGGTGCCGGCGGACTTCGCGGGGGCGGGGGCCGACGACGACGGTTCCGCGGTCGGTCCGGCCGTCGGGGTGGCGCTTCCCGCCGCCGCGGCGTTGGGATTGAGCACCAGCGACGGCGAAACCGGCGCCCCCTTGGCCACCGAGCCGGCCATGACGGCGGCGGCGAGCGGGGACATCAGTACCTTGCCCTGGCCGATCATCGAGGCCGCGTGCTCGGTACCGGAGGCATCGCCCGGGACCGAGCCGAGGAACGCGGCGGCGCCCAGGCCCGGCGCGTCCACGGCGACGCCCAGGGAAGTGGCGGCGGCTTCCTGTTGGGCCTGGCTGACCTGGTCCCGGGCATTGATGAACGCGGTGTTGCAGGAATGGGCGAAGGCATCCCGCAGCGTCACGGAGCCCAGCGACGACGCCGGATAGCCCTCGGCGTTTTTGAAGGTGCGGCCGTCCACCGTGAGGGTGGCGGGGCAGTCCACCTTGGAATCCGGGGTCATGCCGTTGCGGAACATGGCCAGCGAGTCAACGATCTTGAAGATCGATCCCGGGGCGTATTGGCCCAGCATGGCCGTGTCGTAGCCGTTGCTGCCCGGCCCGGACGCGGCGGCCAGGACCGACCCGCTGGAGGGCCGGAGGGCGACGATCGCCGATGCCGGGCCTACCTTGGCCAGGATGTCCTCGGCCAGTTGCTGAAGTCTCGGGTCCAGGGTGGTCTTCAGCGGGGTTCCAGGCTTCATCGCTTCCTGGAAGAGGACGCGGCGGCCGCCGTTGAGCTGGGCCTTGCGTTGTTCCGCGGTGAGGCCCGCCGTCTGGGCGAAGACCTGGACGCCGTCGGTGCCGCGCAGCTGGGCGTCATACTGCTGCTGCAGACCACCGGTGCCCGTGATGTCACCGGCCTGGAGCGAACCCCCGGATTTCTCGATCTGTTCGGCGCTGGCCTCAGCCGCCGTGCCCAGCAGTGCGCGGGCGAAGGTGCGGGTCGGCGCCAGCGGCAGGGAATCGGCGATGGCCCGAGCGCCGGGAACCGCCGCGATCTGCTCGTCCGTGACGGTCCGGCCGTCCTGGCGCAGGGTGATGGCGGCGACAAACGCTTCGGGGCCGGCGGCCTGCACTTGCTGGGTGAACCCGGCTGGGTCGGCGCCCACCAGCTGCGCAAGCTTGGCGGCGGAGGCGGCAGGGTCAGCCGATCCCAGCCGCGGCTTGTCGATTCCGACGTGAACCACCGGCCGGTAGGTGACCAGCTTCGCGTCGCCGGAGCCCAGGATCTCGGCCCGCTGCGGAGCCTCAGTTGAGGTAGCGAGGATTTCGTTCTCGGCCAGTTCGGGCACCAGGGTGGCCGGATTCCATGCCGTCAGCCATTTGTCGCCGGACTTCTTCAAGTGCGCGGAGGTGGTGTATTTCCATTCGGCGGCGCCGATCTTCCAGCTGTAGTTCAGCGGGACCGTCGCGGTGTCCGCATCCAGCGTCAGTTCTCCGGTTTCCACGGCGGGCTTCGCCGGGTCCAGCCCCTTGAACACCGCCTTGAGCTGTTCGTTGGCGGCGGCGGAGTCCTTCCCGTCGAACGGGACGGCGCCGACGTCGAGTGCGGCAACCGCGGACGCGAACCGCTTCGCGGCGTCCTGCGCGCCGGTCCGGCCGTCGTCGCAAGCTACCAGCGAAGCGCCGAGGATGAGGCCAACCAGGCCAAGTGAGAGCTTTTGAATATTCCCCATTCGCGTCATTATGCCCTGTACCGCGGACTACCCCGTGTCACGGCAGGCCCCACAGCCGTGACAGGCGCCGGCGTCAGCCCCGGCGGATGATCCGCCGCTGGGTTGCCACCGCGATCGCGGCCGTGCGGTTGTCCACGCCGAGCTTTCCGTAAATGTGCACCAGATGCGTCTTCACGGTCGCCTCGGAAATGAACAACTGCCTGGCGATGGCACGGTTTCCCAGGCCGGTGGCGAGCAGTTCGAGCAGCTGGATCTCCCGGCTGGACAAGGCCGGCTGGGGGTTGCGGATCCGGCCCAGCAGCCGCGCGGCGACTTCGGGGGCCAGCGCCGTCTGCCCGGCAGCGGCACCCAGGACTGCCTCGCGGATTTGCTCCGGCGGCGCGTCCTTAAGCATGTAGCCGCTGGCGCCGGCCTCCACTGCGGCGAGGATGTCCGCGTCGGAATCAAAAGTGGTGAGAATCAGCACCGGCGGGGCCGGGGTACCGGCCTGACCCGCCTTGATCCTCGCGGTCGCGGTGACCCCATCCATGTCGGCGCCCATCTGCAGGTCCATCAGGACGACGTCGACCGGCTCGCCCAAGGTGTGCAGCCGCGCCAGGGCGGCCAGCGCGGCGGCACCATCGGCGGCTTCCTCGGCAACCTCGATGCCCTCGAAAGCCGTTAACATGGCCCGCAGGCCGGCCCTGACGACCGGGTGGTCATCGACGAGGAGAACACGGACCTGATTCACTGCTCGTCCTTCCGGTCCGCGCCGGTGCCGGCTGCCGACGGCGCGAGGTCCTCCAGCGGCAGCCGGATGGCCACCACGGTCCCTTCCGCCGGTGCGGACTCAACGTCGAGGGTCCCGGCCAGGGCCGCAACCCGGTCCCGCAACGCCCTCAGGCCGTAGCCTGATCCGTCGGTCCGGGCCCGCACCGCCGAGGGGTCGAAGCCGGTGCCGTCGTCGAAGATATCCATCGCCACCTCGGTGCCCAAATAGGACAGGGTCACGACTGCGGTGCCGGCGTTCGCGTGGGCCACCACGTTGGCGAGGCTGGCTTGGGCGGCCCTAAGCAGGGTGGTCCGGTAGGGGATGGGCAGCTCCGCGCGGGTTCCGTCGATTTCGAGGCGGCAGCGCAGGACGGCGCCCCGGGCGGCCGCCTCCGTTTCGGTCTGGGTGCACAGCCTGCGCAGGCTGTGCACCAGCGAGCTCCGCTCCAGTTCGGGGGACTGCAGGCCACGGACAAAGTTGCGGGCCTCGGCCAGGTTGGCGGCTGCGGTTTCCTGGACGGTCCGGAGCCGGCTGCGGGCCGTCTCCGTGTCCCCGGCGGCCAGCGCTTGCTCGGCCGAGCGTCCCATCAACACGATGCTGGAGAACCCCTGGGCCAGGGTGTCGTGGATTTCCCGGGCCAGCCTGGTCCGCTCCGCCGCGGTCCCGGCGTCGCGCTGGCTGCGGGCCAGTTCGGCGCGGGTGCTGCGGAGCTCTTCGGCGGCCAGCCGCTGGTTCTCCGCCTCGCGGTAGAGCGCACGGTATGCCAGCCCCGTAACGACGGCGAACCCGGCGCCGAGGGCAGGGCCGAGCATCATCGGCAGTTGCGGGGGGTTCCCGGCCGGGCCGCCGTTGTGGAACCACAGGGCCGTGATCACCAGAAGCGTGCTGGCGGCAATCGCAGCCAACGCCGGCCCCCGGGGCAGCACGTGCAGTTGCAGGAAGAACAGCGGGAAGGCGAGCCAGACGAAGTCCGCGCTGCCCCAGACCAGCAGCAGCCAGAGCAGGCACACGGCGGCCAGCCACGACCCGGCGTAGGGGCCGGGGTTGAAGCGGTCGGGCCGGGCCGAATGGCGTTTCTCCAGGACAGTGCCAGCCAGGTAGACGCCCGCGAGGCACAGGGCAACGGCCAAGCGGAGCCAGGCCACGCCGTGGACCCCCGCGGCCAGCAAGCGGACCACCGCCACGAGCAGCAGCACGGCAAATCCCACGTGCAGGCTGACCCGCAGGACCCGCAGGACCAAGGCGGCGCTGGCGGGCTCGCTCCCCGCTACGCTGTCTCTGCCGTCCATGGGTTCAGCCTAGCGCCGGGACCTTCCCCGATCGGCCGGAAAGCGGCGCGGGCCGCCCACAATCAACCATTTGGTTGATGGGTGCGCCCACCGGCCGCGAAGCTTGTGGCGGCCGGCTAAAGACCTAGCGCCGGGACCGGCAATCCGAATATGTCCTTCAAGGCATGTTTGGCCGCGTGAAAGCCGGGCATCCCGGTCACTCCCGGCCCCGGCGGTGTGGAGGAGGAGCAGAGATACAGTCCGGAAACAGGTGTCCGCCATGGCACGGGACTCAGCACCGGGCGCCGGAGCACCCCCCGAAGATCCATCGCTCCCGCGCTGAAGTCGCCGCCGACGTAATTCTCGTTGTAGTCCGCCAGCTGGGCTGCAGTCGTCACCCGCCAGCCAACCACCAGATCCCGGAAGCCCGGCGCGAAGCGTTCCAGTTGGTCCATCACCGCGCCCCCCATGTCCACCGTGGAGCCGGCCGGAACGTGGCAGTAAGTCCAAAGGATATGCCGGCCGGCGGGGGCGCGGTCCGGGTCGAAGCGGGAAGGCTGCGAGACAAGGACGTAGGGCCGTTCCGGATGCAGGCCCGCGGCCACCAGATGCTCCGCCTCGGCGGTTTCTGCGCGGGTGCCGCCCACGTGGACGGTACCGGCGTCGGCGAGTTCCGGTGCGGCCCAGGGCACCGGCCCGGACAGGATGAAGTCGACCTTGCAGGCGGCGTTGCCGAAGCGGAAGGACTCCAGCGCGCGGCGGTACCGGCGGGGAAGCCGGCTGCCGGCGATCCGGAGCAGTGCCGGCGGAGCGACGTCCAGCAGCGTGGCCCGGGCCGGGGGCAGTTCCGCCAGCGCACCAATCCGCACGCCGGTCTCCACCACCCCGCCGTGGGCCTCAAGATCCGCAACCATCGCCGCGGCGATCGCCGCTGAGCCGCCGATGGGGATCGGCCAGCCGCCGGCGTGGCCCAGTGCTCCCAGCAGCAGTCCGGCGGCGGCCGCGGGCAGTGTCGGCAGGGGAGCGACGGCATGCGCGGCGACCCCGCTAAGCAACGCGGGAGCCAGCTCTTCCCGGAATCTCACGCCCCAGGCGCGCGTGCCCTGTTCGAGGGTCCGCAGTCCGAAGATCGCGGCCGCCAGCGGCTGCACCGGTACCCGCAGCAACTGGTCCAGGGCCACCTCGGCCACGCCGTCCAAACGGTCCAGCAGGGGCGCCATGAGGCGCCGGTAAGCGCCGCCGTCGCGCCCGAGGGCCTCAACTGTCCGCTCCAGCGACCGGTATCCCAGCGCGGCGCGCCCTCCGTCGAGAGGTGCCCCGTGCGAGAGTTCGGGGACCTCCAACCGGACCCGTCGGGACAGCTCGAAGCCCTGGAAGAACGGTGAAGCCAGGGCCATCGGGTGCACCGCGGAGCACACGTCGTGGAAGTGCCGGGGCTCGATGAGTTCCGCGGTCCGGAGACCGCCGCCCACCGAGTCGGCCGCCTCGTAGAGGTGCACTGCCAGCCCCGCCCGCGCCATGGTCACCGCGGCCGCCAACCCGTTGGGGCCCGATCCGACGACGGCGACGTCAGGCGTGGGCATCAGGCGTCAACATTGGCGCGCCGCCACGGCAGCACGGACGCGGAAGGGCGCAGGACGTCCAGACGCAGCCAGTCGGCGGCACGGTCAAACGGGCCGCCGTGCGGATCGTCCTCGCCGTGCCGGCGGATGACGTCGTAGCCCGGGTCGCAGATGTCCCACACCACACGCGCCATGAGGTAGCCGGTGGCCAGCATGTGCGCCAGGACTGCCAGCACGTAGTAGGGCATGTCGATATTGTGCTGGGTCGGACCGCCGCTGGTCACCTGGCCCAGGTACATCCAGATGGCGGCCCAGTGCAGCCCCTCGATGGCCTGCCAGATCAGGAAGTCCCGCCACCTGGGCCGGGCCAAGGCCAGCAGCGGGATCAGCCAGATCACGAACTGCGGCGAGTAGACCTTGTTGGTGAGGATGAAGGCGGCGACGATCAGGAACACCAGTTGGGCCAGCCTGGGGCGGCGCGGCGCCGCGAGGGCCAGGACCGCTATCAGCACGCAGGCTGCCAGGAAGACGTTCAGGGCCAGGCCGTTGATGGTTTCCGCGTCCAGTGGTTTCCAGCCGAGCCTTCCGGCCACCAGGTTGTATGCGAACCAGGGGGAGCTGTACCCCGCCGGCCGCGACTCGGTGAACTGGTAGAAATACTTCCAGCCGGCCGGGTCGCCGGCGGCCGCCGGGAGGTTCACGGCCAGCCAGGTCACCGCGGAAGCGCCGGCGGTGACGAGGAAGGCCCGGATCTTGCCGGTGCGGAGGGCCAGCAGCACGACGGCGCCGAGGATCAGCACCGGGTAGAGCTTTGTCGCGGCGCCAAGGCCGATGAAGAGGCCGGCGAGCAGCAGTTTGTCCCGCGCGAAGAAGTACATGCCCAGGGCCAGCAGCCCGACGGCCCACATGTCCCAGTTGATGAAGCCGGCGAGGACAATACCGGGGGCGACGGCCACCATCGCGGCGTCCCAGGCCCGGCGTCGTGCGGTGCGGGCGGTGGCCAGCACCGCGACGATCCAGACGGCGACAACCAAGGTGGCGTTGACGTCGAAGTAGGCCAGGATCCGCGAGTTGCTGACTCCCTCGCCGGGCACCAGAAGAGCCGTGGCGCCGGCGATGAAACCCATCAGCACGGGGTACTCGAAGAAGCTCCCCGCGGTGACGAAGGGGAAGTCCCCATCGCCCAGGCCGCGGTTTTTGAATAGTTCGGCGAAGTCGGAGTAGCAGGTGGCATAGAACTGGCCGGGGGACTCCCAGCCGTTGCTGCGGCAGTAGCCCTTCAGCAGAATCCCCAGCAGGGCCGCGAGGACGGTGAGCAGGACAAGCACGCGTTCCACGGTGAACAGCCCGGGGGAGACGATGCCGGGGGCCGTCCGGCGGCCCAGCGGTCCGCCGATGACCTCAGTGAAATTCCGCAGCAGCAGATCGCTCCGGCTGGGGACTACGAGTCGGGTCCGCTTGCGGTGCTCCGGCCGCGCTGTCTCCTGCATGACTCGAGCTTACCGGGGCGGCCGGGCTCTCCTGCGGCAAGACCGGCGCGGAATCGGGGCTGCGGAAGTGCCGAAGGCGAAGCGGGGCTGCGAAGGGGGCGGCGACCCCAGCCGCCAGGACGGTGCTTGGAGGGGTCGGTCGTTAAAGCGAGGAGCCCACGCGTCGCCGCGCGGGCTCCCTTGCGGATTTGCTTGGCGGAGTGTCATCAAGTCCTCCTTCGACGGGCACAGGCCCTGCCGGTTTAAGGCCGGGACGGCACGTCATCAGCGGATGTTTCCCAGCCGGTGCATGGCGAGGAAGATGTCTTCGCGCCGCTGCTCAAGCAGTTGGGTGTTGAACTGCGTCTTTTCCCTGCGCGCTGGCCTGGGATTGAAGATGCGAATGTTCTGCAGTCGTCGAATCATGGTGGTCACCTCCTCCTGGGGTCTCGGTGAGGACGTTGATTCCGCGGGTTCCCCCCGGGCGGCGGCCGCTGCGGTTGGACTCGCTGCGATAGTCACGGTTGCCTTTCTTGGTTGAAGAAGTGGAAAGAAATGGGACATGACAAAGTAGAGCCTTGTAAATCAAATAAACTGCCCGAAATTAGGCGTGGAATAGTCCGGCTCTAATGAGGTGATTTCGCAAAAGCGAAAGAACGGCCCCTGCACGCAATGGCGCCGCAGCCCCAACAAGAAGCTGGGTTCCGAACTATGGGGGTGCTGCGCACTTAGGGCTACTGCGCAACCGCGAGGGTTCCGCTGGGTCCGACTTTCCGCACCGGCCGTCCCAAAGGGCGGCCCGGCCATGTTCCTGCTGCGGCGTCAGGCCGACAGCGGAGGAACTAGCAGGCGGGCAGTCCGACTTTCGGGCGCGGGGCAGCGACAGAGGCCGGGGTGGCGGTGAGGGTGTACATCCATCCGCTAGTCAAAGTATTCATTTTCCCAACCTCCTTTTCTGTTCTGCCGTGGCTCCGGCTGACTGCCGGGCGACGCGCGCCGCGTCCCCGGCAAGTCGCTCTTGGGGACACGAATAAAAATACACCACAAATGCGGCGCTTGACCACTAAATCATAAGAATTCTCGGAGAAACTTTTTTGCGGGGGAGTTTATAGACCCCAGCGCACGACGGCGGGGGTCTTTTTATCCCAGCCGAGCGTGCAAACTTTCGCGGTCCCAAGTACGAAATGCCGGCCCTCATGCGCGTCCAATCCGAGCCAGCGTGCGGTAAGTATTCGAGAGAAGTGGCCGTGCGCGACAATAAGCACATTGTCCAGTCCGGATTCCAGCACCCGGGCGACGATCTTGTCCGCGCGGGCGGCGACGTCGTCCAGTGTCTCCCCGTTGGGCACGCCGTGGGTCCAGATCAAGTAGTCGGGGTTGTCCTTGCGGATCAGATCCGAACTGATGCCTTCGTAGTCGCCGTAATCCCATTCCACCGCCAGGGGTTCCAGCTGGGCGTCGGGGAAACCTGCCAGCTCGGCAGTCCGGCGTGCGCGGCGCAGGGGCGAGGTCAGCACCAGGTCGAAGTCGACGGCGTCGAGCACCTTCCGCGCCTCGACGGCCTGCTGCTCGCCTTCCACCGTGAGCGGGAGGTCGGTGAGGCCGGTGTACTGCCCACTCTTGGACCATTCCGTTTCACCATGGCGCAGGATCCAAAGCTGCGGGCGGGGCGGGTTGGACGGTGCAATCACTTAGGGCTCCTCAGTTGGGGACAAATCGGCGGCGGCAGCCTCGGGCTGCGCCGCCCACCATTCGTGCAGCTTGGCTTCGGCCACCGCGGACTCCAGCGGGCCGTGTTCCATCCGCTCCTCCAGCAGGAATTTGTACGCCCGGCCCACCACGGGGCCAGGCTTGATTCCCAGCAGCGCCATGATCCGGCCGCCGTCGAGGTCGGGACGGACGGCGTCGAGGGATTCCTGCTCGCGGAGGGCGGCGATGCGCGCTTCAAGGTCGTCATAGGCGAAGGCGAGCCGCTCGGCCTTGCGCTGGTTGCGGGTGGTCACATCCGACCGGGTCAAGCGGTGCAGGCGCTCCAAGAGCGGCCCGGCGTCGGTGACGTAGCGGCGGACGGCTGAATCGCTCCAGCCTGCCTCGCCGTAGCCGTAGAAGCGCATATGCAGCTCCACCAGGCGGGCCACGGCCTTGATGGTGTCATTATCGAAACGGAGCGCCTTCATCCGTTTCGATGTGAGCTTGGACCCCACCATGTCATGGTGACGGAAGCTCACCGCGCCGCCGGCCTCGAAGCGGCGCGTGGCGGGCTTACCGACGTCGTGCATGAGGGCGGCGAAACGCAACACAAAGTCCGGGCCGGGCACGGGGCCGTCGGCACCGGATTCGAGTGCCGCGGCCTGCTCCAGGACCTGCAGCGAGTGCTGGTACACGTCCTTGTGGCGGTGGTGCTCGTCGGACTCGAGACGCAGGGCCGAGACTTCGGGCAGCACGAACTCCGCCAAGCCGGTCTCCACCAGCAGGTCCACACCGGTGCGGGGCCGGTCGGCGCAGATGATCTTGACCAGCTCGTCGCGCACCCGCTCCGCGGAGATGATCTTGATCCGCTCGGCCATGCTGGCCATCGCCTGCCGAACGTCCGGGTGAACCGTCACGCCCAGCTGGGCCGCGAAGCGGGCGGCGCGCATCATCCGCAGCGGGTCATCGGAAAAGGAGTCTTCCGGCGAGCCTGGCGTGGCCAGCGTGGAGGAGTGCAGGTCCCGGACCCCGCCAAAGGGGTCCACCAGTTCCATCGTCGGCAGCCGCAGCGCCATGGCGTTGATGGTGAAGTCCCGCCGCAGCAGGTCATCGGTGAGTGACGCTCCGAACGCCACCACCGGTTTGCGCGACTCCGGATCGTACGCCTCGGCGCGGTACGTGGTGACCTCAATTTGGAACCCGGCCTTGCGCATGCCGATCGTTCCGAAGGCGCGCCCGATCTCCCAGTAGGTGTCCGCCCACTTCTTGATCAGCGCGACCGTCTGGTCGGGCGTCGCGTCGGTGGTGAAGTCCAGGTCCGGCGAAACCCGGCCCAGGAACAAGTCACGCACGGGTCCGCCCACCAGGGAAAGTTCATGCCCGGCGTCGACAAAGCGCTGCCCCAGCTCAAGGACCACCGGATCTACCTGGAAGTCGACGGTGTGGGGGTCAGTCTGCTGATGTGGGTGCGCCATAGTCTCTTAAGCTTGTCAGAATTCCCGGCCAGCGCCACACCGGGAACCGTCCGGGATCCCCCGCCGGTCCGCGGCCCTTGGCGGCAGGGGCGCCAATCCGGTTTTCCGCCGGCCACTTTCCTGTCATGTTTAGGTCATCAAGTCAGGGCAACTGTAGTTAGAGTGGACTTTATGGCCCATCCCGTACCGAGCGCTCCCGGCAGGAGGACAAACGCACCGTTGCCCTCGGCAATCGGTGCCAATGTCGCGCCGGCCCAGCACCCGGGCCAGGGTTCGCTGCCGACCGTGGAGGAAATCTCCGCCGGCGGCGTCGTGGTGGACACGTCCGACGCCGAGCTGCGGGTTGCGATCATTGCCCGCCTCAACCGGGGCGGCCGCCTCGAATGGTGCCTGCCGAAGGGCCATCCGGAAGGCAAGGAAAGCAATGAGGAAGCCGCGGTCCGTGAAATCGCGGAAGAAACCGGGATCGAGGGCAAGATCCTGGCGCCGCTGGGCAGCATCGACTACTGGTTTACCGTCAGCGGACACCGGGTCCACAAGACCGTCCACCACTATCTCCTGCAGTCCACCGGCGGGGACCTGACCATCGAAAACGACCCGGACCACGAAGCCGTGGATGTCGCCTGGGTCCCCATCCACGAACTGGCCCGCAAGCTCTCCTTCCCTAATGAGCGCCGCATCGCGGACCTCGCCCGGGAAGTCCTGCCCGAACACCGCTGAGTCTGCCGCCTACGGCGCCGGGACGCCGGTCCGGCCGGGACCCGCGCCGTACCGGCGCCCGGATTGCGCACAAAGGCGCGCCCGGGTGAGACGATGAAGACAATGTCTGCCGCCACGCCCTCCCCAGAAAAGCCAGCCCCCGCCGGGGCCGCCGCCGCCCCGGCGGCCCAACCCAGCGAGGCACGTTCCAGCGCCGTGATGGCTGCCGGAACCCTGGTTTCGCGCTTCCTGGGTTTCGGGAAGACCTGGATGTTGGCAGCGGCCCTGGGTCTCGGTTCCACCGTGACCGACACGTTTATCAATGCCAACAACCTGCCGAACCTGATCTTCCTGCTGGTGGCCGGCGGGGTGTTCAACGCCGTCCTGGTGCCCCAGATCATCAAGGCCAGCAAGGGTCCGGACCGCGGCGCCGACTACATCAGCCGGCTGCTGACGCTGGCCGTTGTGGTGCTGCTCTCGCTGACGCTGCTGGTCACGCTTCTGGCCCCCTGGGTGATCGAACTGACCACGCAGGGCTACTCACCGCAGCAGAAATCGCTGGCCGTGTCCTTTGCGTTCTGGTGTCTGCCGCAGATTTTCTTCTACGGCCTGTACGCCCTGCTCACCCAGGTCCTGAACGCCAACGGCGCCTTCGGCCCGGCCATGTGGGCGCCGATCCTGAACAATATTGTCGCGATCGCCGGACTGGGCATGTTCATCTGGATCCTGGGCGCAAACGCCAGCAACCCGCACACGCTGGACAACTGGGGGCCCTTCCAGACCTTGCTGGTCGCAGGGTTCTCGACGATCGGTGTGGTCGCGCAGACCGCCATCCTGCTGATCCCCGTCCTACGGCTGCGGCTGGGCCTCCGGCCGCGCTTTGGCTGGCGCGGTGTGGGTCTGGGACAGGCCGCAAGGTTGAGCGTGTGGACGCTGGCCACCGCCGCCGTCGGGCAGCTGGCGTTCCTCTACGTCATGCGCATCGCCACGATCCCAGGCGCCGAGCGCCTCCGGCTTGAGCGCGCGGGGGACCACGCCGCAGCGGCAACCCTGCCCGGCAACGCCGTGCTGGAGGTCGCCAGCCAGCTCTACCTGCTCCCGCACTCCATCATTGCGCTCTCGCTCGCCACGGTCCTGTTCAACCGGATGACCCGCGCCTCCCAGGACGGCAACCGGGCCGAGCTGCGGCGGGCGCTGTCGCACGGCCTGCGCACCATGGCCGTCGCCACGGTTTTCGGGGCCCTGGCGCTCTTCGCCCTCGCGGGCCCGCTGGGCATGTTCTTCTCGGGCGAAAACCGGCAGGACGGCGTCATGCTGGCCCAGACGCTCACCATCCTGGCCCTCAGCACCCCCTTCATGAGCGCCAACTTCATGATGTCCAGGGTCTTCTACGCCAACGAGGATGCCCGAACACCGTTCTTCATCCAGCTGGTGCTCGCCATCGTCAATGTCGTGGCGGCCTTCTTCATCCAATTCCTGCCCTTCGACCGGATCATTTTCGCCATCGCCCTGCTCTACACCGGCGGGAACATCCTCTCCGTCGTGGTCAGTGCGACCTTCCTGCGCCGGCTCCTCGGGCACCTGGACGGCCCGCGCGTGGCCAGCTCATACATCCGGATGGGCTACGCGGCGCTCGGCTCGGCGTTGGCCGGCGCCGGTGCACTGTGGCTCATGGGCAGCTATAAGGCCGATGGCTTCGCCTGGAGCAGCCGACCGGCGGCCTTGGTGACGATCGTCGTCGTCGGGCCGGTAATGCTCGCCGTCTACCTCGTCCTCTTGAAGGTCCTCCGCGTCACGGAACTGCGGGATCTGCTGCAGCCCTTGCTGGGCAGACTGCGGCCCGCTCCTGCTGAGGCCCCGGCACGCGCTACCACTTCGGTGGATACCGGTCTGATCCCCAGGATCTCCGGCGAGTTCGACGCCGCTTCCTTCCGTGCCGGCCCGGAACTGCGTGGCGAGGACGCCGCGGACTGGGGAGTCGACGGCGGCTACCTCCCCGAAGAAGAGCTGCCGAGCACCGCCCAGGGCAGCCAGGGACGGGCCGAGATTCCCCTGCCTGGCCGGCGGACCTACCAGGGCCAGGCCGGCCACAACCCATACTTCCCGTTCGGCCGGCGGAAGAAAAAATGAAGTGCTTCTGCTTCCGGTCACCGGGATCACACGGCGCGGACACTGCATCGGCTAGGATCGAAGACTAACAAGGGGAGTTGCAGACCTGAGGTCAACCGGCTTTACCGGGAGGCCGCGATGACTGTCGAAGTCAGTGCTGCCAGCAGTTCCCGGACAGTCTAGGAGGAACCCGTGTCCCACCCGATCGATGTCGGATCAGTACTTGGCGGCCGCTACAAGGTTACGGCCACGGTACTGACCTCGCATGACCAGGATCTGGTGCTGGACGGGGTGGACCAGGTGCTCAACCGCCCCGTGAGTATCCTCGTCGCCGGTCCCGGCAACGCCGATCAGGTAGCCCAAAGTGCCCGCGAGGTCGCTACCGGGGAACGGCCGGGCCACGTCCAGATCCTCGACCTCGGCGTCAGCGACGCGGCTACCTATCTGATCACAAACCACACCTCCGCCGCCGACCTGCTTGACCTGGTGGTTAGCTCCAACCCGCCGTACGTGGAACCGTTCTTCACCGACACGCTGGGCAGCGAAATCTTCGGACAGACGCGTTCCACCGAGCCCGAGACGTATGACGGCCTCTACGCCGACGAGGAAGTCGACGCCGGGTACATCAACTATGGCGAGCAACAGCGCCAGGCCGGGCAACGGCCCCAGACGCCGTCGACCTCTCCTCAGCGCGTTCCGGCACCGCCGGCCGCGGCTCCCGCCCGGGGGACCGGCGCACGTGGCGCCGCCGCTGCCGGGGCGGCCGGTGCTGCGGCTGGCGCCGCCGCTGCCAGCGCCGCCAAATCACCAAAAACCGCGCCGCAGGCGGCGGCTCCGCGCCCGGCTGTTTCACAAACAGCCGCGCCGCAGGCGACGTCCGCGCAGCCGGTGCAGGCTACCGGCACGCCCAAGGTCTCGCTCTGGGAAGATGACGATTATGACGACGCCGTACCTGATCAGCGGACGGCATCCCGCGCAGCGGCCGCCGGATCCGACCGCGCTGCCGGAAACTTCCCCGTGTCCGCAAAACAAGGTGCACCGGTTGACAGCTACAACGACTACGAGGACGACGGCGAGGACGACGAACCAGAGCGCGAACCCCGCTCCATGCGGTGGCTCGTTGGTGCCCTGCTGGCAGCCGTCCTGGTCATCGGCCTGATCTTTGCCGTCACCAACCTTGGCGGCCTTTTCAAGGGCAGCACGCCGGTAGCCGGCAAGACCACAGGGTCCTCCAGCACCCAGGCGCAATCCGCCACGCCGTCCTCGACTCCGAGCCCGAGCGCGCCGGCCGCCGTCGCCCCGGCCATCGAATCCGTGACCCGGCTGGGCAACTTCGATTTCGCCGCGACCTATGACGGTGACTTGGTGAAGACTTTCGACGGCAATGCCGCCAGCTACTGGTCCGACATGGAATTCGCTACCGACAGCTGGGGAGGTTTCGCCCCCGACGGCGTTCCACTGGTGGTCAAGCTGAAGGCACCGTCCCAGATCACCTCCGTGACGTTGAGCCAGCTCGGTGCTGCCGGCGGCAACATCAGCGTCTTCACCAACAGCCAGCCGTCACTGGACGGGGCCAAGCAGGTCGGCAACAACAGCTTCACGTCTCCGGAGCTCACCATGCCGCTGCAGGAACCGGTAACAGCGCAGTACGTCATCATCTCCATCAAGACCCTCCCGAAGCTGGCCGCCCCCAAGACGCGGTACGGATTCGGCCTCCGGTTGGCCGAGATCAAGGTCCAGTAGGGCTTCCTAACGAGCCCCAGCCGCGGGTGCTGGCCGGGGGCACAGCTGTGACCCGGGTGAGGGCACACTCCGGGCGGCGCCCGCCCTAAATGGAATATTCAGCACCACGTATCAGTTGTGCCATGTGCCGGCCATCCGGGCGGGCGCGTCGAAAAAGGAAGAGGTTCACCGTTCAGTGAGCAACGCAGAAAACACCGCGTCCGAAGTGCGTGATGTCATCATCGTCGGCTCCGGCCCGGCGGGTTACACCGCCGCGGTGTACACGGCACGCGCCAATCTGAAGCCTCTGCTCCTGGCTGGTTCCGTGACCGCCGGCGGGGAACTGATGAACACTACCGACGTCGAAAACTACCCGGGATTCCCGGATGGCATCATGGGCCCGGACCTGATGGAAAACTTCGAGAAGCAAGCCGCCCGCTTTGGCACCGAAATCCAGTTCGAGGACGTCACCGACCTGGATCTCGACGGCGACATCAAGACCGTGACCATCGCAACGGGAGAGACCTTCCAGGCTCGGTCCATCATTCTTTCAACCGGCTCGGCATACCGCGAGCTAGGGTTGCCCAACGAAAAGCGCCTCTCGGGGCACGGCGTGAGCTGGTGTGCAACCTGCGACGGTTTCTTCTTCAAGGATCAGGACATCGCAGTCATCGGCGGCGGCGACTCCGCCATGGAAGAGGCACTGTTCCTCACCAAGTTCGCGAAGTCCGTCACCGTTGTCCACCGGCGCGACACCCTGCGGGCCTCCAAAATCATGGCCGACCGCGCCCTGGCCCACGAAAAGATCAAGTTCGTCTGGAACAGCGGTGTGGAGGAGGTGCACGGAGAAGACAAGGTCACCGGACTCCGGTTGCGCAACCTTGTTGACGGCACTGAAACTGAACTTGCCGTGACCGGAGTCTTCGTGGCAATCGGAAACGATCCCCGCACCGACCTAGTCAAGGGCAAGCTCGAACTGACGTCGGAAGGCACTATCGCCGTCGAAGGACGATCCTCGAAGACCAGCCTCAGGGGCGTCTTCGCCGCCGGAGACGTTATCGACCCGACGTACCGCCAGGCGATCACCGCCTCGGGATCCGGCTGTGTTGCAGCCCTCGACGTCGAGCACTACCTCGCAGGCCTCCACGCCTAATCAGCGCGCGGCAATCAACCCAAAAGAGAGAATAGGTTATGAGCAACGCAAAAGATGTAACAGATGCTAGTTTCAGCACCGACGTGCTGGGAGCCGACAAGCCTGTCATCGTAGATTTCTGGGCAGAATGGTGCGGGCCGTGCCGCAAGCTCGGTCCCATCCTCGACGAGATCTCCGTCGAGTACGGCGAGAAGGTCAATGTCGTCAAAGTGAATGTAGACGACAACCCCGCGATCGCCGCAAAGTACGGCATCACCTCCATCCCCGCCGTCTACCTGTTCGAAGGTGGAGAAGTGAAGGGCACCGTCATCGGCGCCCGCCCCAAGCAGTTCTTCGAGAAGGAATTCGCAGACGTGCTTTCCTAGCACGCGACGCGCTTCCCGGCCACGTAGCTGGCCGACCCTGGTGGTGGTTTCCTCTTGAGAGGGAGCCACCACTTTTGTTAGTTACGCTTTCCGGTCTGCGCAGGGGAGTGGCCGTCCGCCCCGAGTCGGACATCGCGCAACCACGCCGCTCAGGTCCTAAACCAACTGAAGAATATTGTTTTGGACTCCCAAATGCCCCTGAGGCGCTTCAGTACGCGTGTGCGCGTCTCCCCTAGCGGGGACAGGGCTGCTGCGACCACGGTCACCGCACAGGAGAGGCCGGACAAGCAGTACGGAACTGACCCGTGGCTGGTCGGCTTACTTACTTGCAAGTTCATGCCAACTCCGAACGGAAGTTCGGGGCGCAGGCTAGGAAGTTGTCTGGCTGTCGTCGCCTGGCTAGATCGGAAGTGGTTTCACGTGAAACACTGACGACGCCACGATACGCACTATTCCCACCGACGCGCACTCGCCCGCAACTTCGGAAAACTACCGTCCCCTGACGCTCGTTCGCACCCACGGCGCCGGGTACATCACGAAGGAGGCTCAGCGCGGCGGAAGGTTGCACTTTGCCGCAGATCCAGCGACGACCGATTCCCGGGTTTGTTCTGGAACAAGCGGCAATGTGGCTGTTGATGTTTCACGTGAAACGAGGGCCGACATTGCGCGCCACGTCCTCAGCATCTTCACCGACCGCAGGGACTGACCGACTTCCACATCGCCGCAGACGTCCGATCATAAGCAGCTCCATCCCGCGTTCGTCCGCAAGACCACGCGTGTGTTTCACGTGAAACATGGGCTCCGTCCGATGCCGACACCTCCTGACCCAGATTCCACTGCGTAAAATGGGACCCTGCCGGCTTCAGTCACTTTCTTCCGGGCAATCCGGGGTCGTTTCACGTGGAACCGGACAATATGGCGACACTCAGCTACCGCGGCCGCAGATCTGCGTTGCTCGGTGATTCGATTGACGGCGGACCAGGTTCCCAATAGTCAGCTATCGGCTGGTACTAACACCTTGCGCGCAACGGGCCCCGTCGGTCTCAATCAGAGCCCCCGTCACTAGTAGGGAACGCGCGCTGTTCGTTGGCTTAACACCAGGGCCACTCGCTGAGCGGATCTCTATTCAGCCGTACAGTGAGAGGGGACAGGCGGTGCCTGATTCCATTTGAAGTCCAGAACCGTCGCCGGAGCAGCGTGGGTCTTGCCCCCGCCGTGCGGCTGGTGTTTCACGTGAAACACCCACGGTCGCTGGCCTCCAACCGTCAGTTCTCTTGTCATGGATCAAGTCATGGTCCTGGCCCTCTGTTCCATGCTTAGGACTCTCAGCATTCGACGTTCCTGCCAAATCAATCGTTTTCGTCTGCGGCGGCCGCTCACTATTCCAAGCCGGGGGAGTTCTCACTCGGCCTTGTGTACCCTCCGCCCTCGGGGTTGGTGGTGCGCGTGGACAGACGACCATAGATCACCGGAAGCGCAGCATGCCTTGGGTGCTCTCCGTTCTTATGCCCTGCGAAGTGTGCTCCCCAAGTCCACTCGGGTCCCAACCACGCACACCAGACCCAATCCATCGAAGTCGAGGTGAGGCGGTTGGCGCGTCTGGTGACGTCACGTCATCCATACTGTGACGAACGACGCGGCGGGATCTAGGACACCCCTGGTCCTCAGCTAGCCAGAGGGTCCCTCCAGGGGCTGGAACCGGCCGACCCAACGGCCGCCGCGGGCCAAGGTTGGTGTCATCGTGGGCGTGTGATGCGTGCCATATGTCAGCGCGATAAGACCGAAATTCTCGGCCCCAGGCTGGGGGGTGCAATGTTTCGCAGGGCAGCTAATACGCAGGGCTATGAAGCGTTCAACGAACGGACTGTGTAGGCGCAGGCGATTTCACCCTGGTGTCGAGCGGCGGCCCGATACTCAGCGCTCCTGCGGAGCCTCTACCTTCTAACCGGCTCAGGGGCAACGGTCCCACGGGCGTTCAGGTCTTCCACGGTCTGATTGGCTACCAGCACATCCTTCGATTATGCCGCGACATCTTCTCATCCAGGCTTCGGTTTAGCGATGTTTAGGGAGCAAAGGAGGCCCGGCGGCCGCCATGGACCGGTCTGTTCCGGAAGCACGACCATGGGGCGCCTGCACCGACGAGTGCTGCCGTGCTCGACAACCAGACGTCGCCACTCCAGGGGTAGCGACATACGCCAGCACCCCTCGGACCTATGCAGCCAGCGGTCGTCCCAGCTAGCGTGGAAGGGCATGGCGTTCGCAGTTCTGGATCCGGTCAGCGCTCTCATCCGACACCTCCGAAGCGTTCAAGCCCCTCGCCTGTTGCAAGGTGGTGGCTCAGACGCTCCGACGTCGCGGCCACTCACCGCCCAGGTTTATACACATAGTTATCCACAGCCCGACGAGTGATTACACACAGCTCTATCCACAGGCCGAGCATGACATCGGGCGCCATTCCACGGCTGCGGGCGACCTCGTCCCACCTTCACTCTGAACAGGAATGTGCCAACGACAGCCCGTCCAAGAACGGTGCCTCCTTAGCTCATGTTCGCAAGAGCTAGGAATTAGCCTCTAAGTGGTGATTTCGGGCTACTCCGACCAACTTTGCCCAGATCGACGGTAGCGCGCGAAATGTTTCACGTGAAACGCCTCGCTTCAATTCCCGGGCCGGAGTTCGGCCCTAGCTTGCGAGGAGCACTGATGCGTTTTGCTGGGCAGCGTATATCCACAGCCGGCTTGAAGGTCTCCACAAAGTTATCCACAGCGATATCCACCGGCTATCCGGGCCCGGTTCGCAGACCTGACGTCCTGGCTGGCCTATCTCACAGCCACCCGGCCAGAGCCGTGCGGCGGAGTCGCTGGGCTCTAGAGCCCGGCGATCTGGCCAGCGACCGGCACTGACGGTACATGGGAAGGACACGGGTCCCGACCGAGAGGCGCCTGCCCAACTGCAGCTCGCCCGAGCGGCACGAAGCTAGCAGGCATCGGAGCGGCCTCCAGAGATTGACGGCCCGTTTTCGAAACCCAAGTTTTCGGCGACGACTCAAATTTGCATCGATCCTAGAATCAACGCGGATCGGGCAAACAGGGGACTGGTGGCCAGTGTCAGAGCGACTCGTCTGTGTCGGGCACGACGGCATCGGCGTCCAGGTGAGCCTTTGGCCCCTTTAGATATGGCGGTCAGATGGCCTTACGGTGCTTAACCCCAGTCTGGATCCATGGCAATCCGCAGCCGCTCAACAGCACTACGAGGCCTCATATCAGGAGCGCAGGGATCTTCCTGTTTGGTGGGCCATCCCCGGGCTCCGGAGTACGTAGTTCGTGCAGGACTCGGTATTCCGTGAGCCGTCGCCGCCCTCAAGTTCTACCCACCTCCCCAAGTGGTCTGACGGAATCTGCCGCCGTCCCCGCAACCGGTCTGGTGCGGAAAGGATTCACGCCTCCTAGTCCGCTCCGGCGCCTACGGCGCTGGCGTCCCCTGACCGGGGTACGGGGAGTGGCACGGTAGGCCCACTCCGAGCCAGCAGAAGCGATGCACACGGACAAACCGGTTCGCGGCCTCCTGATAGCGGGGAGCCGGCTCATGCAGTTGGTGCAACGCCGAAGTCTGGCAGCCTAGACATGCGCAGGAAATACAACGCGCAAGCATCTGTTTCCGACGCCTAGTTACGTGCGCGAGTTCACCACCAGCCCTGATACTTAACGCCGATTCTGGCGTCCGCATTACGATGTAAGTGCCCCTTCGCCGAGGGCTTGGATGCCAGCGGTGCTACCGAAGTGTGAATGAGAGGGGGTCACACTATTCCCAAGCTCATCACCGCTCAGCCAGCTGCGGTTGCAATCTCGTTACACGTCGCCTTCGCAGTGCCAAATACCGGCGATGGAGAAGGGGCTCCAGTCATTTGTCTTCAGTTCCCCGCGCGGTCGGCAATGTTTCACGTGAAACAGATACGGGGGCCCCATCGCTGAAGGGGAAAGACGAAGAGGACGCGCTCCGACGCAATGGGCCCGCCGGCCAATGGAACGACGCAACGGGCAGCTGGCACATGCAATCGCATCACGTACTAAGTCGGCTCACAGGTCGTGAATCACGAAGGGGTCACAAGCGGGTACAGTGCCTGCTAGACGCAGCTCTGCACCCGCTATGGCATGCCCCGTTTCACGTGAAACAAAAGTGGGCCGAGCGGATAACCGCGAGGCCAAGGATGTTTCACGTGAAACGTTGGTCGATTCGGCGTGCAGCGGTGAAGGGATGTGTGTTCCCCCGCACCCAAAGCGAGCGGACGTCCCGGCGGGCCGGAAAGGATTCCAGTCGGGCGGCAAGTCAGCGAGCTGGGAAGCTGTAGTTCGGCACATAGATTGCCCCGATTCGCATTGCGCGCTTCTGGTGAGCCATGTTACCGCGTGCCTCCTTGCTTTAGGGATCCGCGTCCGGGCGCCCACGCCACTGCCCAGGACCCGCCGCGGGACCGGAGCAGTCTGACGGCCGACAACTCTAGGATGTACCGCCTTGGGAGCGATTCACAGGCCTGCGAATCGGTGCTTACCGTGAGGAACAACCCTCAATGGAACACTTCGCGCGCAGACCCGCCGGAGTTGATGCTGAGGGGACCGGTCTGCCACCTGTTCAGCTACCCGTCGCTCAGGGAGTTTTTCGGGCCAACCGCCGAAACAAGAGCAGACAGAACAGGACCCGTTTCACGTGAAACGGGTCCTGTGAGAAGCAGCCTGCGAAAAGGTCCTAGTTGGAGTTCCCCGGGCTAAGAACTTCCATGATCCGATTCAAGTCTTCAACACTCGCGAACTCGATACTGACACGGCCTTTGCGCGCACCGAGGGAAATCTTCACGTTGGTGTCCAGACGATCGGACAGCGACGATGCCAGATAGTCGAGACGCTCGTGACGGGCTCCCGGGCGGGGGATGTTGTTCTTCGTAGGAGAGGCGGGGCTCTGGTACAGCGTCACAGCCTCTTCAGTGGCTCGGACGGACATGCCCTCAGCCACGATCTTCTGGGCCAGGCGTTCCATCGCAGCGGCATCAGGAAGAGCAAGGAGTGCACGAGCGTGCCCGGCAGAAATAACGCCGGCACCCACGCGCCGTTGGACCAGCGGCGGCAGCTTCAACAGCCGCAAGGTGTTGGAGACCTGAGGCCGCGACCGGCCGATCCGGTCGGCCAGTTGCTCGTGGGTCGTTCCGAAGTCCTCGAGGAGCTGCTGGTACGCGGCCGCCTCTTCAAGCGGATTCAGCTGGCTACGGTGGAGGTTCTCAAGCAGGGCATCGCGGAGCAGGTCATCATCGGTGGTGTCACGGACAATTGCCGGGATGGTATCCAGCCCGGCCGCCTGCACCGCACGCCAGCGGCGCTCACCCATGACGAGTTCGTAGGGTTCGCCACCTTCTTCGGTTGAAGTCCGCACCACAATTGGCTGGAGGACGCCGATTTCCCGAACGGAGTGAACAAGCTCCGCCATGTCGTCCTCGTCGAAGACCGAGCGGGGCTGCTTGCGGTTGGGATGAATGTCCGTGACCGCGATTTCAGCAAAGCGGACACCAGGAACCTCTACCAGGTCGATTCCATTGTCCACAGCAATATCGTTTACCGCCGGCTTGCGCTCGGGCGTGAAGTCGATCTCGGCTGCATCGCGGGATCCGTTCCCTGACGTGGGAGCTTTTCGTGCAGGGCTCCTCTTGACAGCCGGGCGCACAGATTCAGCCGGAGTATCATCCGTGCCAGATCCGGTCTCCGCCACAATACTTGTTGCGGCCGAGGTGGAAGTCCGGGTAGATGACTCAGGGGTGGAAGACGCCGTCGTCTTCTCTGCCTGGGGTGGCTCAGCCTGAAGTTCGTCCGATGCAATCGACTCTTCCGTCAGCGCAGCATCCGGGGTCCGTTTCCTGGCCTCTGGAAAGAAGAGATCAACAGGCCGGGACGGAGCAGCCCCGTTCCCGGAGGCGTTAGCCGAGGCGGAACTTGGAATCAGCGCGCCAAGTCCGCGGCCGAGGCCGCGTCGCTTATCGCTCATGGATAAATCCCTCCGGTGGAAGAGCCCGGGATGCTCCGGCTCTGGCTAGTGCAATTGTTGAGAAGATTCTAACGTTCAGCAATTTCCGCTGCGGCTTCCAGATAGGATAGAGCGCCGCTGGAGGAAGGGTCGTAGGTCATCACAGTCTGTTGGTAGCTCGGTGCCTCGGAAATACGGACCGAGCGCGGAACCACAGCCCCGAGCACCTGCTCCGGGAAGTGTTCACGGACCTCCGCGGCCACTTGCGCCGCGAGGTTAGTCCGCCCGTCGTACATCGTGAGCAGGATGGTAGAGACCACTAGATCCGCGTTGAGGTGCTTCTGAATCATCTCGATGTTCTTGAGCAGTTGGCTCAGCCCCTCCAGCGCGTAGTACTCGCACTGGATCGGGATCAGGACTTCACCGGCCGCACAGAACGCGTTAACCGTCAGGAGTCCTAGGCTCGGCGGGCAATCGATAAAGATGTAGTCGAGCCGCTCCTCGCCGTTTTTGGCCCGTTCCTTGGCGTAGACGTCGATGGCTCGCCGCAGTCGCTGCTCGCGGGCCACCAGGCTAACGAGCTCGATCTCCGCACCGGCCAGGTGGATCGTAGCCGGGGCGCAGATCAGCTTGGCAATGTCCGGGCACGGCGCCACGACGTCCTGCAGCGGCACGTCGTTGATGAGCACGTCGTAAATGCTGTCGACTTCGGCGTGGTGTTCGATTCCCAATGCGGTGGAGGCGTTGCCCTGCGGATCGATGTCGATCACCAGCACGTTGAGGCCAGCGGCCGCCAGGGCGGCGGCGATGTTGACCGTGGTGGTGGTCTTACCCACCCCGCCCTTCTGGTTTGAAACCGTGAAGATTCGGGTCTTCTCCGGTTTCGGCAGTTCGCGTCCCAGCAGCCGCTCGCGGCGCTTGTTCTCGTGGGCGAGCTCGCGCGCAATCGGACTTGAATCGTCAATGGAGTCCAGTACGTTGCTGATCGAGGAGGCGTGGGTTTCACGTGAAACGCCTGCGGAAACGGCAGCTCCGGCAACCGATACCGTTTGCTTAGCGGAGATGCCATGAGCGATAGCGGGCGCTGCAAAGGCCCGCGCTGACCCCAGGGACACAAACGGCGGAATCCGTTGTGTGGAGGCTTCGCTACTGCTCACTGGACACTCTCACTCTCATTCGGCTGTTGCTGCCGGTTACTAGCCTAACCTCTTCCCCAAGCAGACCGAGGGCACCGGGCTGGTGCTACGCAATCTTTCGAGGCTTATTCACAATGATTCTGACTACCGTGGTCGGTTCTTCGAGAATGTCCTCGCCGACCACCACCACGGAGGTCTCCACGCCGCCGAGCTTACGAATCGCTTTGGCCGCCTTTTCAATTTCCTCCCCGGCGCTCCGTCCCTTGATGGCGACAACCTCGCCCTTGCCGGCGAGCAGCGGAATGGTCAGCCCGGCGAGGTTTGACAGAGCTGAAACGGCCCGGGCGGTGACGACGTCGGCCGTCACCAGGCCCACGGCCAGTTCGGCCCTTGTCCGCATTACCGTCACGTTGTCCAAGCCGAGGTCATCGACCACTTCCTGCAGCCAGATCACTCGACGCTCAAGCGGTTCGATCAGGGTGAGCTCCAGATCCGGCCGCGCGATGGCAAGGCATAGCCCGGGAAGGCCGGCACCGCTGCCGACGTCGGCAACGTGGCTTCCGGGGGCGATCTCACGTTCGATGACAGCGCAGTTGAGGACGTGCCGGCTCCACAGCCGGGGCACTTCCCGTGGCCCGATCAGGCCGCGTTCGGTGCCGGAGGTGGCCAAATGCTCGACGTAGCGCTTAGCCAACTCAAGCCGGTCACCAAAAATAACTTCGGCGGCCTTTAGTTCGGCCGCGGTAATTTCCACCATCAAGCTATCCCGCGGATTCAGTCTGCGGAGACAACGATGTGCCGCTCGGCACCTTCGCCTTCAGACTCGCTCACGAATCCCAGGTCGGCGACGGTGTCGTGCACGATCTTTCGTTCGTAAGCGCTCATCGGTGCCAGTGCGACAGGCTCACCCGACGCCTTGACCGAAGCAATGGCGTCTTCGGCAATCTGCTGCAGGTCACCGGCGCGGTCCGCACGGTAGCCGTTGATGTCCAGCACCAGGCGGGAGCGGTTCTCCGTGGCGGAGAGCACCGCTAAGCGGGTCAATTCCTGGAGCGCCTCCAGCACCTCACCATCCCGGCCAACCAGGTTTTCCAGGCCGGTGCCTTCCTCCTCGGCGACGATGGAGATGTAGGTGCGGCCATTGCGGACCTCAATGTCGATGTCGCCATCGATGTCGGCAATGTCCAGAAGTTCCTCGAGGTAGTCTGCGGCGACGTCGCCTTCTTCCTCCAGACGGCTCGTCGAGGAACCCTTCCCGGCCGCCAGACCGGCGCCGTCGGAGTCGTTCGGGGCATCCGCTGCGCCGTCGTCCAGGACCTCATTCTGAAGTTCATCCTGAACTTCGTCCTGCGCAGGCGCGTCGGCGGAAATAGCGTTTTCGGTGCTCTCGGCAGACATTACTTCCTCTTCCTGTTCTTGCGCTGGGGCTGGACGCGCTGGCTCTTCGTGGCGATAGCGGCGGCAGCGGCAGCCGCTTCAGCCTCGGCGTCGGCCTTCTTGGCGCCTGTCAGCGGATGGGCCGGCAGGCCCCTGGCGGCACGGCGTTCGGCGAGGGCCCTGGCGGCGGGGGACCCGGGCGTCGGCATCCGGCGAATGACGAAGAACTGCTGTCCCATGGTCCACAGGTTGGTCGTGGTCCAGTAGATCAGGACACCGATGGGGAAGTTGATGCCACCGACACCAAAGACCAGCGGCAGAATGTACAGCATCATCTTTTGCTGCCGCATGAACGGGCTCGCCATGGCCTCATCGGACATGTTCTTGGCCATGATCTGCTTCTGCGTGATGAACTGCGAGGCGGTCATCGCAAGGATCATGACGACGCTAAGGACGACGACGGCCACATTGGTGGCCCCGCCGTGCAGCAGTGCAGCGGACAGCGGAGCACCGAAGATGCTGGAGGCGTCGAATTCCACCACCTGCTCATGACTCATGGCCCCGATGCCGGCGCCTTGGTCCTTCGCGGCCGAAATTCCGGAGAGCACCTGGAACAGCGCGAAGAAGAACGGCATCTGGATCAGCATCGGCAGGCAGGCGGAAAACGGGTTGGTCCCGTGTTTCTTGTACATGGCCATCTGCTCTTGCGCCATCGCCTGGCGGGAGAGTTGGTCGGTCTTGCCCTTGTACTTGTCCTGGAGCTTCTTCAGGTCCGGCTGCAACAACTGCATGCCGCGCTGGGCCTTGATCTGCTTGACGAAGACGGGAATCAAGGCTGCGCGGATCACCAGCACCAGCCCGATGATGGAGAGTGTCCAGGTCCAGCCGTTGGCAGCTGGCAGCCCGATAGCGCTGAGGCCATCGTGGAATCCGATCATGATGATGGAAACCAGCCACTTGAACGGGGCCATTATTGTTCCAATAAAGTCCATACGATATCCCTATTCGTCAGGCCGCAAAACGGCCTTCTCCATCAGACTCAGCAGCCAGGTACTTGTCCGGGTTATTCAGCACAACAATTGTGGGGGTGCGGCCTTCGGGCCACTCCCGGTGCCCGGCGGGGACATGGTCCACACCGCCGGAATTCCATGGGTGGCAACGTGCGAGGCGCCGCGCCGCGAGCCAGCTGCCCTTGACGGCGCCGTGCACCGTGATCGCTTCCAGCGCGTACGCGGAGCAGCTCGGGAAGAACCGGCAGACCTGTCCGTACAACGGGGAGACCACCTTGCGGTAGGCCATCAGCAACAAGATGAGGAGGTTGCGGGGCAGGTTCCAGATCATGCGCCCCACCCACGCTGCGGCGGCTTCGAGACGAAATCCACGTTCGGGGACGACGGCGGCAGTCGAGTTACGCACGCTGGGTCCCTTCCTGTGTTCTCTCGTAAGAAACTGTAGAAGCGGCCTGTGGAAGGCGGCTGCCCAACCGTTTCAGGGTTGTCTCCAAAGCGGCGCTGTAATCGCTCAACAGGTCATCCCAGCCAGCTGCTGCCGAGGCGGGCAGTGCCCGGACCACGATAGCGAACCCGCTGGGATATTTCTGCAGCGACAATGCGCCGGCTTCTCTTAGTCTCCTCTTAACGAGGTTCCTGACAACAGCGTTCCCGACACTCTTGGAAACGATGAAACCGATCCGGCTTGGTTCACCGGCAGCGAGAGCTGCCGTATATAACACTAAGTTCCGGCGTCCATTGCGGACGCCGGAACGTACAGTTGTTGAAAAATCGGTTGAGGTCCTCAGACGGTTCCGGGTGGCTAGCACCGTTCGACTCGCATAGGGATGGTGACCGACGAGTCAGTTATTTAGGCCGACAGCTCGGTGCGGCCCTTGCCACGACGGGCTGCCAGGATGGCACGGCCGGCACGGGTACGCATACGAAGGCGGAAGCCGTGCTTCTTGGCTCGACGGCGGTTATTCGGCTGAAAAGTCCGCTTGCTCACGTTAGTTACTCCAGTGGATCAAAGGTGCGCCCACCCGAACAACAAAAGGGGAAGAACTGGCCGACGCTAAGTTTTGTATGTGCCGCCACCCTCGACTCGCAAGACGCAGGCGTCGGGAGAGATTCAATGAGGCGGAAAGCGGACACAAAGGACTTCACAACGTTAGGCGAAAAATGCCTCCATAGTCAAACCGGGAGCGGCTCTGGCGCCTGTCCCCAGCTGTGGTTAACCCGCCCTGTTGCCTGTGGATGAACTGCGTCACGCACCTCGTTTTCGAACTACACCGGTGTGATTATCCACAGGCTTGATCCCAGCTATCTTCTAGGCTTTTCATCACCTAGAGTGTCCCAGTAGCCGATTATCCACGGACTGTGCACAACCCTGTGGATTAAGCCGGGGCCAGCTCCCTGGTTCAGGTCTGGTGGCTGCAGGTAACGCAGGCAAGCAAGGTTTGAGGAACTGATTGATGACGGTAGACGAAGCCAACCACGCAAACACCGTCGGAAGTTCCTGGCGGCGGGTTGTCAGCCTTCTGGAGAATGATCACCGCGTCACACCCCGGCAGCGTGGCTTCGTCATCCTCGCCCAGGCCCAGGGCCTGATCGGTTCCACCTTGCTGGTGGCGGTGCCCAACGAACTCACCCGGGAAGTCCTCCAGACCCAGGTCAAGGACGCCCTCGATGATGCCCTCCGGGACGTTTTCTCCGACGAAATCCGTTGCGCTATCGACGTCGACACTGACCTGGTGCCGCTGCATGTTGAGCCGGAGCCCGCGGCGGAACTGTCCTTGGCCGCCGATCCCATGGTCGAACTGAAACCCCAGCCCATGCTGCCGAGCACGTCCCAGGAATTCGGCCGGCTCAACCCGAAGTACATCTTCGACACCTTCGTGATTGGGTCCTCCAACCGCTTTGCGCACGCCGCCGCCGTCGCCGTCGCCGAAGCGCCCGCGAAGGCATACAACCCCCTCTTCATCTACGGCGATTCCGGCTTGGGCAAGACCCACCTGCTGCATGCGATCGGGCACTACGCCCGCCGGCTGTACAGCGGCATCCGGGTCCGCTACGTCAACTCCGAGGAATTCACCAACGACTTCATCAACTCGATCCGCGACGATGAGGGCACCAGCTTCAAGACCACCTACCGCAACGTGGACGTGCTGCTGATCGATGACATCCAGTTCCTGGCCGGCAAGGACGCCACCATGGAGGAGTTCTTCCACACCTTCAATGCGCTGCACAACAACAACAAGCAGGTGGTCATCACCTCGGATCTGCCGCCGAAGCAGCTCGCCGGCTTCGGGGACCGCCTGAAATCACGCTTTGAGTGGGGATTGCTTACTGATATCCAGCCTCCCGAGCTGGAAACCCGCATCGCCATCCTGCGGAAGAAGGCCCTTAGCGAAGGCCTCTCCGCCCCGGACGACGCCCTGGAGTACATCGCTTCGAAGATCTCGAGCAACATCCGTGAACTTGAGGGCGCGCTGATCCGGGTCACGGCGTTCGCGAGCCTCAACCGGCAACCGGTGGACGTGGGCCTCGCCGAAATGGTGCTCAAGGACCTGATCACCGACGACGGCGCCCAGGAGATCACTTCGGCCCAGATCCTTACCCAGACGGCTGATTACTTCAAGCTCAGCATGGAAGAACTTTGCAGTAAGTCCCGCACCCGCACGCTGGTCACCGCTCGGCAGATCGCAATGTACCTGTGCCGCGAACTGACCGACATGTCGTTGCCCAAGATTGGCCAGGAACTCGGCGGCCGCGACCACACCACGGTGATCCACGCCGATCGGAAGATCCGCGAGCTCATGGCTGAGCGCCGCGTGATCTACAACCAGGTGACCGAGCTGACCAACCGGATCAAGCAGCAACAGCGCAATTCCTGAGGGGATGCGCCGCCATCTCCTACCTTATTAACAGGAGGCTGTGGACAACCCTGTGGATAGTTAAGGGGACAACGGCGCTTAATGGGCTTAAAACCCTTAAGGCGCCTGTGGATCAGCGATGTGGGCAAAAATGTTGTCCCCATCCACACCCTGTTTAAAACCTGCTCCGCCCACAGTCCATGAACAGGGCTTAACCCCGGAAACACACGGCCAGACGAAGTTATCCACAGTTTCCACAGGAGTTATTAACACTACTAATCCCAAGAAAATGAAATTCCCTCAAACAACAGTTTCTGTGCCGCCCCACGACGCCCGGTTCGGACCGAGCTGACCCGCCGCCGGGAAGCCCCGGACGGAACCACACTGGTGTAACCCGGGGATGGGAGAACTCCGCTCTTGGGGCTAAGCTGTCTGCAGTGCGTCCGTCCCGGACACCCTCTTGTAATTCGGACCCCGAAACCGGAGCCAGCACGAAGACCCGGGACGCAGTACTTGCCTCTTGGCCGACCCGGTAGAACCGCCGGAAATGCCGTGGTCCAATGATTTTTTAGTGATGTCAGCAGCAATGAAAGGCGGCACCCTTCCGTGAAGTTCAGAGTCGAGCGGGACGTCCTGGCCGAAGCCGTGACTTGGACCGCCCGGTCGTTGTCTCCGCGGCCGCCCGTTCCGGTACTGTCCGGCCTCCTGCTCAAGGCTGAAGCCGGCACCGTCAGCCTGTCGAGCTTTGACTACGAGACCTCGGCCCGTCTCGAAATTCCGGCTGACATCACCACCGAGGGCACCATCCTGGTTTCCGGACGCCTGTTGGCCGACATTTGCCGCAGCCTGCCCTCCGCGCCGGTAGAGATCGAAACCGATGGCAACAAAGTCACCCTCAGTTGCCGCCGCAGCAGCTTCCACCTGGCCACCATGCCGGAAGCCGAATACCCGCCGCTGCCTGCGCTGCCCCCGATCAGCGGCACGGTGGCCGGTGACTCGTTCGCCCAGGCCGTCTCGCAGGTGATCATCGCTGCCAGCAAGGACGACACTCTGCCCATCCTGACCGGTGTCCGGATGGAAATCGAAGACGACCTGATCACACTGCTGGCCACCGACCGCTACCGGCTCGCCATGCGCGAAGTACCGTGGAAGCCGGCGACCCCGGGCATTTCCACCAGCGCGCTGGTGAAGGCCAAAACCCTCAACGAAGTTGCCAAGACGCTCGGCGGCAGCGGCGACATCAACCTCGCCCTGGCCGACGACGACAGCCGGCTGATCGGGTTCGAAAGCGGGGGCCGCACCACGACGTCGCTCCTGGTTGATGGCGACTACCCCAAGATCCGCTCGCTCTTCCCGGATTCCACCCCGATCCACGCCACGGTGCAGACCCAGGAACTGGTCGAAGCCGTCCGGCGTGTCTCGCTCGTGGCCGAACGAAACACTCCCGTGCGGCTCGCGTTTACCCAGGGACAGCTGCACCTCGACGCCGGAACCGGCGAAGACGCCCAGGCTTCCGAAGAACTCGAAGCCCAGCTGACCGGTGAGGACATCACGGTCGCCTTCAACCCGCACTACCTCATCGAGGGCCTGAGCGTCATCGAGACCAAGTTCGTCAGGTTTTCCTTCACCACGGCCCCGAAGCCGGCGATGATCACCGCGCAGCAGGACGCCGACGGTGACGACCAGGATGACTACCGTTACCTGGTCATGCCGGTCCGCCTGCCCAACTAGTCCCCACCGCCACCCTCGCCTCGCAAGCTCGGCCAGGGAACCTTGGCGGCGTGGGCCCACGCAGACGTTGTCGTTTTGAACCCTCAAAGCGACACCTAATGCGAGTCAGTTGGGCGCCGCCCACCCCTAACCACCAGCGCAGAAAAGAGTTAACACCGTGCACATCGGACTGATCGGCCTTGGCAAAATGGGTTTCAACATGCGCGAACGGATGCGCAAGGGTGGAATCCAAGTCACCGGCTTCGACCGCAACCCGGACGTCACCGACGTCGCCACCGTGGATGAGCTGATTGCCGCCGTTCCGGCGCCCCGGCTGATCTGGGTCATGGTCCCCTCCGGCGAGATCACCGGAGCAGTGATCACGGAACTCGGCAACAAGCTCGACGCCGGCGACCTCGTGATTGACGGCGGTAACTCACGCTTCACCGAAGACCAGAAGCACGCGGCAGCGCTGGCCGAAAAGGGCATCCGCTTCGCCGACTGCGGTGTTTCCGGCGGCGTCTGGGGACTCCAAAACGGCTACGGCCTGATGGCTGGCGGCGACGCGGCCGACATCGAGCGCGCGTTGCCGGTCTTTGATGCCCTCCGGCCCGAAGGCGACCGCGCGGACAGCTTCGTGCACGTGGGCGGCGCGGGCGCGGGACACTACGCCAAGATGGTGCACAACGGCATCGAGTACGGCCTGATGCAGGCCTACGCGGAAGGCTACGAGCTCCTCGCGGCCAAGGACATCGTGAACGATTTGCCGGGCACCTTCCGGGCCTGGCAAAAGGGGACCGTCGTCCGGTCCTGGTTGCTCGATCTCATGGTGAAGGCCCTGGACGAGGATCCGGGACTGGAATCAATCGACGACTACGTCGAGGATTCCGGTGAGGGGCGCTGGACTGTCGAGGAAGCGATCGCCAACGCGGTGCCGGCCCCGGCCATCACCGCGGCATTGTTCGCGCGATTCTCCTCCCGCGAAGACAGTTCGCCGGCGATGAAGATGGTTTCCGCGCTGCGGCACCAGTTCGGCGGCCACGCCACCCGGCCAGCCAAGTAACGCCCGGAGTCCCTGAAACCGGCGTGTACCTAGAACAACTTTCGCTGACAGATTTCCGCAGTTACAGCCAGGTGGATCTCGGCCTGGAACCGGGCGTCACAGTGCTCGTGGGCGCCAACGGGATCGGCAAGACCAACCTGATGGAAGCGATCGGCTACCTCGCTACACTCAGTTCGCATCGGGTCAGTTCGGACGCGCCGCTGCTGCGCTTCGGCACCGAGCGGGCGATGATCCGGGCCAAGCTGGTCCGCGGCGTCCAGTCCACGGTGCTGGAGCTGGAAATCAACGGCGGCCGCGCAAACCGTGCCCGGATCAACCGCAGCAATCCGGTCCGGGCCAGGGACATCCTGGGCATCTGCCAAACAGTGCTCTTTGCCCCCGAAGACCTCGCCTTGGTCAAGGGCGATCCGTCCAACCGGCGCCGTTTCCTGGATGAGCTCTTGGTCAGCCTGGCACCCCGGCACGCCGCCACCCGCAGCGACTACGACCGGGTCCTCAAACAACGCAATGCGCTGCTGAAATCCGGCCGTGCGGGCAAGTTCACCGCCGGCCACGAGGCAACCCTCGACGTCTGGGACCAACATATGGCCCGGGCCGGTGCGGAACTCCTGCACGCGCGGCTTGAGCTGGTGGACCGGCTGCTGCCGCACCTGCACAACGCATACGGCCAGCTCACGGACGGGTCCAAGGCGGCCGGCGCGGTGTACCGCTCCAACTTGCAGGGTTTGGTCGACGACGACGGGGAGGTGCCTGCCGTCGACGCGACGGGAACACCGGCAGCCGGGCTCGAAGACCTGCGCTTGCTGGGCGTCGCCGAACTGACCGACCGTTACGTCCGGGCCTTCGCCGCGTCGCGCCGCAAGGAACTGGAACGCGGCGTTTCCCTGGTGGGTCCGCACCGCGACGACTTGGAACTGATCCTCGGGCAGGCCCCGGCGAAGGGGTATGCCTCGCACGGCGAAACCTGGTCCATGTGCCTGGCCCTGCGGCTGGCCTCGTACTACGTGATGCTGGACGATACGCGGACCGGCGGATCCGCGCCGATCCTGATCCTGGACGATGTTTTTGCCGAATTGGACGTCCAGCGGCGGCGTAAACTGGCGGCAATAGTATCCGGCGCGGAACAGGTACTGGTGACCGCCGCCGTCGAGGACGACATCCCGGCGGAACTGGCCGGACGGCGCGTGAAGGTCATTCCGGGAGGAATCGATGAGCCGGACAAACGATGAATTGCGATAGATTGCGATGAATAAGGACACCGACGGCGGCCTGCAGCCGGGACGCGACCCGGACGACATCGACGCCGCTCAGGCCGCACTGAACCGGATGCGCGATGCTGCGGCAGCACGCGGGGAAATCCGCCGCAAGTACCCGGCACGTCCCGGCAGCGCCAGCCAAAAACCGGCCCGCGGCACCCGCACCCGCGGCTTCAGCCAGTTCCACGGCACCGGACGGGATCCGCTGGGGCTCGGCAAAGTGGTGGGAAGGCTGGTAGCCGAACGGGGCTGGAGTTCCCCGGTCGCGGTCGGCTCCGTCATGGCACAGTGGCCGGCCCTTGTGGGACCGGAAATTTCCGCGCACTGCACGCCGGAAAGCTTTACCGACACGACCCTGCACGTGCGTTGCGATTCGACGGCGTGGGCCACCCAGCTGCGCCTGCTGAGCCTGAGCCTATTGGAAAAATTCCGGGTCGAACTTGGTGACGGCGTCGTGACGAGCATCCAGGTGCTTGGTCCCGCGGCGCCCAGCTGGCGCAAGGGACTGCGGACTGTGAACGGCCGCGGCCCCCGCGACACCTACGGGTAGTTGCGCGGCCCTCGGGGACCCGGGCCTGAAGCGCTTCTTCCAAAAGCATTGAAAAATCGACAAGCGCCGTGTAGGGCGCTCTAGGGACCCGGATTCGTATAGGAACCCAGCCGGAGCACCCCTGGAGCCTTGGAGGCGGAGCCAACGGCCTCCCAGCGGTACTTTGCCCGCCGTTTGAGGCTCCAAAATGCGGGTTTCCGGTGTATAACACGGTAGAATCGAGATAGATAACTGGGCGCCGGTGAAACGTCGACTGAGTCCGTTTCCGACGCGATTTTTTTCTGCGCGGAGATCGGTTCTCACGAGTGATGCTGCCAGCGCCATCAGTGACGTGCCTGTTGGCGTTTTGCCGTTCCCTCGGGATTTGGCTACCGCCGGCCTTCAACGAACGTAGAGGAGTCGAAAGCGCCTGTGGCTAACGACAGTACAGAATTCCCGGCAGTCGATCCAACGGCAGTGGCCTCAGCGGCGGTCACCCCGGCAGCGGAGGTGACGCCCCGCGAATACGGTGCCAGCGACATCACGGTGCTCGAGGGCCTGGAAGCTGTCCGGAAACGCCCCGGCATGTACATCGGCTCCACCGGCCCGCGCGGCCTGCACCACCTGGTCTATGAAGTGGTGGACAACTCGGTCGACGAGGCGCTGGCCGGTTACTGCACCCACATTGAGATCGTTCTGCAGGCCGACGGCGGCGTCAAGGTAGTTGACAACGGCCGCGGCATTCCGGTGGACATGCACCCCACGGAGCACAAGCCGACGGTGGAAGTGGTCATGACCATCTTGCACGCCGGCGGAAAGTTCGGCGGTGGCGGTTACGCGGTCTCCGGCGGCCTGCACGGAGTCGGCATTTCCGTGGTGAACGCGCTCTCCAGCCGCGTCGATACGGAGGTGCGCCGGCAGGGCCACGTCTGGCGGATGTCTTTTGCCGACGGCGGCAAGCCGCAGGGCGGCCTGGTCATGGGCGAAGAAACCAATGAGACCGGCACCATCCAGACGTTCTACCCGGACGCCACCATATTTGAGTCCACGGTGTTCGATTTCGAGACCCTGCGGGCCCGTTTCCAGCAGATGGCCTTCTTGAACAAGGGCCTGCGCATCACGCTGACCGACGAGCGCCGCGCCGCCGAGGAGCCCTCCGACGATGCGGACCTGGACCTCGACGTCATCGAAACCGAGGGAGAGGTGCCCGCGGACTTCCACACGGTGGTGTACCAGTACGACGACGGCCTGCTGGACTACGTGAAGCACTTGAACTCGGGTAAGAAGGTCGAAGTCGTCCACGAAGACGTCATCGCCTTTGAAACCGAAGACAAGGAACGGCACATCGCCCTGGAAATGGCGATGCAGTGGACCAACGCGTACTCCGAGAGCGTCCACACCTACGCCAACACCATCAACACCCACGAGGGCGGAACCCACGAAGAGGGGTTCCGTGCTGCGATGACTTCGCTCATCAACCGCTACGCGCGGGAGAAGAGCATCATCAAGGAAAAGGACGACAACCTCACCGGCGACGATATCCGGGAGGGCCTGACCGCCGTCATCTCGGTCAAGCTCGCGGAACCGCAGTTCGAAGGTCAGACTAAAACCAAGCTGGGCAACTCCGAGGTCAAGGGCTTTGTCCAGCGCGTGGTCACCGACGGTCTCGGTGACTGGCTGGAGCGTAACCCGGGTCCGGCCCGCGACGTCATCCGCAAGGCGATCTCCGCCGCCCAGGCCCGCATGGCGGCCCGCAAGGCGCGCGATAACGCGCGGCGCAAGAGTCCGCTCGAGTCCTTCGGCATGCCGGGCAAGCTCTCGGACTGCTCTTCCAAAGATCCGCAAAAGTGCGAGGTCTACATCGTGGAGGGCGACTCGGCGGGTGGTTCGGCCAAGCGCGGGCGCAACCCCGAGACCCAGGCGATCCTGCCGCTGCGCGGCAAGATCCTGAATGTGGAACGCGCCCGGCTGGACAAGGCGCTGGGCAATGCCGAGGTCCAGTCGATGATCACGGCGTTCGGCACCGGCATCGGCGAGGACTTCGATATGTCCAAGCTCCGCTACCACAAGATCGTCCTGATGGCCGATGCCGACGTCGACGGCCAGCACATCACCACGCTGCTGATGACGTTGCTGTTCCGCTACATGCGGCCGCTGATCGAGAACGGCTACGTGTACCTCGCACAGCCGCCGCTGTACCGGATCAAATGGTCAAACGCCCCGCATGACTACGTCTACAGCGACCGGGAGCGCGACGCGAAGCTGGTCTCGGGCCAGGCCGCCGGACGGCGTATCCCCAAGGACAACGGGATCCAGCGCTACAAGGGGCTCGGCGAGATGGACTACACCGAACTGTGGGACACCACCATGGATCCGGACCACCGCACGCTGCTGCAGGTCACCATGGACGACGCCTTGGCCGCCGACCAGGTCTTCGCCACGCTGATGGGTGAGGACGTCGAGTCCCGCCGTAACTTCATTCAGCAGAACGCCAAGGACGTCCGGTTCCTGGATATTTAGCGCGCGCCGCCTAATATTCTCGAACCGGTATATACCTGAAACGGAAAATAGACAATGAGTGACGAAACACCTGAAGTTCCCGCCGAATCCGGCGCTGAATCCGTGCTCGAAGGCAACGTTCTTGACACCGATGTGCTGACCGACCGCGTCGAGCAGGTCGACCTGCAGACGGAAATGCAACGGTCCTACCTCGACTACGCGATGGCCGTCATTGTGGGCCGGGCCCTGCCGGACGTTCGCGACGGACTTAAGCCGGTGCACCGCCGCGTGATCTACGCCATGTTCGACGGCGGCTACCGCCCGGAGCGGTCCTTCAACAAGTGCGCGCGTGTGGTCGGCGAGGTCATGGGCCAGTACCACCCGCACGGCGATACGGCTATCTACGATGCGCTGGTCCGCCTCATCCAAGACTGGACGATGCGCTACCCCCTGGCATTGGGCCAGGGGAACTTCGGTTCGCCCGGCAATGACGGTGCCGCCGCCCCGCGGTACACCGAGACCAAGATGGCCCAACTGGCCATGGAAATGGTCCGGGATATTGACGAGGAAACCGTCGACTTCCAGGACAACTACGACGGCAAGAACCAGGAACCCACGATCCTTCCGGCGCGGTTCCCGAACCTGCTGGTGAACGGCTCCTCGGGCATCGCCGTCGGTATGGCCACTAACATTCCGCCGCATAACCTCCGCGAGGTTGCCGACGGAGTCCAGTGGTATCTGGCCAACCCCACCGCCAGCCGCGAAGAACTGCTCGAAGAGCTGATGGTGCGCATTAAGGGACCCGACTTCCCGACCGGTGCCACGATCCTCGGCCGCAAGGGAATCGAGGACGCCTACCGCACGGGTCGTGGCTCCATCACCATGCGCGCCGTGGTCAACGTCGAGGAACTTCAGGGCCGGACCTGCCTGGTGGTTACCGAACTGCCGTACCAGGCCAACCCGGACAACCTGGCCATCAAGATCGCCGAACTGGTCAAGGACGGCAAGATCTCGGGCATCGCCGACCTCCGCGACGAGACCTCCGGCCGCACCGGCCAGCGCCTCGTGATCGTGCTCAAGCGCGACGCCGTCGCCAAGGTGGTGCTGAACAACCTCTACAAGCACACCCAGCTGCAGGACAATTTCCCGGCCAACATGCTGGCCATCGTCGACGGCGTGCCGCGCACCCTGAGCCTCGATGCCTTCATCCGGCACTGGGTCACGCACCAGATGGACGTCATCGCACGGCGCACCCGGTACCGTCTGCGGAAGGCGGAAGAGGAAGCCCACATCCTGCGCGCCCTCCTCAAGGCGCTCGACGCGCTCGACGAGGTCATCGCATTGATCCGGGCGTCCAACACCACCGAGGCGGCGCGCGACGGCTTGATGGAGCTGCTGGCCATCGACGAGCTGCAGGCCCGCGCCATCCTGGACATGCAGCTGCGCCGGCTGGCCGCCCTGGAACGCCAGAAGATCCAGGACAAGCACGCCGAACTGGAAGCTGCCATCGCCGAGTACACCTCGATCCTGGCCTCCGAGCAGCGCCAGCGGGAGATCATCAGCACCGAACTTGCTGAAATTGTGGCCAAGCACGGCGACGACCGCAGGACCGCGATCCTGATGGGCTACGACGGCGACATGTCGATCGAAGACCTGATCCCCGAAGAGGAAATGGTGGTCACCATCACCCGGGGCGGCTACGTCAAGCGCACCCGCAGCGACAACTACCGTTCGCAGCAGCGCGGCGGCAAGGGCATCAAGGGCGCCCAACTGCGCGGCGACGACGTCGTGGAGCACTTCTTCGTCACCACGACCCACCACTGGCTGCTTTTCTTCACCAACCTGGGCCGGGTCTACCGCGCCAAGGCGTACGAACTGGTTGAAGCCGCCCGCGACGCGAAGGGGCAGCACGTCGCGAACCTCCTGGCGTTCCAGCCGGATGAGCACATCGCGCAGGTGCTGGATCTACGGGATTACCAGCACGCGCCGTACCTGGTGCTTGCCACCAAGCGCGGGCTGGTCAAAAAAACGCGCCTGGAAGACTACGACACCAACCGTTCCGCCGGCGTGATCGCCATCAACCTGCGCGACGGCGATGAGCTCGTCTCCGCCCAGCTGGTGTCCGAGACGGATGATCTCATGTTGGTGTCCCGCAGGGGCCAATCGATCCGCTTCACCGCGACGGACGAGGCCCTGCGCCCGATGGGCCGGGCAACCTCCGGCGTGACCGGGATGAAGTTCCGCGAAGACGACGAGCTCCTGGCGGCCGACGTGGTCACGGACGGATCCTTTGTGTTCATCGTGACCGAGGGCGGCTACGCGAAGCGCACCGCCGTCGAGGAATACCGCCTGCAGGGCCGCGGCGGCCTCGGCATCAAGGTCGGCAAATACCAGGAGGAACGCGGCCACCTCGCCGGCGCGCTGATCGTCCAGGAAGAAGACGAAGTCCTGGTGGTTATGGAAGGCGGCAAGGTGGTGCGCTCCGCAGTGAGCGGGGTCCCCGCCAAGGGCCGCGACACCATGGGCGTAATCTTTGCCAAGCCGGACAAGAACGACCGCATCATTGCGGTGGCCCGGAACAGCGAACGCGGCCTCGAGAGCGAGGAATCTGCGCTCGAAAACGACGTGGAAGCTCCGGCTCCGGGGCAGGATGACGTAACGTTGGCTGGAGCTAGCGGATCGCATGAGGGGTCTGCAGAGACAGAATCAGTACCGGTCCCGGAGTCAGATGAGTCATCAGGCAATGCCGAACTGGACGAAGACAACACCGGAGGTAATGCGTGAGTAATTCCGACTCCTATCCCAAGTCGAGCAGCGGCCCCGGCGGCTCCCGGCAGCCGGCAGCGGCTCCCCGGGTAAACGCGCCGTCGCGGCCCCAGCAGCGCCCCGCCGCCGCGGGGGCGGGGCAACGTCCCGCCGTGCCCGGCCAGCGGCCACCCGGCCAGGGCCAGCGTCCGGCGGCCCCCGGCCAGCGCCCGGCGCAACCGGGCCTTGTCAAGCCCGCCCCGAAGGCCAAGGTGCGCCGCGCGCGCCTGCTGGTCAGCAAGGTGGAGCCCTGGTCTGTGCTCAAGATGGCCTTCCTGCTCTCGGTGGCCCTTGGCATCGTTACCGTCGTCGCCGCGATCGTGCTCTGGACCGTCCTGGACCTGACCGGCATCTTTGACCAGGTCGACGGACTGCTTGGCACCCTCGCGGGCACCGAAAGCGGCGGCTTCGAACTGAAAAAGGTTGCCTCCCTGGGTCAGGTCGCATCCTTCGCGGTCATCATTGCGGTGATCAACGTGGTCCTGCTGACCGCGCTTTCGATGTTGTCGGCAGTGCTTTACAACATCGCAGCCACCCTCGTGGGCGGCATCGGCGTCACCCTCACGGACGACTAGAACCCGTACTTTCCGCCGGGAATCCCGGGGGAATTGCCTCGATTTGAGATCGGGCCGGGATGTGCTGTAAAGTCATATCTCGGCCCGATGAGGCATCGGGGCGTATAGCTCAGGCGGTTAGAGCGCTTCGCTGATAACGAAGAGGTCCCAGGTTCAAGTCCTGGTACGCCCACGGAACCGGTACCGGTTCTTGTAAAGGTTCACTTAAAGCTGAACCCGGAACGGGGTGCATGTGAAGAAGTTGCTGGTAGTCGCAGCCACGATCGCAGGCGTCCTGCTCTACAAGAAGGTACAGGAATCCGAGGCCCGGAAGGCAGTTTGGAGCAAATCAACCGACACGGTTGATTAGCTCCGATCCCCGCAGGGAAAGCTGGAAACGGCTCGCCGGCACCGGGGTATGATTGACGGGTTGCTTCTTATGGGGGCATGGCGCAATTGGTAGCGCACCTGCTTTGCAAGCAGGGGGTTCGGGGTTCGAGTCCCCGTGCCTCCACCATAGGAAATGGTCCCGGTCAGCAGAAATGCTGGCCGGGACCATTTGCATTCCGCCAGGCCGGCCCCGGGGCTTGACCTGGCCTACGGGCCGAACGCCTCCGCCGGCACATTACTGTTGACTCGTGAACTTCTTCCTCGCGGCGCTCGGCGTGCTGGGCGTCGCCTCGTCCGGCCCCTTGATCGCCGCCACCCTGGGCGCGACCTCCGTCAGTGCCCTCGCAATAGCATTCTGGCGCAACGCCATAGCCGCCGTGGTCATGGCAGGTCCGGTGTTGGTCCGGGAACCGCGCCAGTTCGGCCGGGTCAGGGCCAGCGAGTTCCGCTGGTCCCTTGCCGCCGCGGTTGCGCTGGCTTTGCACTTCGCTTGTTTCATCACCTCCCTGCAACTGACCTCGGTGGCGGCCGCGACGGCCCTGGTCTGCCTGCAATCAGGCTGGATCGCGGTCTTCCAGCTGTTCCGCGGCGTCCGGCACAGCTGGCAGGTCCTCGCCGGACTGGGCCTCGCCTTCGGCGGGGTGGTGGCCATTACCGGCTTCGACATGGGGAGCTCGCCGGAGGCCCTCACAGGCGATCTCCTCGCCGTCGTCGGCGGCATGCTGGCGGGAATCTACACGCTGGCTGGCGGCAAGGCCCGGCAGACGATGGGCACCGGCGTCTACACGACGCTCTGCTACGGCATGTGCGCCGCCGTGGTGGCCGTGCTGGCCCTTGCGGCCGGACAGCCGCTGGCCGGCTTCGACGCCACGGGCTGGCTGGGAATCCTGGCCATCACGGTGTGCGCGCAGCTGGTGGGACACACCGCCTTCAACCATTTGCTGGCTACGATGAGCCCGCTGCTGGTTTCGATGATCATCCTGCTGGAAATTCCGGGGGCTGCGCTGCTGGCGGCCGTGTTCCTGGATGAGACCCTCCCCGCCGGAACCTACGCCGGCCTGGGAATGATCCTGGTGGGGCTCGTCGTCGTCGTGGCGGGGCAACGCCGCGCCCATGTAGTGCGGCGCGACGCCGCACGGCTGGCGGAGCTCGGAACGGACTGACGCCGGCGGCCTGCCCGTCGGGCCTACTGGCCGCCGCGGCGGGCCGGCTGGGCCGTGTTCACGGTGTGAATGGCCCGCAGCAGCTTAGCCGGGAAGTAGACCGAGAAAAACACCACCATGGGTGCCTTAAGCGCCATCTTCTTGACGTTGTGCGCCTTGTAGGTCCGGTCGAACCGCGTGACGTAGTAGCGGTAGTCGCGGGGCGAATCCTCGAGCCGGCGTGCCGACATGCCGGAGACCATCTGCGGCCAGTACTGGATCCGGAGCTCGTGGTCGGCAAGATGCAAGGAGAGGTCGATGTCCTCATGCATCTCGTCCTTCTCGTCCCGGCAGGTGTCCAGCCGGATCGTTTCCCAAGCGGAGCGCCGCAGCGCCATGTTGGAGCCGAAGAGGAAGTGGTATTGGTGCTTGGCCAGTTTGAGCATGAACTGACGCATCTTGTCGTCGGCCTTGAGGCCGAAGCGCCGCATTGGCATGTCGTAGTACACCACAGGGCCGGTGGCAGCGTGCACGGACTCATCCGCGAATGCCTTCTGGACCTGCTCCACCCAGTCCGGTTCCAGCACCGAGTCGGCGTCAATCCTGCCCAGGACTCCGCCGGTGGCGTGGTCAAGGCCGTAGTTCCGGGTGGGGATGAGGCCCTGGTCCTGGTCCTGGCTGAGCAGGACGATGGGGCTCTCCGGATATTCCAACTGCATCTGCCGGACGATGTCCGCCGTTCGGTCCTTGGACATGTTGTCCACCACGATGATCTCGTGCGCCGGAACGGACTGATAGACGGCGGCAATCAGGCACTGTCGGATGACGCTTTCCTCGTTGTACGCCGGGATGACGATAGAGACAGCCGCCGGCTGTACAGCATCGTCAAAGGCATCCAGGGAGGATTTTTCGGGTGACATCACCCCAAATTTAGCACCTGCATGGGCTTTGGCTTCCGCTGACTGGCACAGCGGCACACCAATTTGAAAGGCAAAGGAGGGACTCCGCCAGCGGCGGAATCCCTCCTTGAGCTGTTGCCCGTCCGGCCGGGCTGTCCGGCCGGTTGGCGGGCTCGCGTTTCGTGGCCGGGCCCTACTTGAGCTTGTTGTCGCCGTTCAGGGTCCCGGCGGCATCCGGCTTCACGGCCGCGGTATCGGCCGCGTCCGCGGATTCCTCGGACTTCGCTGCCTCTGCAGAGGCGTCCGCCGCTTTGTCTGCGCCGGAAACGGCCGCGGCAGTTGCGTCCGCGGAGGCCTCCTTGGCGCTTTCCTTAACCTCGGTGACCGTCGTGGCCGGAACCGGGGCGGGCGTCGCCGGGGTAACGGGGGCGGGGGTCTTCCACGGGTCCTCGATGGGCTTGGAAGCCTTCCACGCGGCGACGCCGGCGGCTGCGGCCGCGGCGATGACGCCGAAGATCAGGAACCCGCGATGTTTGGGCTTCTGCGGCTGGGCGAGCTTACCCGTGGCGGCACGGCTGGCTTCGGCCGCAGCGGCGTTGACCTGCTGGCTGGCCGACTGCACCTGCTCCTGGAAGTTGCGGATAACACCGGAGTCAACCAGCCGCTGCGCCACCGCATCCACGTGGGCCGGCGCACCTTCGAGGGTGCGGTGAACCGCCTCGGAGGCCAAACCGATCTGGTCGGAGAGCTTGGGCAGGTAGTCGCCGACGACGCGGTCCCGCGCGTTGGCGATCACCGGAGCGGCTTTGTCCAGGGCGTCGTGCAGGCGGGGGGTGGCGCTGTCAACGGCGTCGTGGATCTTCGGCGCCAGCTGGGCCAACCCGTCCTGAAGGCGGGGGGTCACGGTCGCAACGCCGCCGGCCAGGTTGTGGGCCGCCGACTTGAGGCCCTCCTGGATCTTGGGGGAAGCGGTGTCCAGACCCTGCTGCAGGCGCGGAACGGCCCAGTCGACCGCCGCCTCGACCCGCGGGGCGGCCCAGTCCTTGGCGTTTTCTACTGCGCTGCTGACTGACTGCTCCAGCTCGCGGGCCATACGATCCGTTTTCTTCACAACTACCTCCCGATTAATGTGACGGTTCTGCAGTTAGCCTACGGGTCTGGGACTCCACCGGCTATTCTTCGGACGGATTTTGGCCGGATTTCACCCAGCGCGGAACTACCTGCGCGCCCCTGTGCACAGGTCGCCGCCGTGGAAGAATAGGCCCCATGACTGCCATCGCAACTGCAAAAGCAACCATTCACACGAGCCTCGGCGACATCGTCGTCAACCTCTTCGGCAACCACGCGCCCAAGACCGTGAACAACTTCGTCGGCCTGGCCACCGGCGAACAGGCCTGGACGCACCCGGAGAGCGGTGAAGACAAGACCGGTACGCCGCTCTACAACGGCACCATCTTCCACCGCATCATCAAGGACTTCATGATCCAGGCCGGCGACCCGCTCGGGCGGGGCGTCGGCGGACCGGGCTATAAGTTCGACGACGAAATCCACCCGGAACTGACCTTCAACGAACCGTACAAGCTGGCCATGGCCAACGCCGGCATCCAGATGGGCCGCGGCACCAACGGATCCCAGTTCTTCATCACCACCATCCCGACCGGCTGGCTGCAGGGCAAGCACAGCATTTTCGGCGAGGTGGCGGACGAGGAGTCCAAGAAGGTCGTGGATGCCATTGAGGGCGTCCGTACCGGCATGGGCGACCGTCCGGTCGAGGACGTCGTCATCAACAGCATCGACGTAGAACAGCTCTAACCCAAGCCATGAGCTACGGAATTCCGGCGGCAGAGCCGTCCGCGCAGATCCCGGTTTGCCCCAGGCACCCGGACCGGCCCGCCTACGTGCGGTGCCAGCGCTGCGGGCGCCCTGCGTGCCCCGACTGCCAGCGGGCGGCAGCCGTCGGATTCCAGTGCGTTGACTGCGTCAACGAAGCCCAACGCTCGACGCCGCAGGTTCGGTCCACTTACGGCGGCGCAGTTGCCGCGGGCAGGCCCTTGGCCACCTTGGGGATCATCGCGGCGTGCGTCCTGCTCTACGTCCTCCAGTGGGTAGTTCCCAATGACTGGGTCTACCAGAATTTCGCTTTCGCCACTGTCTATGCCACCCCCGAATACGGAGCCTTCGAACCCTGGCGCATGCTGACGTCGGCGTTCCTCCATTCGCAGGGTTTTGTCCTCCACATCCTGCTGAACATGTACATGCTGTGGATCTTTGGCCAAGCGCTCGAACCCCTCCTCGGACGGGTCCGCTTCCTGGTTGTGTACCTGCTGTCGGCCGTGGGCGGATCCGTCGGCTATTTCCTGCTCACGCCCGGCTATATTCCCGGCCAGCCGCTCAGCGGTGTGGTGGGGGCCTCCGGTGCCATCTTCGGCCTCTTCGGCGCCATGCTGGTTGTGCAGCGCCACCGCGGCGGGGACACCAAACAGCTGTGGGTGCTGATCGCCATCAACGGCGTCATCGGCTTCGTGGTTCCGCAGATCGCCTGGCAGGCCCACCTGGGCGGCCTCATCACCGGCGCGCTGTGCGCGGCCGCAATCGCCTATGCTCCGCGCGGCCGGCGCCAGGGACTGCTGCAGGCCGCCGGGCTGGCCGTAGTGATGTGCGCGCTGGTTGCGGCAACCGCCTTGCGCATCGCAGTCACGGCCCTGCCGGCCTAGTCCCCGCCGCAGCCTCACTGCCGGCCCGCGGCCCTGCCCGGGTCCTCGGTCCCCGGCCCGGATTCTGCCGGCCATCAACCCCTGCGCGGTCCTCCGGGCATGCCGCTTCCACGCCTCGCCGCGTTCCCGCCGGTTCCAGCGCCTCCGGGCGTCCCGTTTCCACGCGAACCATCCCCACCCGGACTTATCCACAAGGGTTATCCACAGTGTTGGTAACTTACACGCCTGTAGTTCATCCCTCAAGACCGGATCTGACGGCCCCAGTGGGCGATTCGTTGAAATCTGCCCGGAGCCTCTCCACATCTGTGGATAAGTCTCAGTGGATGGTCTGTGGTTAAGTGGACAAGTGCCGCTCCCGATGCGACGCCTGCTGCAACGCGGAACGATCGGTTTCCCGACCCCTTACCGCCTTGTTATCTGATTTCAAGCGGATATTCACAAGGTTGTGCACAGTGTTAATAACCTGACCTTCCAAGTGTCACAGCACGCAGCCCCGGCACTCCGGGCGGTAAGGACTCGACAACCACCGACCCGCAGGACTTATCCCCAGCTGTGGATAAGTTGTGGGTACCGACCTGTTATTAACTGGAAAACCCGCGACCACCCTCGGCAGCTCGTACGCCGTCGAGAGGTCGAGCGAGAGATTCCCCCCACGCGGCCAGGAATTCTTCGACGGCGCCATCCGCTGACGCGCAGGAGGGTTATCCACAGCTAATCCACAGTGTCAATAAGTTACAAGGAGGTAATTCACACGGGATTCCGGTGTCTTCGGCACGGCTGCTGGTGCGAGGGCCCGGTTATTAACAGGCCCCGTCCGTGGCTGAGGCCGCCGAAGCCGTCAACAGCTTGTGGATAACTTCAGCGTTGTTGTGCACAGTTGGGGACGCTGGCGGGGCCGGCCCCGCCCGGTCGCTAACTAGGCCAGACGCCCGAGGTTCCGCGTCGGTGGCTGTCCAGCAGGTGGGTGTCGACCATCCCGATGGCCTCCATGAGGGCATACATGGTGGTGGGCCCGACGAAGGCAAAGCCGCGCTTCCGCAGCGCCTTGGACAGCGCGATGGACTCCAGGGAAGTCGTGGGGATCTGATCCGGGGCGGTGGGCTCCGGTGTGGTCTCGGGCCGGAAGCCCCAGACGAAGTCCACGAGTCCGCCGTCGTCCCGCAACTCCAGGGTGGCCCGGGCGTTGGTGATGGCGGCCCGGATCTTGAGCCGGTTGCGCACAATGCCGGCATCTTGCAGGAGGCGCTCGACGTCGTCCTCGGTAAACGCCGCCACCGTTTCGGGGTGGAAATCGGCGAACGCGGCACGAAAGGCGGGCCGCTTGCGCAAGATCGTGGCCCACGACAGGCCCGCCTGGAAACCCTCAAGACTGATCCGTTCGTAGAGCCCCTGCTCGTCGCGGACCGGAAGGCCCCACTCGTGGTCGTAGTAGTCGCGCAGCAATGGGTCCGAGGCCGCCCAGGCCGGCCGCGCCAGGCCGTCGTCGCCGATGATGCAGCCGCTAACGTCCGGGGTCATCTGGAATCCTTCGCTGAAGAGTGGTCTGCAAGCATTATCGCGGCTCCGCCCCCTGGGGGCGTTTAACGCAGCAGGCCGACACACGGATGTGCCGGCCTGCTGCGAACGCGTCGTGATTGGATCAGGAACGCCACCGCGTGGTCATCAGGAAACCCACAATCGCGATGCCGAAACCGGCGACGATGTTCCACGAGGCCCAGTCCTTTACCGGAAGGGTGCCTTCGCTGATGTAGAAGGTGATAATCCACAGCAGTCCGATGATCATCAGGCCAAACATAACCGGCTTGAACCACACGGGGTTGGGCTTGTAGGCCTGCGTCGCAGAGGTCTGCTGCGTCACGGGGGCATTCCTCTTTCGCGGCTTCGACTCGGGCACGGGTCCTCCTTGGCGGGCTGGATGTGAGGCGGCTGACGCGGCTTGATATCCTGCAACAAGGAACAGCCGTCGGTCAACGCGCCCTTGGTCACGTTTAAAATCCTGATCGCAGCCAATTCTAGCTGTTGTTCAGGCCAGCCTCGCGCCCGCCGCCAACCGCAAAGGAGAGCCCACGGTGCTGCAGGAGAAAGCGGAGCCCGCGGCCGCGCCTGCCCGGACCGGCGGCGGAGCCCCGCCATCCGCCGTGTCCCGCACCATCCAGATCGGCGGCGAGCTCTTGCTCACCGCCGGGGTGGTGCTGCTGCTGTTCGTCGCGTGGCAGCTGTGGTGGACCAACCTCGACGCCGACGCCCGGCAACGCGAGGTCGTCAAGGACTTCGCCCGCGGACTGAGCGGCCCGGCCCACGCGGTCGTCCCCCCACCTGACCCCGGCGCCGGCAACGTTGCCGCGTCCGCCCCCGCCGTGGCCGGCGAGCCGGAGACCGGCGCGACCATCGGCGTCGTCTATGTGCCCCGCTTCGGTGCGGAGTACACGCGGCCGGTCGTGCAGGGGACCACGCCCGCAGTGCTGGACTCGCTGGGGCTGGGCCATTATGAAGGGACGGCGATGCCGGGTGCGGCCGGAAACTTCGCCGTGGCCGGTCACCGGCAGACCCACGGCGCCGTCCTGGACAACATCGACGCCCTGGTGCCTGGTGACAGGATCTATGTGCAGACCCGCGACGGCTATTACGTCTACCGTTTCCGCAACAGCGAGATCGTCCTGCCCGCTGCCGCCGACGTGCTGCTGCCGGTCCCGCGGCAACCCGCGGCCACCCCCCGGGAAAGTTACCTCACCATGACCAGCTGCAACCCGCGCTTCGGATCGCAGGAGCGCATCGTCGCCTATTCGCTGCTGGAGAGCTGGCGGCCGGCAGCCGCCGGACCCCCGGCCGAGATTGCGGCCCAGGTGGCCCGCACCGTGGGAGGCGGGTAGAACGTGTACGGATGGATTTTCCGCCGCCTTCCGGGACCGCTGTGGCTGCGCCTTGCAACGGCGCTGGTATTGCTGGCCGGCGCACTGGTATTGATGGTTCAGTTCCTCTTTCCCTGGATGGCGCAATTCAGCCCGTTCACTGACTCGACGATTGGCACGGCAACGCACCCATGAGCACAACCAAGATCCTGGTCGTAGACAACTACGACAGCTTTGTCTACACCCTGGTCGGCTATCTCCAGGAACTCGGGGCGGAAACCACGGTGGTCCGCAACGATGATGTGACGCTGGCCGAGGCAATTGAGATGGCTGAGGCGCGCGACGGGGTCCTGATTTCTCCCGGGCCCGGTGCCCCGGCCGAGGCGGGGGTCTGCATCGAGCTGATCAGGTGGTGCGGCAGCCACCACAAGCCGATGCTGGGCGTCTGCCTCGGGCACCAGGCCCTGGCTGAAGCCTACGGCGGACTTGTCACCCACGCCCCGGAACTGATGCACGGCAAGACCTCGCTGGTCGAGCATCACGGGACAAGCGTCTTCACGGGCCTGCCCTCGCCCTTCACCGCCACGCGCTACCACTCGCTCGCTGCCGTCCGCGAAAGTATTCCTGAAATTCTGGAGATCACCGCGGAAACCGGGACCGGCGTCGTGATGGGCCTCCAGCACCGCACGGCACCGCTATGCGGTGTTCAGTTCCACCCCGAATCGGTGCTGACCGAGGGCGGCTATCTGATGCTGGGCAACTGGCTCGAGTCCCTGGGCATGGCAGGCGCCGCGGCGCGGGCCGCCGCACTGAGCCCCCTCATCCAGCACTGACCCGGCAACGCCGGTGAAGCCGCGCGGCGGGGTGCAGTGAAGCCGCACGGCGGCTTGCCGGACCGCTGCTAGCCGCGGGACTTGGTTGTCGTCGGCGAGGGCGACGGCGACGGAGAGGGGGACGGCGACGGCGGGGGTGGTGGCGGCGGCGGGGCTTTGGCCACCGTGACGGTGATCGTCTTGCCCTGTTCGACGGTGGCATCCGCAGGGTCGCTCTGGCCCGTCACCTTGCCGGGGTCCACCTGGGTGTTTTCGACTTCCGTGACGCTGAGGTTTAACCCTACATTCTTCAGGGCCGCCTCCGCCTCCGCCTGCGGCAGGCCGACGAGTTGCGGCACAGCCACCTTGCCCGTGGAGATAATTATTTCCACCGAGCTGCCCACAGCCACGTTCTGGCCCGGCGCCGGGTTGGTGGTGATGACGATGCCGGCCGGAACCTTGGGGCTGTTGTTCAGGGTGGTCTTTGGAACGGTGGTCAGGCCTGTCCGGCGGAGCACATCCCTGGCGTCCGCCTCGGTCCGGCCGGGCAGATCGGCGGGGATCGTGATGACGCTGGGACCGTCGGAGATGTTCAGGGTAATGTCCGCGTTGCGTTCCAAGGCGCTTCCGGCCGTCGGAACCGTGCCCACGGCGCTTCCCTTGGGTACCGTCTCATGTTGGATGCGCTTCAACTGGGGCTTGAGGCCGGCATTGTAGAGCTTTTGCAAGGCCTCGGATTCGGTCAGTGACGCCACCGCAGGGACATCCACCTTGGCCACCGGCGGAGGCTGCTGGTTGACCATGTTGTAGAGCCACAGTCCGCCGCCGGCCAGGACCAGCAGCGTGAAAATCACCAGCGTTGCAATCCACGTCCGGCGGCGGGATTTCTGCCGGCCGGTCGGTTCGTGGTCGGCCGGCAAACTCAGCGGCAGGCTAAGGATATCCGCGTGCTCGTGGCCGAGTAACGCTGCGCTGAGCGCCTCGGTCTCGACGGGGGGCTCCGGGGCGACCGGTGCGGCCGGGGCGTCGTCCAGGAATTTGGCGCCGGTCAGGGAGAAAGCGGCCGTGGGCGGCACCTGCTCCGGGGCCACGGTGTTGTTCGGGTCGGTGGGCGCTTCGCTGGCCGGCAGCACTGCGACGGCGACGCCGCTGCGCGCGGCCCTGAGCGCACGGCGGAAGGCCGCCGCGTCTTGGAAACGGTCGGCCCGGTTCTTCTGCAGCGCCTTGGCGAGCACGCTGTCCAGCGCCGCTGAAACTTCGGGGTTGAGGCTGCTGGCCGGCTCGGGAATTTCACGCACGTGCTGGTAGGCGACCGAAACCGGGCTGTCGCCGATAAACGGCGGCCGGCCGGTCAGCATCTCGTAAAGCAGGCACCCGGCCGAGTACAGGTCGCTTCGTGCGTCGACCGTTTCGCCGCGGGCCTGCTCGGGGGACAGGTACTGGGCCGTTCCCACCACGGCCTGGGTCTGAGTCATGGTTGCCGACGAATCCGCCATGGCACGGGCAATCCCGAAGTCCATCACCTTCACGCCGTTAGCGTCCGGGCAATACATCACGTTGGCCGGTTTGATGTCGCGGTGCACGATGCCGGCCCGGTGGCTGTAATCGAGCGCGGAGAGCACGCCGAGGGTGAAGTCGATGGCCAGGTCGATCGTGACTTCCTTGGCCCTGATCAGATCCCGGATGGTCTTGCCCGAGACGAACTCCATCACGATGTACGGCACACGGACGCTGTCGTCGTGGCCGCCTGGGACGGCATGGTCTCCGGTGTCGTAGACGGCGACGATCGATGGATGGTTAAGTGCCGCCACGGCCTGGGCTTCACGCTTGAACCGGGCCTGGAATTGCGGGTCCCGCGCCAGGTCCGGGCGGAGCAGCTTGATGGCCACCGTCCGGCCCAGCCTGGTGTCCAGCCCGCGGAAGACATCCGCCATCCCGCCGCGGCCGATCAGCTCACCCAGCTCATAACGCCCGCTGAGGACACGCTGGTTACCCACCGGGCTGTTGTCCTCCCGGTGCGAAGGAGTGCGGGGTGAAGTAGACATGTTTGACTACTGACCGGGGCTGGAGCTTGGGGTGGCGGGGCTGGAGGAGGTCGGCGCCGGCGCGGCGGCAAGGTGGTAGATCACCACGGAGCCTGCCGGAACCTGCTGGCCGGAGGTGGGCTCGGAGCTCACAAAGGTGCCATCCAGCTGGTTCTTCCTGCCTGCGACCGGGTCACCCTTCTGCCAGCGCAGGCCGGCGCCCTGGATGGCCTGCTGGACGGCGGCTTCGGTGGCACCCTGCTCCAAGGTCGGGACGGTGCGCATGTCCGGTCCCTTGGAGTAGCTGACAGTGATGACGTCGCCGCGCTGGACTGGACCGGACGGGTTGATATCCAGCACAGTGTTCGGCGCCGCGGGGTCGAAGACCGGGGCGCCCTTGACCTGGAGTCCCATGCCGATCAGTTCGGTCCGGACGTCATTGAACGGCCGGCCCTTGTAGGCGTCCGGAATCAGGTTGATGGCCGCCGGGGTGGACTGCGTGGGCGTAGCCGAGCTGCTCGTGGCGCTGGGAGTAGGGCTCTGGGACGTCGGCGGGGCACTCGTGGTGACGGCCTTGGAACTGGAACTGGTGGCCGGGGACGACGGAAACAGGATCCCGGCCTGCGAGAGGATGACCCCCACGAGGGCGAACAGCACCAGCAGGATCAGGGCTATCAGCGGCCACGTCCACGGGCTGCGGCCCTTGCGCTGCGGTTCGTCCTCGGGCTCGTACCCGTCGTAGTCCTCTTCCTCGTGGTCCCAGCTGCGCTCGGCAGCCAGCGCGTCGGCGCGGGACAGGGCGTTCCGGGCGCCGTAGCCGCTTGCCGCGGCGGCCCCGGCCGCCATTCCGGCCGCTGCACCGGCGCCCGCCGCGCCGACCACCGGCAGCGCCGACGTCGATTTGTCCTCCGCCGCGCTGGCGCCGATGACGCTGGTCGATGCGGTGGGCATGTCGACGGGTGCGGTGATCGGGCCGGTGGGCGCCTCGAAGAGCAGCATGCCGGGGACGGCCGCGTGGGCTGCCGGAATATCGCCGTTACGGATGGCATCGGCCGCTTCGGCCAGCTTGATCGCGTTGGCCGGACGGTTCTTGGGGTCCTTGGCGAGCATCGACATCAGCAGGGCGCGGACGGGCCGGGGCAGGCTATCCGGCAAGGGCGGCGGCGCGTCGTTGACCTGGGCCAGCGCAATCGCGATCTGGGACTCGCCCGAGAACGGGCGGTGCCCGGTGAGGCACTCGTAGCCGATAACGCCGAGTGAGTAGATGTCGGAGGCACCGGTCGCTGTCTGGCCGGTGGCCTGCTCGGGGGCCAGGTACTGGGCGGTGCCCATCACCTGGCCGGTCTGGGTGAGGGGAACCTGGTCGGCCAGCCGGGCGATGCCGAAGTCGGTGACCTTGACCCGGCCCTCGGGGGTGATGAGCAGGTTGCCTGGTTTGATGTCGCGGTGGACCAAGCCTTGGGCGTGGGCTACGGACAGGGCGCGTGCCGTCTGGGAAATGATCGACAGGGTGCGGTCCGGCGACAGCACCTGCTCATGTTCGATGATGCTACTCAGCGGCTGGCCCGGAACGAGTTCCATGACGAGGTAGGCGGAACCTTCCTCCTCGCCGTAGTCGAAGACGTTGGCGATGCCTACATGGTTCAGCAGCGCGGTGTGGCGCGCTTCGGCCCGGAAGCGCTGCAGGAAGCCCGGATCGCCCGTGTATTCCTCTTTGAGGACCTTGATGGCGACGATCCGGCCAAGGATCAGGTCCTTGGCCTTCCAGACTTCCCCCATGCCCCCGATCGCAATGCGTGTGGTCAGCTGGAATCTGCCGCCGAGGGTGATTCCCGATGTAGGCCTCACTTATTCAACACCGCCTCAAAAATCTTCTTCGCGTTCGGACTGGTTAGCTGTGCGCCGGTGGTGATGTCCACGCCTTGCATGACGATCGTGACAGCCACTTGCGGGTCGTTGGCCGGGGCAAACCCGGTAAACCATGAGTTGTTCAGGCCGGTGCCCAGCTCGGCCGTGCCGGTCTTGCCGGCAACCTGGACGCCTGGAACGGCCGCTGCGCGGGCGATGCCGTCGCTGACCACACTGGTCATCCACTCGGTGATCTGGCGGGAGATTTCCGGGGTGGTGGAGGTCCGCAGCGTCTCGGGCTTCGGTTCATTGATGATCCGCAGATCAGGCGCCCGCAGGGTCTTGATCAGGTTGGGTTTCATCTGGACGCCGCCGTTGGCAATGGCCGAGGTCATCTGGTTGATCTGCAACGGCGTGGCCCGGACGTCGCGCTGGCCGATGGCCGACTGGGCCAGGCCGGCGTCGTCCAGCGGCTCGCTCGGGAAGAAGCTCTTGGCTGACTCGAGCTTGAGCTGATCGCCGAAGTCCTGCCCGAAGCCGAATTTCGCGGCTTGGTCCCCGATCGCCTTCTGCCCCAGGTCGAGGGCGATTTTGGCGAACGGGGTGTTGCAGGACTGCTGCAGGGCGAAGGCAAACGTGGCGGTGTTCTGGGTGTAGCAATTGCCGCCGGCGTAGTTGGGCAGCGTGTACTGGATGCCCGGGAACGGCAGCTCGGCCGGGTTGGGCAGCACGCTGTCCTTGTTGTACTTGCCGGACCCCAGGGCCGCCGCCGTGTCGACGATCTTGAAGACAGAGCCCGGCGCCAGCAGCGCGCCGGTGGGTCCGCTGACGGACTGGTTCAGGTTGATGCCCGGGATCTTGTTCAGCGCGGTGATGTTCGCCGCTTCGGCGTCGGGATCCTGGGTGGCGACCAGGTTGGGGTCGTACGAGGGCTTGGACACCATCGCCAGGATGGCGCCGGTCTTCGGGTTGCTCACCACAATGGATCCGCGCTGGCCCTCCGGAATCAGATCGTAGGCGAGCTTCTGGATTTTCGGATCCAGCGTGAGCTCCAGCGAGGCGCCCTTGGGCTGGTTGCCCAGGAACAACTGGCCAACCCGGTCCAGGAACAACTGGTCGGAGCTGCCGGCCAGCTGCTCGTTCATCGCCAGTTCCATGCCGGTCAGGCCGTAGGTTCTGGAGAAGTACCCGGTGATTCCCGCGTACAGCTGCGGCTGGGTGTAGGTGCGCTGGAACTGGCAGCTTTCGCTGCCCGGCACGGACTGCGCCACAGGAGTGCCGCCGACGATGATGGCGCCGCGATCATTGCAGTAGTTCTGTATGAGCGTGCGCGTGTTCCAGGTGTTGGCCTTGAGCTCGTCGGCGCCCACCACCTGGACGTAGCTGAGCGCGCCGAAGATCAGCGCGAACATGGCGATCGCGGCTATCCAGGAATTACGAATTGCCTGGTTCACAGGTGTTTCACCGCCTCGGTGGGAGCATCAGTACTGGCGCCGCTGCGTGCCGGTGCGGTGGCCGGCTTCGGCGGCAGGAGGGGGGGCGTCTCTTGCGCTTCGGGGTCCTGGCCCGGCGGCAGCGGGGTGGTGTCTACCGGCCCGCGGGCCGTGTGCGAGATCATCAGCAGCAGGCCGACGATGATCCAGTTCGCCAGCAGGGAGGACCCGCCGGCGGCGAGGAACGGCGTCGTCAGTCCGGTCAACGGGATCAGGCGCGTGACGCCGCCGATCACGACGAAGCACTGCAGCGCGACGGCGAAAGACAGCCCGGTGGCGAGCAGCTTCCCAAATGCGTCGCGGGTGCCGAGCGCCGCCCGGAAGCCCCGGGTAAACAGCAACAGGTACATCAGCACGATCGCGAAAATGCCGATCAGGCCCAGCTCTTCGCCGAAGGAGGCCACAATCATGTCGCTGTTGGCGAAGGGGACAAGGTTGGGGCGGCCCTGGCCCAGGCCGGTGCCGACGAGGCCGCCGTTGGCCATGCCGAAGAGGCCCTCGACGATCTGCCGGCTGCCACCGAATTCCCGGCCGTAGACCTCGGGCGTGAAGGCATTGATCCAGCCGTCGATCCGAAGTGCCACGTGCGAGAAGACTTTGGAGGCCACGAAGCCGCCGGCGACCATCAGGACGACGCCGATGATCACCCAGCTGATCCGGCTGGTGGCGACGTAGATCATCACGAGGAAGAGGCCGAAGAACAGGATGGACGTTCCAAGGTCACGCTGGAAGACCAGCACGCCGATGCTCACCAGCCAGGCGGCGATCATGGGGCCGAGGTCCTTGAACCGGGGAAACTGTACTGGCCCGATCTTGCGGCCTGCGAGCAGGATCAGATCGCGGTTGGAGGAGAGATAGCCGGCAAAGAAGATGGCGAGGGTGACCTTGGCGAGCTCACCGGGCTGGAAAGTCATGGAGCCGAGCTTGATCCAGACGCTGGCACCCAGGACCTCGCCCGCCGAGACTCCCGGAACCAGCGGCAGGATCAGCAGCACCGCGCTGGCCGCGAGCGAAATGTAGGTAAAGCGGCGGAGGATCCGGTGGTCCTTCAGGAACCAGATCACCGCGATGGATACCGCCATGGCGACGAGCGTCCAGCGCAGCTGGTTATTGCCCGTGTCCTCCCCGACGCGGTCCAGACGGTGGATCATGGCCAGGCCGAGGCCGTTCAGGCCGACCACCAGCGGAAGTATTACCGGGTCGGCATATTTAGCGCGAATCCGCAGCACCACATGGAAGGCCAGTGCGGCTGCTGCCAGCAGGCCGGACTGGAACCAGAAGTCGGTGTCGAATGCCTTTTGCCGGTCGACGCCGACAAGCGCCTGCGCTCCGATGCCCACCGCGAGGGCCAGGATCAGGAGGACCAGCTCGACATTGCGGCGCGGCTTGGGTACGGGATCTATCGGTGTCATTTGCCCCCCTCACAGTTAGTGGGGGACGGCGACGCGGACGCGGAGGGTGCGGCCGATCCGGACGGGGCGGCAGTCGTCGGGGCGGGCGCCTTGGCGCCGGCGCTACCGCTCGGTGAGGGCGAGGGCGAGGGCGACGGCGTCAGGCATTCGTCGGCGGGCGCCGTCGTGCCGGTGCGCTCCAGGTTTTTCACGATCCGCTGGGCGTCGTAGAGGTCCCGCGCGGGAACCGTCTGGCGCACCCGCTGCTGCGAAAACTCTGGCAGGTCGGACATGCGGATATCAGTCACCGTTTCGAGCGTGGAAAGCGGAATGGGGCCAAGACGCTGCGAGACTCCGTTGAAAATGGCAACCTTCTGGTCCTGTTCGCCGATGTAGTACCTGGTCTGGGTCCAGGCGTAGCCCAGCCAGAGGCCGATGCCGAGGACGGCAACGATTGCCGCGGCGATCGAGATGGTCAGCCAGCGCCGGCGTTTGGCCGGCGGCTTGTACTCGTCGGCTTCTTCCGCGGCCGGGTCCGCCTTGTGCGTCAGCACGGTGGCGGCGCGGCGCGCCACGGTCCGTCCGGCAATGGAGGGGATTGAGCCCGACGCCGCGGCGGTCGCTGCAGCGCCGACGAGCTCATGGGGGCGCGTGGAGAGTTCTTCGCGCAATACTTCGGCGGACAGATGCTCGCCGAGATGCGGATCGGTGGACAGCTGGGGTTCCTGCGGCTTGGGTTCCTGGCCTTCGGGCTTCTTGGCCTCGTCGGGGGCATCTTGTGGGGACTTGCCAGGCTTGTCGACGGGACGGCCCGCTGCATCGTCGTTGGCCTTGCCAGCGTACGTACTGCCGGAGTCTTCGGTGCCGGTATCGGGCGCCGCTACGGCCGACGGGACCGGCACTGTCGCGGTGACAGTGCCAGATTCGGCTGCAGGTTTCGTTGCGGGCGCCGGGACGACGTCGACGGCGGCGGTACTGACGTCCTCGGGCGTCTGCTCGGCAATCTCCACCATCACCACGGTCACGTTGTCCGGCGAGCCCGCCTCCAGGGTGAGGTCAACGAGGGTTTCGGCGCACTCGCGAAGGTCCTTCGTCTCCCGGACGGTGCGTTCTACGACGTGCCCGGCGACGTAGTTCAGTCCGTCGGAACAAAGCAGCCAGCGTTCCCCGGGTTCGACGTCGAGAACGTCGAGATCGAGTTCGGGGCTGGCATCGACGTCGCCGAGGACACGCATCAAAACGTTTTTATGCGGGTGGGTTTCGGCTTCCTCGGGACGCAGCCGGCCCTCGTCGATGAGGCGCTGGACGAAGGTGTGGTCCACGCTGACTTGTTCGTACTTACCGTTCCGCAGCCGGTAAGCGCGCGAGTCGCCGATGTGCGCAAAGTGGAGCTTGCCACCGGCCAGCAGCAGGGCTGTCACGGTGGTCCCCATCCCGGCCAGTTTCGGGTTCATGTGGACCAGTTCGGACAGCAGTGAGTTTGCGGTCTGGATTTCGTCGGCCAGGACGGTGTCTGCTTCGCCGCCGTCGTAGTCGTCCCGGTCAAGGTGGAGCATGTCCAGCACGGTGGCGGCCGAGGCCACGTCACCGCCGGCGTGGCCTCCCATGCCATCCGCGACGACGGCGAGGTGGCGGCCCACATAAGCCGAGTCGTCGTTCTTCGAGCGCACGCGGCCGACGTCGGAACGTGCGGCATAGCGCATGATGAGCGGCCGCTTCGGGGCAGTTGTTTCGCCTTCGGCCCTGGCTGCGGGAGTTTCGGGGGCAGCCATGGCTACGGCCTCAATTCAATGACCGTCTTGCCGATTCTCACGGGGACTCCCAGTTCCACCGGTAGGGCCCGGGTCAACTGCTGATCGGCCAGGTACGTGCCGTTGGTGGAACCGAGGTCTTCGATGAACCAGCGGCTGCCCTGCGGGAACAGGCGTGCGTGCCGGCCCGAGGCGTAGTCGTCCTCCAGGACCAGGGTGGCTTCCTGTGCCCGGCCGAGCAGGATGGGGCTGGCGGCCAGCGGAAGAGTGGTGCCCCGCAGCGGACCCTCGGTGACAACGAGTTGGCGGGCCTGCTGCTTGACGGGGGCCGGGGCCGGCTCGGCCAGCCCGGGGTTCCGGCGCACCTGGCGAGCGGTGGGTGCCCCGGCGGCAGCCTTGCGGCCGATCATCAGGTCGCGCCGCATCGCCGAGACAATGCTGAAGATGAGAACCCAGAGCAGGATCAGGAAACCGAAGCGCAGGGCGGTGATGGTCAGTTCACTCACGGGCGGCCGCCGGGGTTGGCGGGCAGTAGGCGGAAGACAATTTTGGTTCGTCCCATCGTGATTGTGGCGCCGTCGGTGAGTTCCGTACTGCCCACAACCTTATGGCCGTTCACGTAGCTTCCGTTCGTCGAACCCAGATCTATGGCCTGGGCAGTGCCCTGGTCGCTCCGGATTTCCAGGTGGCGGCGGGACACCCCCGTGTCGTCGATCAGGATGTCCGCTTCGGAGGAGCGGCCCAACACAACCGAGGGTGCGTTGAGCGAATAACGCTGGCCGTCAATGTCCAGGACCGGCTGGAGCCGGCTGGGCTGGCGGGTGGGGGCTGCCGGCATGGCAGCCCGGTTTCCCGGCTGCTGCGCCGGGGCGCCGCCCGCCTTCTCGGTCCGGGACTTGATTTCGAAATCGCCGGCACGGCGGTCTTCGTCGCGGCGGAAGCTGATGCGCACCGGTCCTTGGAGGGTGTAGCCCTGACTGCGGACGTGGTTGATGACGACGTCGCACAGCTCCTCCGCGAGCGGTGTGCCCCATTCCTGGGCCCGCTCGAAATCGCCGCCGCTAAGGAGGACATCGAAGACGTTGGGCGCCAAGGTCCGTCCCGCGGCGATCGTGAGGGCCTTGTTGTCCACTTCACGGCGGAGATGGCTGGCGATCTCGACCGGCTCAACCTGGGCGCGGGAACCGGTGGAGAAGACTCCGCGGACGGCCTTTTCGATACTGCGCTCGACTTTGTCCAGCAAGCCCATGGTCCTTCTCCTTTCCTTACGGCTGCGGGGCAGCACTTGTTCGGGAACTCGGTTTCCAGCATTCGCGGGAGTCCGCCGCAGCAGGGCACTCCTAAACCCGATACTACTGGGCAAGGCTGGGAATGGCCTTAATGAGACCCGCCGCCCGGGCCGGGAAAAATGTCCCCGAGCAGCTCTGACCTGCGCGGACACCCTGCGGACGCGGGCCCGCAGCGGGTACCTCCAACGGGGCGCAGTAAAGGCCGGGCACTGACGTCAAGGAGCGCCGCACGGGTGCCCGGCCGTGGGCTCTCCGGGGCCCTCAAGTCCTCGATTGGTGTTTTCCCGCAGTTGTCCGTTATGCTTGATCTCGCTGCTTTTACGAGGTTGGCGGACCGGAAATCGGGCCCCAGTCAGGTGAAAGAAGTTGCGCGCGAGTGGCGGAACGGCAGACGCGCTGGCTTCAGGTGCCAGTGTCCGAAAGGGCGTGGGGGTTCAAATCCCCCCTCGCGCACGGTAAAACCCCCGGTTATCCGGGGGTTTTTTCGTTAACGACCCACGTCGCCGGTGCTTTCACCCACGCGACGAAGCAAAATGCGACGCCCGCCATCAATCGGTCCGCATAGTGAGAGCGTGGCCTACTTGGAACCGCGTCAGCGGAAAAACGGAAAAACTGCCTACTACGCGATCTGGATCGACGCGCGCAGCGGCAAACGCATGTCCCAAATCTTCGCGGGCAAGAACGACGCCCAGTTTTTGGTGAACGTTCTCAACGCGCATAAGTCTGATACGGATGCTGCGCTGCAGAGTGCAAGGCAGGCCTATGGCAGCGTCTACACCGTTGAACAAATGATCGCGGACCATCTAGGGCTGCTTACGACGGCAAACGGGTACACGATCGAGCGCTACGAGGGGTACGTCAGGAACCACATCAGAGACGGCCTAGGGCAGTTGGACGCGGTGAAAGCTGGTTATGGCGAAATCGTCGAGTGGATCCAGTCGATGCAGGCGAAGAATCTGGCTGCGAAGACAATCGCCAATGTTCATGGATTGATCGCGGCGGCCTTCAACACCATGGTTCGTCAGAAGAAGCGAGAGGACAACCCGTGTAGGGGCATCGCCTTGCCGAAGGACGACCATACTGAAGAGATCGCCACGTTCCTGACGATGGACGAGTGGGTCATGTTGAGCACATTTCTTAGGGCGCCGTACCTGCAGCTCTTTTTGTTTTTGGCTCACACGGGACTTCGCTTCTCAGAAGCGACTGCTCTTTTCGCCAGGGACTTCACAACTGATCAGTTCGGGACCACAAGTTTCCGGGTCAACCGTGCGTGGACCCGCAACAAGGGCAAGGTCGCGGTTCTGGGAAGGCCTAAGACCCAGGAATCCAGGCGCACCGTGGTTGTTAATGCCACGATATTCAAACAGATCGAGCCTCTCCTTGCCGCCTCGAAGAGGAGCGGAAACCACGTTTTCCTTAACACGAGGGGTGACTGCATCGACCATCGCGCTGCATGGCACGTATGGGACCGCGCGGTCACCAAGGCACAGGACGCCGGCCTTCCGAAACGCCCGCGGATTCATGACCTCCGCCATTCAAACGCATCGTGGCTACTCCAGGCAGGCTTGGATCTCTACAAATTGCAGCGGCATTTGGGCCATAAAAGCATCACCACCACGGTCGATCGCTACTCGCACCTCCTCCCGCAGGCGCACGCCGATACGGCCCTTGCGATGGAGAAGGCCTTTGGTTGACTGGGGCGCCGACACAAATTACTGGCCGACATCTGCCCTTAGTCGGTTTGCGTGCCGTTTCCCTCGCTACCGGCCCGCTCAGGTGGCAAGGCTTCCTGTCGTGGCTACTGCCCGGTTGTTTCGCCTAGACGGTCCGGTTGGGCCCGCTCGGCAAATTCCAGCTGCCACTCCGCTCTCGCCAGCACTTCGTCAAAGGTCAGAATGGTGGGCTCGACCAGGTTTCTACGGAATATTTCGAACGAACGAAACTTGTCGTCGTGCACGCGTCCCTCGTCGTTCCGGAGGCTTTTTAGGTTTCCCGCGACCAAGAAAGATTTGGGCTGCAACATGTAGGTGTAGTCGCCGGTGGGGTATCCCTCCTGGTCTTGGCTCTCAAGCTTCGTGCCGATGTCTTGAGCAGCTAGATGAGATGTTTGCTGGATCTGGGTCACACCACCGGCAAGCTCTCGCGAGGGTGCCCAGCAGCCGGCTCTATATGGTCTCGGCTCGAGTAGGTCTGTAGTCGGTTTCTTTATTTCGACCAATACAAAGGACTGGACGACCCCTGCCGTCCTCATCAATGCGTCGTTGCGCTTGCCCGAGCCCGAAACCGAATGTCCGACGACAACCTGCTCGAGACGGCTTGAGTCCCAAGAAGCAAGCACTTGGGCAGTAAGAGAAACCCCGAGAAGCCAAGGGTTTGCCTCGAAGAATCTCTGCCATGCGAGCTCGTCATAGGAGTCTTCCTCGCTGAGCATTTCTCGGAAGATGTCGAGTTGTTCCCGTCTGTACGCCAGGCCAAGCAAGTCTTCAGCACTCGAGTCTGATGCAATGAGGGATCGAATGACGTCGGGGTTCAACTTATATAGTTCGGCCAGAGCCGTCTTGTCTTTCGCCAGAGCACCTAGCGTTGTGGCGTCAATCCACTCAGTTTGGTCTTCAGTCGGGTCAACAGATTCGATACCGTGGAAGAGTTCCACCAAGCGCGCGGACTCCTGACGGTTCAGGGTGAGAAAATCGGACAACCTTCGCTCCCCGTTCGCTCTGGTCACAGCTTTCTGGAACGCGATCTCACGGACGGACCCAGTTTCCCGAGTGACTTGCATGAGGATCTGAACTCGTCCGCCTGCAGACTCCCTCACAGTCCATTCCTGTTTTTCGGCGTCGGGCCCTGCATACGTTTCCTCCGGTAGTTGGTCGAAGACTTTCCACACATGACGTGTCGGCTGATTGAAATCGCTGGACTGTTGAAGCCCCAGCTTGAATGACTTCGAGATGTAAGTCCGAGCCGGCAAGCGTCGTTCGAAGTAGTCGATGTCCGTCAGACTCTCGTCCTCTTGAGATAGAGCCAAGAGCTCCTGCCATCCGATCTTCATGGGACCTTCCTATCATCCGGAGCGCCCGATCATGTCTATCCGGCGCGCTCGGGAGAGGATTGCACCCCGATGGCAGATTGGCCGCCACTTGTAGAGGCGCGGACGCTACGTCACCGGCTGGACGGTCGCCTCGTCTGGGCTCTCACTTAACCACCGTCAGTGGTGCGAGAACCGGGAAGTGCGTTCCTGGCATCGGTAGTTTCCGGACTAGCGCTCCGCCGCCAGCCGATCTGAATGAGCGGGGTGACGTAGTGCGAACACCGCAGACCCTAACCCTGAGGGTCACCCATCTCTACGACGTCGTGGCCTTTGGTCTTCCCAGCAGGGTGACCCTTTCCCGGATTTCCCCCAACCTTTCATTCAACTGGTCTTCAAGGTTTGCCAGCCGTGCATATGACTCCGTGGCCAACAGAACCAAGCTGGGAAGCAAAGCATCGAACCGATTCCGTGACTCAGGTTCCATGTGAAGGTGCAAGGAGGGTTCGTCGTGATCGAAGTCGACGTATGCCGAAGAGCTGGTCATCGTTGCGTGGGATTCTTGGGTCTCAGTCAGCCAGATCTTAAAAAGGACCTCGTAGTTCGGGATGGCTTCCATGAGGGACGTGAGGTCCATAAAGGAGATCTTTTCGTATTCAGTATCCGTCTCAGATCGGAGAGCTTCTATTAGCTCGGCTGCCCCCTCAGGAAGTGGCGTCCCTGACTCGCCGGCGCGCGTCACCTTGCCCAAGCTCCAATTGCGGTGGTTGAGGGCCGCTTCGACGAACACACCTGCATCTATCGTCGTGGCCCAATGGAGCCGAATTACGTGCTCGACTACTGAGCGACGCATCGGAGCGCACTCCACTGCATAGCCCAAGGTCTCCAGAACCCTGATTGCCTCAGTAGTGCGGAGCACTCTCATCAGCCACCCCCAAGCGATCTCAATGGCTCGGACTTCTGCCTGGTCAGCTCTACTCCAGTCACCTATCGGCTTGGCTGCCGCCGTCGGAGAATTTTGAATCAGAGCCCGCAGATCCGTCAGAATTTTGTCTTCGCTATCGCCCGGTGTGTTCACTGTGGTCATGACTCAAGATTGCCCCGCGCTACGTTGGCCGCGAATCACGACACGCCTTGGACTACTCTCATGTCCCGTCAGGTTGGGGCAAGGACGAAGGAGGCCACGTCTCTAGCGCAGTCAAACCTGTCGGGTGACGCCGAAAGTGGCTGCCTGACGAGTTGGCGGATCCCGCGCATTCCTTGGACGACTTATCCCGTCCCGTCTCGTCCGTCGCGGATGATGCAAATGCGGCATCCTTCGTTGCAGAGGTTAGTGACGACATGGTTTTCGAATTCGGTTTCATTGGTTACCGCGCCTGTGGTGTATTCGTCGAGGCGAAACTCTTTGGTCATCGGGCGAGCACCGGGCTGCGTTTTCTTGTGGCAGAAGGCGAACAAAGCCCTCTCGCGGGCCTCCGCGGGGTCGTGTGCATCCACCCTGACAGTGGTGCACCAGGAACCGGACTCCTTGTAGTGAATGGCGACGCTGTACAGGAAGACGGTGTTGTCTTCGTAGGTGGTCTCGAGGCCTGCCCGTTCGAGCGCGCGCCGGACGGCCGTGGTCATCCCGGGGTGCGTGGACAGGTAGTCGATGTCATCGCGGTACGTCGGGATGCCGGCGCTCAAGAGGACATCTTCAACAACATCGGTGTTCGCTTCCGTGTGGTCGCACGGGATGAGCTCGAGGAATTCCGGGTTTTCGAGCCAGAGGCTTACCTTCATGGGCTCGGCGTTGGTTGGGGCGGTGGTCATGGATACTCCAGGGTTCGTGGTTGGATCAATCGGTTTGTGTTTCTGATGTCCCTATGCGGCCCGGCCGATGACGGCGGTCGTTTGCGAGTCAGGGTCATCGCCCAGGCACCATCTGCACGGCGGGCGCGGCAGATGGTGCTTGGAGAGCGAAGGAGGGCACGACCGGGACTAGAAGTTGGTGAGGTCGACGGCGATGGCGGTGGTGGCGCCGATGTGGCGGATGCCCTGGCGGAACTTCCCGGTGTTGAGTTTGGCGCCACCGCGGCTGAACTTTCCGGCGTTTGGCTTGGCGGGGAATCCCCGGGCGGTGAGGCGTGCGGCGAATTTCCGTTCGTCGACTTTGACTTTGGTGCCGTGGTCCCGGCAGTACCTGGCGTAGTGGGCGTGAAACTGTGCGGTGGTCAGGGGGACGTAGTCCTCTGCCTCGTCGCTTCCTTCCTCGACTTCGATGATGTAGGCGTCCCACCAGGCTTCGAGGGGGTCGGCGGTGGTGAGGTATCGGGCGGAGGCCAACTCCATGGCAGGGGTGGGGCGCAGGGCGGTGCGGTCGGCGCCGTCGAGGATCCAGTCGTGGGCGCCGTCGATGGCCCAGGCCATGATGGCTTCCAGCGCCTCCCGGGTGACGATGCGGTCCTGGAGGTTCACGTCCAATTCCTCGGGGGTGAGTTTGTGAGTGAGTTCGCAGGCGATGAGGCGCCGGGCGATGCCGGGGTCGTTGTCGGGGATGCCCATCCAGTCGTTTCCAGCGAACACGATTTTGGATTTTGCCTTCCACGTGACGGGTTTGCCGTGAAGTTGCCGGGTTTGCATTTGGCCACCGGCGCTCATCTTGTTGACCGTCTCGCGGTTCATGAACCCGCGTTCGGCTTCATCCGCAAAGATGAAGAGGATCCCCATCAAGTCGTGCAGCTTGGGTTGCGCGCTTTCGCCGCTGTCGCTTGAGAGGGCGAACAGGGAGGGGGAGACGATGCGGCCGTAGCCGTCGCCGTTCACGTCGCCGAGCGCATGGGCAAATGCCTGAAACAGGGTGGACTTGCCGGCATCTGCCGCGCCCTTCAGATACAAGAACACTTTGGAGGTGCACAGTCCCGTGGTGGCGCTGCCGAGGTACCTTTTAAGGAAGAGGGGCAGCCCTGCGTCGGATTTGGCCAGGGTAGCCAGGATCTGGTTAAGGTCCGCGTTCCACGCCTCGGGCACGTAGTCGACGGCGCACACCTTGGTGATGTACTGCCTCGGGTCGTGAGGGCTTCGGGCCTTGCTGCGGACATCGACGGTGCCGTTGCGGAAGTTGACGAGGTCGGGGTTGGTGTCAAATTTCTCAGCGGGCACCGACAGATGGACTTGGGCAGCCTTAATCGCTGCGGTGATGTGGATCGTTCCATTTTCGCAACGTTCGCCGAACTGTTTGCGATGGTAGACAGCCCTCTGCTCGGCGCCCTCGAGGGCGGCCTGGAGGCCCAGCAGCACCTTGGGTCCTTGTCCCAAGGCCTTGGCCTGGTCCAGGGCTGACTGCGCTGCAAGCACATCAGGGTCGGTGTCCTTGGCATACTCTGCTTCGTCGGTGCTGACGGAGGCAATAACAGTGCGGGCAAGGGACTCAACCACGACGCCGTCAACGTCCTGGGTCCAGTGCGTACCGGTCCAGATCACCCAAAAACCGCCCTTGGCACTCGTGCAGAACGCGATGCGATTCTTGTAGTGGATGGCCAGTCGGGCACCGAGACCCATGTCCGTCAGGTTCATCGTGGCTGCGTGCGCCATGCGGGACAGGTCGGGAACCCTGCCGTAGAACGATGCCGCGGGCGGCTCGGTGGTTGCACTGGTGGCGGGGATTGGCAGGGACGCCGCCGGATTTGCTGTGGCCGCAGTGGTTGATTGGTACGCGGGCGGGAGGGGTGCCCGGAGCTGTTCGGGTTGAAGGGTGTCGTGCCCATAGTGGTGGGATACGTATTCCAGTGGGGAAGGGGATGGGGCGTCGATGGCGAGTTGCCTTTCAAAGCTGGCCTTGGGGGCATGAGGGTCAGGTGGAGTAATTCTTGGTGCTACGTATAGAAGGGAGGTGCCGCGCAAAAACGGCGAAATATTTTTCGCGACCTACATAGCGCCCCGTGCGAGGTCAGCGCGCGATACCGTGTCGGGCTTCGTTTGCGGCGATCAGGTTGTCGACGAGGTCCTGGGAGGGCTCGGGGAACTCCTTGGCAAGGAATCGGGCCAGTGGCATGTTTCCGCCCAGACAGGTCAGCAGCAGGTCCCAGGAGGTCAGCGCGGTGCGGAAGTCGTTCACGCCCCATTCGTCCTGGATGCGGCCGCCGTAGGCGACCACGTACTCGACGCCGCGCTCGGAGAGGAAGGACTTGGCGTGCCTGTCGCTCTCGGATGCGGTGCCGTCCTCGCGCGGGTAGACCCACCGGCGGTATTCGGTCGTGCCCGCGTCGCCGTCCGCGGTGCTCATGCCCCAGACCTCTTCCATAAGGAAGGAGACGGGGACCTGCTCCGACCAGGAGTTGACCTGCTTCCGGTCTGTGCGTTTGGGTGAGGTGGCGACGGTGCGTTTCGGTTCGGCCTTGGGAATGTGCGGCAGGATCATGTTCAACTGCTCGAATGTGTAGACGACGCGCGGGTTGATGCTCAGCACCGTGACGGGGCGCGGTTCGTTCGCGCGCTTGTAGTTCATTGATCCGGCAACCCGAAGGATGCGGGCGGGATCGGAGGTGATGCCAGTGTCCATCCCGAAGCCGCGTTCCTTGGCCGCCTGCTTCATGGCGTAATCGATCCGCCTAAGGATGTTCATGGACGCGTTGTGCCCGGCGGCGTTTTCGAGAGGTGTGGCGTGGAGCCAGTAGGGGTGCACGCCGCCTCCGGATCCGTTGGCCATTGAAGTAGGAAGGACTTCGTCGTACATGTCCAGTACTTGGTCGGTGGTGGGATGCGGGAAGCCTTTGAACTCGCCGCGGAACGGCTTGTGCTCGCCGTCCCGGGTGTCTCCGTCGCCCCACGCGGCCGGCATCAGGTCGTTGCGGTCGGCGCCAGCCCTTTCGCCCGGACCGTAGACGCCCGCCTTCAGCGGGACGACCCGGAAGTATATGTCCTTGCCGGCCCTGTCCAGCTGTAGTAGTTTCCGGTCAATTGTCGCGGTGTCGAGGAGCGGGATCTTGACCCCCGCCCAGTTGCCCGGGACGCTGATGCCCAGAAGGGCGTCCTGGTAGTAACCGGCGGCGATATGAGCGCCATAGATTGTTTCGTACTGCTGATGCCAGGCGGCGAGGTCCACGAGGGTCCCTCTCTGTCGGTTCCAAAGTTGTTGTCGCCTACAGAAGGAGCGCCCCGCGCAAAAAAGCCGACACTATTTTTTGAGGTGAGGGCTCCTTTGCGTGGTCCGGCATTCCCGGAAGTGCGAAGCTCCGAGAATGGGGAGTGTTCCCCCTACTTCTGGTACAGGCAAGTTACTTCCGGGTTGCGGTTCCAAATGCGTGATCTGCCGCGGGCAAACACCGCTGTGGCATGCCGCTGTCTACGAGGTCTACCCCCAGCGTTCATGTCTGCTTGTCGGAGGCAGGACTGAAAATTTAAGTGACACTCCAATTGGAGTAGACAACGTAGACCCCAACCTCCAGCCGCAAAACCGGCCCGGGATAACGGGAAATATGGTCCTTTTGTTCGTCTACCGACAGAGGAAGACGTGGGTAGCCGGCGTTGACGGGCTGCGCCACCGATCCCCGGCGTCGTCTTGTAGTCAGACGTCCCCCGAAGGGATCGTTCGCTGAGGGCCTAGTCGGTGCTCATCTGGAACGACAGCAGATGGAAATCGCGCAGCACTTAGTTGCCCCGAGGAATATCGCCCGCTGAGCTGCCGGGTCGGGCCTTCCCGAAAAGGCTAGGGGGAAGGAGTGATGAGGCTGCTCGTGGCCCTCCGAGGCGTTGTCGATGCCGGTTGCCAGGGTACGCAACGGAATACCTCCGTTCCAACTGGCAACACGAAGCGGTATCTGCCCTGTTGCATGGACTCCGACCCCTGCACCTCTTCTTCAGGCGCCTTCGGCGCCTGAAGAAGAGGTGCAGGGATGCCTCGTTTCCATCGCCTGGCGCGACGAGACTTCTTCAACGGTCCGCACACATGAGTTGCAGGGGATCAGCCGAGGTCGAGGAGAAACCATGTACGAGCAGTACGAATATCATCCGGGAGCAATCGCCCGGGCGGCCGAGGGGATTGACAGTTCTCCGTACGGGGTCATCGAAGACATGCTTGAAGACGTTTTGTTTCTCGGGGCCCTAGCCCTCCGACTGACCAATCTGGCCCATCCGGCCGGATGGGTAGCTGACCACCAGAACATTCTGCTGGCTTGGCGCGACGGCGGCTACGTCTTCAGTGATGTCGCAGCCCGCGCCGAATCATGGGCGGCGGCCACCACCTGGACCTCCCAGTTCTGCGCCGCCGTTTATCCGGGTGAGGATGAGGAAGCTGCCAAAGGCCAGCTCGTCGACTATATCGAGGAGCTGGAGCATATCTCGCTGTCTCAATCGAAGACGCTGGACGCGATCTTCGTGGCACACGCATTCCTTCTCACAGACCCCAAATGGCGAGGGCAACTGTTGAAAAACTTGGCCGCGCAGGTCTAACAGTTTTCCCGGAGCAAGAAACCAGAGATGGGGTGCCGGACGCCTAAGGGGCCGTAGCAGGCGTCCGTAAGGGGATCGATCACTGGAACGCCGACGGGGCGGACCGGATGGTCGCCGGAGGGCGTCCGAAAGACCCGTCCGGTGAACCGTCCGGTGACCGGGGGCTAAACGAACACGAAGGTGAAGATGATGAAGATCGGATATGCGCGGTGCAGCACGGCACAGCAAGACCTCTCCGCCCAACGGGAGCAGCTCCGAGTGTTGGGGGCGGAGCGAATCTACACTGACCACGGCATGACCGGAACCAACCGCGACCGGCCGGGTTTGCGGGAGGCCCTGGCAGCAGTGCGCGGCGGCGACACCCTCGTCGTGACGAAGTTAGACCGCCTTGCTCGGTCACTGCCCGACGCCCGAAACATCGTGCAGGAGCTGACTTCCTGCGGCGTCACTTTCCAACTCGGGACGACAGTCCATGATCCCACTGATCCACTCGCAGGCCTGTTGATTAACATCCTGGGCCTCGTGAGCGAGTTCGAAAATTCGCTCTTGCGCTCCCGAACCCGTGAGGGCATGCAGTTGGCAAAGGCGAAAGGAAGGCTTCGAGGAAAGAAGCCGAAACTCAGCCCAAAGCAGGAGGAACATTTGGTGTCGTTGCACGCTGCCGGCGAGCATACCGTCAGCGAACTCGCCGAGCTGTTCTCGGTTTCCAGAGGAACCGTCTACCGCGCCGTCGAACGCGCGCAAATGAGGCGGTCACGGTCTGTGGATGGAGACCACGCGGAACGCGGCGTAACGGAGAGGCCGAACGATGACTGAGCTACAGGGGTTCGCGATCAAACAGATCGCGGGCCGGCTCGCCTGGAACAAGGTTTGGCAATATCAGGATCAGACCAGCGGGACCGTCGTCTTCGTAGTCGAAGCTGGTCAGGGACGGACGATCTCACACTGGCATTTCAGCAAACTCGTGGAAGGTATCGAGGACATCCTCGGCCCGGAAACGGCGTTTATCGTCCAAGGGGTCGAGGAAACGCCACCCGATGCTTGGTTGGCAATGCAGCCGCTGTGAAGCAAATTCTCCCGGCACTAACAACACGTCGAGGAGTGTGATCGCAGTTCCATGTGTGGATGCTGGCGACCTTCATTGGCTCAGACGCAGACTCGCGCCGAGGCCGTGGGGGACGGGACGGCCTCATCGCCGAGCGTGACCGCCTCTTGGCAGAGCGCGATGAACTGCGTAGGCGCCGCTAAGACTGAAGGCCTGATCTTCCACGGCCCGGCCTGTCTCCAGGCGACCAGCTTCGTTCAACGGGCGCGCTGGAAATGGGGCTGCGATTCCGAGCTTCAACCATCTTCAACTGATGCCAACTTCCACCAGCCTGAGTGCGCCGTCGGCGATCTTCCCGCATAGGTAGAACTGAAAGCCCTGCAAACCCGCAGGTGAGAGTAGAGATCGGGACTGAAATGAAGGCCATAGACGGAACCAATGCCGTCCTCACCCCAAGGCAGTTAGCGGAACGGTTGGGTATCTCCGAACGATCTGTTCGGGAAAAAGCCTACTCAGGCATCTGGCCGCACCGGCGTCTAGACAAGCGCACGCTCAGATTCTCAGAGGCCGACTACAACGACATCTTGGCCCGCTCTTACCGAAATCCATCGTCGACGGTAAAGATCTCGACCGCTGAACAGGCGAAGGACGAGTTGGTGGCGCTTCTGACCTCCCGACGCGTGGCGTAGGGGCGCGCCTCCCGGGCCTTCCGGCACACTCCTCGACGCGAATTTGGGACGACGCTTTTACTTCTAAGGCCCAGTCGAGCCGTGAGTCGAAGGAACTTTCGACAGACGGCGCGCCACGAAGAGCTGGGTTTGTCTTAGTGGACGACCCTGAAGCGTCCGAGGGGGTGGACTCACAACTTCGTTCACGGATGTTCGGGTTCCATTGTCAGAGGCTGTCGCTAGTGTGGAACGGAAACCTGGTAACCTGGGGGTCGACAACCTGGTAGCCTGGAAGTCGACAGTAGCTGAAGGAGTTGCCCGGTGATACCGGTTATCGATGTATTTGCGGGCCCCGGGGGCCTAAACGAGGGTTTTTCCAGCGTTCGAGATGCGTCGGGAGCCGCTGTCTTCAAGACGGTGGCCTCGATTGAAATGGAAAAATCTGCAGTCGAAACGCTACGACTTAGAGCAGCCATCCGTGCCATGCGTGCGGGTGGAATGGGTGAAAACGGAGTCCTGCAGGACTTTTTCCACAAAAAGCTTTCTCTAGCGTCCCTTCATCAAGATCCTGACTTCCAAGTTGCGTACAAAGAGGCCGTGGAAGAAGTCCACCAGTTCGAATTGTCGGAGTCGAGCAGAAGTGAATCGGACGCGATAATCAGGGGAGCCTTGGGACCCAACGTGGACCAGTGGGTGCTGATCGGAGGGCCTCCCTGCCAGGCCTATTCACTCGCTGGCCGTTCCCGGCGGAAGCACGACGCCGCGTTCGAAGACGATCATAAGCACTTCCTATACCGGGAGTATCTGCACATCATCAGGGAGCACCGGCCGACCGTCTTCGTGATGGAAAATGTAAAAGGACTACTGTCCTCGGTAAACCGAGGACAACGAATGATCGATCTAATCCGACAAGACCTCGAAACGCCGGCTGAAGACCTTGGATACGAGTTGTTTTCGATGGTGGTTCGGCGGCGGGAAGGGCATCTCGACGCCGCGGACTTCCTGATTAAGGCAGAGCAATACGGAGTGCCCCAAAGACGTCATCGAGTGATTATCGTTGGTGTCCGTCGTGGCAGTGGATTGGATGCACCGCCCCCACTCGAGGTCGCTGAGCCTGTCAGCGTCTTGGATGCAATCCGTTCCCTTCCGGCCCTTCGCTCTAAGATTTCCAGATCAGCTGATGATTCGGGACTCTGGTACGAGGTGCGTGATTCGGTGACCCGATATGTACCCGATCTAAAGATGGATTTGAAGGGTCGTCGCGACCTGCCGGTCATGTCCACGGCGCCGCCTGCGCTCCTCGGCCAGACAGATTCTGCCAGCAGTAGTCGCTTGCACGAGTTTATCCGTCCCGCGGCCTGCCAAGGACTTCCGACTTGGAACCATGAGGCTCGCGGGCACATGGTAGAAGATTTGCTTCGTTACGGCGTTCTCAGCCTCATGAGCAACCAGACGGGCGTTAGCCCCAAAGTCCGGGACCTTCCGCGAAGCCTATGGCCGAAGCACAACAACATCGATGCTGATGTAGTTCCTTTTGAGGACCGATTTCGGGTGCAGGCCGGGGACCGTCCCGCAACGACTATCGTTTCTCACATAGCGAAGGACGGGCATTACTACATCCATCCAGACCCTGCCCAGATGCGCAGCTTCACGGTGCGAGAGGCGGCACGGCTCCAGACTTTCCCGGACGATTACATATTCTTGGGAAACCGAACCCAACAGTTCACCCAGGTTGGAAACGCCGTGCCGCCGCTTCTGGCCAAGCAGATTGGTGAAAGAATTGCGGCTATTTTTGTTCGGCCAACCGCTTTCTAGCACCTTCACTCTCGACGAAGACATCGTCAACCAATGCCGAGATCTGTTGGTCCGTTAGAAAGAAAACGCTGACAACGGCAAGGCGCCGAACGATCCGCTTCATCGCATCGCGCAAGAGTTCCATGCGGCTTCCCTCGGAATCCGATGAGAGGTGTCTTTGCGCGATCGCTGTCGCCAATGGAGCATAGCCACCGACTCGGGTTCGCTCGACGATTTGAACTGATTCATCCTCACCAAGTTGACCAGCAAGATCAGGGCCCAGGAGCCGTGCCCGCCACCACAGACGGCCAAAGGTCGTTCGGTTGAACTGATATAGCCGCTCTTCAGACACCACCCAGCGTCCGCTGTCTCGATTTCGGCTTCCATATCTCCAGATCATGACGTCCGGCAGGAGGCGCAGGTTGATGAAGTTCCATACGTCACGGCTTGCCGCGTCGGCAGCCAAAATGTTCATTTCTTGGTACAGGATTTTGGCGACTGCTTGGTCAAATGCCGTCTTGTGCCTTGACTGCTCCACGCTGGGGAATCCGTGCTTTCGCGCTTCGGCCAGTACGGCGCTTCTAAGGCTTTGCAAATCACTATCTGTGCATCGAGCCGTTGCTATGGGATAGAAGTCAGCGCCGGCTGTGGTTGCTGCTGATGCAAGCGCGGCCAGCTCCTCGAGCGAGCGGGTACGCACCGTCTCCCAAACGTCCGCTGCTTGGGGCGTCGCCAAGCGGGGATAGCATTTTCCGGCGTTCATCGATTGAGATCCCGGTTCACTAAGGCCTGCAGCTCGGCTTCCACCCTGCCAGGATCTTCGTTATACCTGCTCTTAACCTCGTCTAGCGAGGACCCCAGCAATCTAACAACACCCAGAAAGAGAGCGCCCAAAGATCCCTCCGGGTACTCCTTCGAGCTGTCTAGTGCAGAACTGGATAACGCTTCTCTCAACAGTTGGCGCACGAAATCGATCTTTAGCCACCTCATCCACACCTCGGCTACCTCGGACTCTGATTGCTCAATCAACGGCCGGAGCTGTGGGTTATCAGTGTTCAGCCAGAGCCAAAGACTCGAGCTCGCCGAGTCATGAAGGTCCCTTGAAAGCAGTCGAAGCCACCACAACGCCGACGACGGGTTCCTAATGCCTTGATCTCCGAAGGACACAGGAAGGATCGGCAGCTGGTCCGCATCGCCTTCCAAGACAATCTTGGTTGTTGTGCTAAAGACCCGGTGTCCAACTTTGGAGGGAGCAAAACGCCCCATCGGTGTCGCTGGCGGACCTTGAAGGCTCATTTGTAGCTCCAGCCCGAGGGTACCGCCTAGATCTGAGGCCGGGACCTGGACCTGGATTTCTTGAGTGCCATTTACCACAGGAATCGGAGAGCTCGCGGAAATGAGTGGCGATGAGGACGACCTGGCCACGACCACCCAGGAGAGCAATGCATCGGGGCCGAGTTGGAGCTTAGCGAAGACGCTCGGCAAGTCCACGGCAATAGTGCACGAGACGCCGAGAGTGGCAAAGTAGTTCCAGTCTGGAAGTGCACCATCGGCTGGCGCTACCCGTTGTCCATTTAGGGAGAAGCGCCATACTGGGTTCTCGAGGGCGTCACCCTCGAGAACCAGATGGCCCACACTGATTGTCCTCATTTCGTCGTCGACTCCAGATCCACGGTGGCCCTGACGGCTGTGTCTTCCGGCTGGGTGAATATAGCCTCGAAGCGCTCATCCGTCGGCAGCGAAACAGACAATACGGAATTTCGGCTCAGAACGCCTCCAACTGACCACGCGACGAACTCAGGCTTTGAAGCCAGAAAGGGAGCGTCGTCATCTTTCTCGCTTGCGCCTCCATCAATTACAACCTGCGCGCGCGCGCGAAGCTGAACCTTATCGCCGCTCTTGCCGCCTCTGACTTCGTAGGGAAACTTAACGTGTGGCTGGTCGTTGACCTCCAAAAGTGTTGGAGGTCCAGCCAGACGTACGGCTGCGCGCCGGCTCCCGCCACCGCCCCCTGGTCCACCTGGAGGGGGCGGCGATTCGGGCTGCGAACCGGCCCCGTATCCGCTGATGCCGCCGACGAGGCCGCCAAGAGCGCTGGAAATCTTCGCCGCTCCGGAGGCAGGGTGCGCCTGCGCTGCCGGCTGCTGGGAGCTGTGAATCTCTTGGAATGTTGCCGTAATGCGGTTGAGCGCTGTCCTAACGAAATTGCGCCTCCCGCGTTTTTCAGCATCATCGACCACCCAGTCATCGTGGGCCACTGGTTCCGACGATGCATAGTCCTCGTCGACGGAAGGGTCACCGACGAACACCGAGTAGACGGAGTACTCGCCTGGTGGTGAGGCAACTTTGAGGTACTTGACGACGATACGGGGATTTCGGAGGAGAGCGACAGTATTGGCAAGCCCGTCATCGTCGGAAAGGGAGGGAATCGCCTGCCGCATGGCAAGTGTGCCCAAGTTCTGAAGAGGCCTCTGCGAAGCGATTGGTTTCAGCTTCGTCTGTGGTGACACGGGGTCTTGACCAGTCCGCAAACTGCGTTCAAAGTCAATGTAGGCCTGCGCAAAATGACGTATCGACGGTTCTCTAAGAGGCACAATCGGTGGCAGAGGAATTCCGTCGAGGCTGAAGGAGAAGCTCACGCTGGGACCTTCGTCCACGTCCACGGCATGCGGCCAGGCCCATTTCACGGCTGCATCTCGTATGGCCTCCATCCGGGCCGCCGGTGCCGCTTCGTCACTCTCATCATCAACCTCCCGCGGGGCCATGATCATGACGCACGTCCCGGTCTCATCCTCGGAAGGAACGGGCATTCCTACTGAAATGGCCACATCTCGAGCGTGGGGGCCTGTGAGCGGGTCGGCAAGGCCGTCGGAGGCGAGAATGCCCCACCAGTTGCGCCCCGTGAACTTGCGCCCCTCGTGGTCATACTCGGGGTCACCTCCAGACAATCCGATCAGCCTCGCCTCGATCTGACCGTCGATCCTTGTTTGGGAGTAGACCAGACACAGACCCACACTACTGACACGGTAGAGGATGCCCTTGCCGTAACCGTAAGTTCCACCTTGCAGCCCCTTCTCTTCGGAACGTCCGAAATTGCGGACGAAGTCGACAAAGTCTCGTCGAGTGCCACGAGGGGTTGCGACATCAGCCCTGACAGGACCTCCGAGTCCCTTGGTGTGCGTATCGCAGATAAATAGGACCCGTAAGCGGCCCTGCTTCAGTTGATGCGGTAGAGCGCGGCATGCACCTTTCGGTGGGAGCTCGCCGAACAGGTCGTCCACGAGGATGCTGCTTTGGTCCGTCGTCAGCTCTGTTTCAGCGACAAGGAAGCTGATCCGGTTCCCATCTCGAACGTCCCAGCTGTTCTGAAGCGACTCTCGTAGCAGGATGTTCCACAAGTCTAGGCTCGTTCTTCCGATGGCCTTTTGAATGGATTTTGCATCCCCACTGCCGGCCGGGTCCCATCGATGTGCAAACAGTTGGAATCCGCTCGTCATGGAAGCACACCCACAGGAACGAGATCTCCAAACTGAAGATCAACTGCAGTCAGGTGACCGAGGTCAACGGAGTATTGCAGTCCGCTGATCATGTCTAGCATCAGCGGATCCACGAGCGTCTCATGCGTGATCCTTGGAAAATCATCCTCCACCTCGAAAATTTTTGTTGAGAGAACCTGGAAGCGATGCTCTCTGTAGTGCTCGGAGTCCCCCTCGAAGTAGCCCACGCTCTGCAAGCGGCTTAGAAGGTCCAGCCTGCTCACTCCAGCGTCGTACAGGCGGTGCAGGAGTGCCGATATTGGCTGTCCAGTAGGCGTGCTCTCGATTTGGTAGGCGACAACGTACAACGGCGACTGCTCAGTTTTCTCCAGCTGGCGGGAACCGTGGAAGGACACCACCATGTTGTTATGGTTGGTCGTAGCCTTCACTTCGACTGAGGCGTTGAGGAATTCGAAGTCGTGACGGTTTCCTTGCGGTCCAGTCCAAGCACTGAGAGCGCTGGAGGCGTATCCGCGTGCGACTTGCTCCAAGAACGTCAGTTCGCCGTAGAGCCCGGCCAACTGGGAGGCGCTGAGCAACGGTGCCTTGTGGTCGCGGAGCATCTCCCTCCATCGTTCAACCGTCTGACGGGTTGCAATGTCGGCGTCCTCCGGGTGTTTTCTGATTGACTCTAGGACGTCGTCGACCATCATGCTGAACTGCGGCAGAAGTCTTGGCGATATGCATTGCAGCGCAAGAAAGGTCTCTTCATTCCCGGAGATCTTCAGTACGCGGTAACCGATCGTAATAGCCTTGTTTTGCCAATCGAGAGCGTTCTTACTGCCTCCTCCGACAGGGACGAGGAGCGTGGCAGACCCGTTTGCGTCGATCGCGTGCACCGGCGAACCGTGGGGTGTATCGATCTCGGTATTGCGGATGGTGAGCTTGTTTATGGCGGGGACCTGGCCCTGTAGGTAGCCAAAGATTGACCCAGAGGATTCTTCGGCCTCTAACTCCTTCGTCACGTTGCAGACGCCTCCTCTTGTGCCGCCTGCTTTTCGTCCTGTTCGTCGGCCGCGGCGGCTTCCGCTTCTGCGTCTTCGAGGTAGTCGGCATCAATGTTGGCCGAGTAGTAATCAACTGTGTCCGAAAGGTAGCGGGCTTCGGGGAACATGAAGCTGATCCCTACGAGATGCTGAGCCGCGTGGAGAGGTGCGCGCTCGGCTTTCGACTTTCCTTCATCGGTGAATTCAATTATCGGCGTAGCCTCGTAAGCTGAAGCGCCGTCTGATTCTTTGTTTATTGGGTAGATGGCGAGCAAACCCACCTTGTCCAAGCCGCGGGTCCTGCGCAGATTACGCAATTGCCAGTCCTTGACCTTGTCCTCCGCGTCTAGCCCAAGCGACGAGGCAATGGTCTTCTTGTTGTAGTCAAGGTCGGAGAAGCGGTCCCAGGTCGAGGTAATCGCCTTCAAGTTTGCCGTTCCCGGCGTGCTGGGGACAAGCTTGCGGCGGCGAAGCAACTTTAGGGGCGCGTCCAACCCCAGGTGAAGGTCAGACTCCTCGGCGTCGTGCCTCTCAATGAAAACGACGTTCCAAGACTCCAAGAAGCCCTTTTCGTTCTGAGCCTGGATGTACTTGCCGATGGTTTCGGTGCGGATGGTCCTAGCATCGGGATGCACGCTGTAGTTGCTTAGGAAGTCGAGAATTATTGTCGAGGGTATACCCTCAAAACCTCGGTTGACCGGGAGTTCTTGCTCGTCATGTCCAAGCGTCTTTGCATCCGCGACTAGCTTACTAACCGCCGCAATGTTTAGATCTAGCCAAGTCTTGTCCTGCTCCTTGAAGAGGATTGTTTGAACTCTGGTACCGGAGTAGCTAACTTTCGCTCTGATCGCGCCCCGCATCTTCGAAGCGGATGTAATGGCCATCTGCGGATGCGAACGGATCCGGACAGGCAACTGGAGCGGCGTTTTCTGCTCCTTGGAGTAGACCTCGATTTCCTCGCGAATCTCGGCTTCAACCGTGGCCAAGGCAAGGAACCATTCGCGTAGCTCAGTTGTCATCCAAATGCGAACGAGATCCTCGTAGCCCTTCCGGTAACCGAACCACCGGCCCATTTGCAAGAGCGTGTCGTAGGCAGACGCCGCTCTGACGAAGTAACTGGAGATCAGGCCCTCTAGGGTCAGACCCCTCGAGAGAGTGTTGCCGCCCACTACGATTACCGTTTCGGGGCGCTCTTTAGTGTATTTGAGGCGGCTGTCGGACAAGTAGTTGTCAACCACGACCGTGGTGGCAGAGAGGGTCTCACCAAGCGCGGTGAGAACGTCCTCTTGGGACACCGGCGCGTTCCCAAAATCAGACGCATCAACGCGCGTCGTCTCCTTCGTCCATAGAAGGGCGAGAGCAGACAGCGTCGCCGAGTCATTTGAAGCGTATGCCGCCCGCAGCGTGCGCAACTCTTCTTCGATGCCTTCACGTGTTGCTAGGTGCGCTTGAGCGCGCATAGAAGTATGGACCAGCATGGATGAGTGCCTCCACTCCTCGGCCCGGAGTCGCCTGGCCGTCGTGGCCAGTAAGAACCATCGGATGGCATCTCGGAGTGAGGAGGGAGTTTCTGGTGTCCAAGACCCTAGATCGCCTCTTTGGGACGGGGGGCGGACCACCCTTGCGTCTTCGTCGCTGATTTCGCGGACGATGTCCAGCCCGTCGTCTGGCTTCACTCCCTCTTCGGCATTGAGAGACCCGAAGATACGTTCGGGGCCGAAATATTCTTCGGGGCGCGGAAGACTAACGATGAAGTTGCGTGGGTACAGATCGGAGGGATCCGAGGGATCTATTAGCAGGTTGGCGAACGGTGTCGCCGTGTACGCGATGTACGCCGACTTCGGATGCGAGAGCAACTCTCGAATCAGCTTATTAATGGTGGACTGACGAGTCGTCCCGACGTCAATTGATGCTTGGTCAGCTTCATCGTCGATGATGAGAATGGGGCAGTTAGCGAGAGTCGTGGCAGAGGCTTTCTTGATCCACTTGTTGAGTCGACGAAGACGTGCCGGATTCTTCTTGACGATCGCAAGAAGCCTCAACTCGTCCTGGCTCAAAAGGGCCTCCGAATGCGTTACTTCCGAAAAGTCCCGTTCTTGGGTGGTGAGAAGGTGCACCTTGGTTTGGCAGGGCTCGACCACATACTCAAACAGTCGTTCCTGAGTCTGTTGGCGCAAGTTGTCAGTGACGCCCGACAGGACGATGATGAGGCGATAACCTACGTCCGCTGCCTTGGCTATGACGGACATGAAGTTCGTAGTCTTCCCGCTTTGGACGTAGCCAAGGACCAACCCTCGCGTGTCAATAGACTCTTTCCCAGGATACGAGCCGAGAGAAACGACGCGCGACGACGACCTGTCCACGTCGGCCATAGCCCCGTTGATCTCGCTGGTCAGCCGGTTGCGCAGCGGCGGCCAAAAAAAATCGTTTTCTCTGGGGCCCCCGTACCAGCCGCCCACTTCGTCGTCTCCGAGAACGTTACCGTCTGTGACATCATCCCACTCTTCAATGATGTGCCGTCGTCGTTCGTATTCAGCGCGCGCGGAATTTAAGAGACCAGACTCGACCTTGAAAAATCCGGTTGAGAGCTCTTGACAAGAGGCGGCTATGCTCTTGCCCCCTCTGACCAAGCTCTCCAGCATGTCGGCGAGATCGTGGACAGCCTCCCGATGCTCGTCTGTCGAGTGTTCCTGCGATTCGGTTGACGGCAGCGTCACGTAGCACCCCATTTGTTATCCGAGCCCCTCGGCTCCTTGCCTCGTTGATAGTACAACTTGCGCTGCTACAAACCGCTTAGGCGGGAGGATCCACGTCCGTACGAGGCTCCGAGGACGACTCTCCCCGCGTCACGAAGGCCGTTCAACGGAACAAGAAGCGTGGTGGGGCTCAATCGCGCCGTGCGTACACCCTGTGCTCATACCAGTGCTCTAGGAGCCACTTTCTCTGAGGCTCTTTTACCGGGGTGGCCAATTTCTTCCCCGCCAGGCCCCCGTACGTCCGATATTCAGTGAGCGCCGGGCTTACGTCGATCGTGAGTGACTCTGGATGAATGGCGAGCAGACCTAGATCGAAAAGCCGATGTAGGTCGCGCCTCATGAGAAAGCCGCCGTGCGCGTGGTGCTCGCCAACCTTCGCGTAGCTGTAAAGGTGCCCGGCCTCGAGAACGGCCAAGGGAGCGTCTCCTGTAAAGATGCACACAGGGCCCGTTGCGTCGATCAGCGATCGCCGAAAGCTCGCCTGACCCAACCGAACGCGTACGGTCGCGGTCGCATGACCGCCGGCGACCATCTCCTTAGTCGAGTCAACAATAGTTAGGATCTCCGGGCCACCTGCTTTCGTCACTGCTGTCCTGAACGCTTCCCACCTAAGCGGGCGCAAACTGAGCTGTGACTTGGGGCTTTCGCACAGGGATCTAAGTGTGGCGCCGTTTAGGAGCCCTTCGAGTTCGACGTAGGCGACCGCGTGTCGCGACGTGTATTCCTGTACTTGGGTCTTTTTTGCGACTGGATCGTCAAAATTAGCAAGGCACTTGAAGCATCGGTATCGAGGAGACTTTGTCTTACGGGCCTTGATGTGTGCCTTGCCGCAGACGGGGCAGCTGTAGACAGCCTTCGTTGTGCGCACTTTGTCGATGGACTCGATGACGGATACGCCAATACTCCCAACTTTGTCCCACAGTACTATCGCGTCCCCAGGGGCAAGTTTCGCGTGGTTTGGGACAGTGCTGTCCCATTTATAGTGGCTCTCGGGAACATCGGAATAACCGTCGTTACTTCCAAAGGCGCGGTTTTCGCCCACCGCTAGGACGAGCCACGATGCCGAGCGCGGCGCGGCCTCAATTGCAGTCATGCCTAATCTTGGCACAAGCGTTTACCGTTCTCATCGAGCAGGCGATCGACGCCCCAGCTCCTCAAAGGTTTGCTGTTCAAGCACCCAATTGCGTCGATGGCCCAATGCGGTCACACCCTCGTGTCCAAGAGAGCGCGCAAGCGTGATCGCGCCAGAGGCTGCAGCGGATGGGCCAGGGCGTTCTTTCCAAGGCAGAACCTTGTGCCGAGTCTGTACGCTTGCTGCGCGACAGTCGTTGAAATTGCCCGAGGTCAGCTAGGCGACACTAAACCGTACCCGGCCGGGAGCCGCCCGGGGGAGACTTCGGACGCCGAGTCATAGCGCGGACACGCCGTCGATCTCCCCGCCGTCGTAATGCAGCTCAAAGGTACGCTCGCAGCCGTCACAATCCTGCTTCGGCCAGACGAAGGCCGTCTTCTCCCCGCAGGTAGGGCAGGTAATCGCATCAGTCCCGCAAGCGGAGCAGGAGCCCGCTCTGATGGGTTCGCCCGACGGCTGCGTCCAGTCACGCCACACAACATCGCCGCTCATGCAATTCACGTTCGGGCAGTCACCAAAGCTTGGGAGTCGAACCCCGGGGAACAACTTGTCCCAGTTTGGTAACTCCAGCGTGGGTCCTCCCAGATCCCCTAGGGAAATTTTCGGCTGATCGGCCCCGTCCGCTCGCGCGCGGGCCGGCGCTGACAGTCCGTTGAATGAGTAGAGGATCCCGCGGTCAACGCCCAAGTCCTCAAGTTTGCCTGCAAACTCATCGACTTTGCCGATGCCAATCTTCTTCGAGTATCGCTTGCACTCGATGGCAATAGTGAAGTTCTCGCCAGCCACCGTTCCCGTCACCAACACATCGACCTGACGGTTCGTATTGCTCCTCCGTCCGAGGAGCTCCACGTCGTGCTCCACTTTTGCGTTGCTATCGAGTTTCTTGGCGTGCTTCTCGACGTCGAGCTCGTAGGCCCTCCAGAGTGGGGGACTTATTTCCTCGGTGGCATTTTCGTCGTCGGTCGTGGATTCTGTTTCCTCAGTCACTGCACTATTCTGCGGCATCGCGGGACGCGGACAGGCTTGGACCAGCTCTATTGGCTGAGCTAAGCGTTCTCGCCGCCCAGTGAACGTCTTTGTCCCGCTGTTCCAGCGCAGCCTCACCCTGGACACAACCGCGGTTTGCGGTTTCGTTCGCGTGATCATGCCGCCGCTAGGCTGACACCCATGACGAGTCCGACACCCCAGGAAGATGCACTGCTGACTTTGGCCTTCTCAATGAGGGCGAATCCGGGCGCCTACGCCGTTCTGGTCGGGGCGGGTGTCTCGGCGCCAAGCGGCATCCTGACGGCATGGGGTGTTGTCAACGACCTGATCTCGAAAATCGCATTCTTGACCGGCGAACCGGAACCAGCAGATCCCGCCCGGTGGTACCTGGACCGTTACGGGGAGCCTGCTCGCTACGAGAGCCTTCTCGAGAAACTTGCACCCTCTCCGCTAGAACGGCAGCGGCTGCTCCGGGAGTATTTCGAGCCCGCCGATCCCGAATCTGGAAGCGAGGACAAGAAGCCCACCCTCGCTCACAAGGCCATTGCCCGTCTGGTAAAACAGCGCATCATACGTGTCTTGGTCACGCTCAACTTCGACCGCCTCCTGGAGCAGGCCATCAGGGCGCAGGGGATCGAGCCGACAATCGTTGCGTCTGCCGGTGACGTCCACGGACTTGCACCGTTGCACACGCTTGACTGCTGCATCGTCCACCTGCACGGCGACTACCTGAACCCCAGCTCCATGCGGAACACAACGCTCGAGCTGGATGCATACGATCCGGAGATGCTCGATCTGTTGCACCGAATTCTCAAGGACTACGGACTCATCATCGCCGGCTGGTCCGCAACCTTCGATCCGGCCCTAATGGACGCGATCAAGGCTCACTACCCCGCGCGTTACACGCTGGCCTGGGTCGAACCGAGACCCCAGTCTGAGCCCGCAAAAGAGTTCCGTACCCTAATGAACGGACATCTCGTCCCCACCGACGCGGATACAGCCTTCGGGCGATTGGTAGACGCAGTAACGTCGTTGAGCACCCGGCGTGCCCGCCATCCGCTCACGGTGCCAGTGGCAGTAGACACAGCCAAGAGGGAATTGTCAGGCCGCTGGGTGGCGATCGGGCTTCACGACACGTTGGCGGCTGAGTTCGAAAGACTCCGCAGCCTCCCTGAACTCAACTTGTCGAACTACGGGCAGGAGGCGCCCGACGGTTACGCAGCCATGGTTCAGCGGGTCGAAGAAGGCAGTAAAGTGCCGGTCGCTCTGGTCGCCGCCCTCGCCTACTGGGGCGATGAGAAGACGGACGAGTGGTGGGTTGATGAGATAGAACGTTTTTCCCGTCAGGTCCGCGCATCGGGTATCACACGGTTGATAACGTTGCCGATGGTGGCCGGGTCCGCGCTGTTTTACGCCGCCGGAATCGCGGCCCTGGCTGGCAGACGCTACCGGCTGCTGAACCGACTGCTCAATCTCCGGCGGCAAACCCCATACCGCGGCGAATACGAACCGTTGGCCGAGGTTCTTGAAGCCGATAGCGCCTTGGAGGGCGTCCCTCAGCGCCACTACGAGTTCCTACGTCCCCTCATGCTGGAGGCACTCTCACTTGGGTCGGAGCCGCTCGATGACTTCTGGCAGCAGTTTGAAATCCTGCGGACAGCGAAATTGCTCGCGGTCGACTCAAGCTTCCGTTCACTTGTACCGGTCCTGAGGCGGCAAGATGATGCCCTGAGCGAGGCCAAGGACGCCTACGACGAGGCTGGGGCGGCCGGAACTCCACTGGACGACGTTCGAGTCGCCCGCGCCGAGGCGGCCCGTGGACAGGGTCGCGTGCTCGGACAGATTGCGAATAGCGTCCATCTTCATAGGCCGCATCTCTTTGTGACAGACGCCCGCGGCGATTTTCGATGGCATAGCCCCGTAGCTGAGCGTCTCGTGAGAGAACTGGACGCCGAACGCGAAAATCATCCTTTAGTCCAGGAGAGTCTGGGCAGCGCCAACGACCTTTCCATGGCGATCCGCGCTGTGAGCGCTGCTGCTGGTCAGGTGGGACACAACCTTACGTTTGGCCGATCCGGTGCAGTGCCAGACCAGATATGGATTGATACGGGCAAAACCCCGCATGAATTAGCTCAAGAACGGTAAGATCACCCTGCGCCCCTTGAACTTGACGTGCCCCTGAGTCGTCCTAAGTGGCATCTCCATGCCTGTCGCGCCGTGTGACAGTCATGCCACCGGACGCGGCGCGCCAAGTCCCAATTGCCACTCACTTTCGGGCGCCCGGACTGGTCAGTCCCTTCTAGAGGCGAATGCCGCGCGGACCAATAATCATTCTCGGTGGCGTCGGTGGCGTCGGTGGCGTCGGTGGCGTCGGTGGCGTCGGTGGCGTGGGTGGCGTGGGTGGCGTGGGTGGCGTGGGCGGTCTCGGGGTGGCAATACGTGTTTTCGGGTTGCAGAAAGGGCGAAAAACCCTGAAATCTAGCGGTTTTTGCCTAGAACGACACGCCGCGAAGGGGGTTCAAATCCCCCCTCGCGCACGCATCAGAACCCCGGGAATCATTGATTTCCCGGGGTTCTTTTTTTGTCTCCGGAGGGTCGCCGCATTGCCGCCCGCCCGCGCTCTGTACTCTGAGGTCCGTCGGCGTGCCTACGCCTGAGCCATTGCGGGCGAGCCTGCCCCGGACCTGGAGGAACCTTGCAGACTTACCGCTCCATCGAGCCCACGCCGGCCAGCCGGCGTCGGAACACGATACTCTCCGCTTTGGCCGCCACCGCCCTGGCCGGCGTCGTGGCGGTTTCCGTCTGGTCCGGCCCGCCCGCAGCCGCCGCCCTCACCGCCTCAAGCGTCGTGGACGCCACGCCGGCCGCGACCGGTTGGCTGCACACCGACGGCGGCACCATCCGCGACTCCAACAACAACCCGTACACGATCAAGGCCACCTCCTGGTTCGGGCTGGAGACCCCGGACTGCGTCCCGCACGGCCTGTGGGGAACCCTGACCATCGACGAGGCCCTGGCCAACATCAAGTCGATGGGCTTTAACACGGTCCGGCTGCCGTACTCCAACGAGTGCCTGGCCGCGACGTCCATCAATGGAAATGTGAACTACTGGGCCAACCGCGCCTATAACCTCCAGGGCAAGACGCCGCTGGATGTCATGGATACGGTGATCGCGCGGGCCAAGGCCAACGGCCTCCAGATCATCCTGGACCGGCACCGCCCGTCCTCGGCGGCACAGTCGCCGCTCTGGTACACGACGACGGTCCCGGAGTCGAAGTGGATCTCCGACTGGAAGATGCTGGCCGATCGGTACAAGAACGACCCGACGGTGATCGGCGCCGATCTGCACAACGAACCGGCCGGGGCCGCGACCTGGGGCGGCAAGGCGGCGACGGACTGGCAGGCTGCGTCCACCCGCGGCGGCAACGCCGTCCTGGCTTCCAACCCGAACCTGTTGATCATCATTGAGGGGATCGAGAACCAGGCCATCGCCGGCGGCACCTGGTGGGGCGGCGGACTCGCCGACGTCGGCGCGAACCCGGTGGTCCTGAACACCGCGAACCGGGTGGTCTACTCCCCGCACGACTACCCGGCGTCTCTGTTCGCGCAAAAGTGGTTCAGCGACCCCGCGTACCCCGCCAACCTGCCGGCCGTCTGGGACCGGAACTGGGGGTACCTGCAGAAACAGGGAATCGCCCCGGTCCTGCTCGGCGAATTCGGCTCCGCGCTGGCCACCGACTCGGACAAGGCCTGGATGAAGTCGATCGTGGGCTACCTGAAGACGAACGGCATATCCTACGCCTACTGGGCCTTCAATCCAAACTCAGGCATCACCGGGGGCCTCGTCCAGGCTGACTGGCGGACACCGGAGCGGGCCAAGCTCGATGCCCTCGCCCCGATCCTCACGGCCGCCCCGGTTGTAACCGTCCCCGTTCCGACGCCGACCGTCAGCCCGACGCCGACTCCCACCGTCACGCCGACGGCCAGCCCGACGGCCACTCCCACCGTCACGCCGACGGCCAGCCCGACGGCCACTCCCACCCACGCCGGCGACCCCGCGATCAGCGCCATTTGGCGGCTCACCAGTTCCTGGACCGGCGGCTACGTCGCCAACATCGACGTCACCGCGCTGCGTGCGGTGCCGTCCTGGTCCGTCACGTGGAGCGACCCGAACGTCACCTCGATCGCCAACTCCTGGGGCGTCAAGTGCACCGCAGTTCCGAAGACCTCGGTTACCTGCACCGGATCGGACTGGACCACCAAGCTCACAGCCGGGCAGAAGGCCACCGTCGGCCTGCAGGTCAACTCGCTGAAGGCGCCCGCGATCCCGGTGCTGGCCACCAAGTAGCGCGCGGGTGGGTCACTCAACGAACGGCGGGCCCGGTAGGCACTGACCCGCCGTCACGGACCAGCCGGAACGGTTCAGTGTTGGTCCCCCGCGGCGCCGGTAACCGCCGCATCCGCATCCGCGTCCTCGGCCAAGGCCTTACGCCGGCGATAGAGCTGGGCCGCCATCACCGCAGGGATCGCGGCGAACGAGACTGCCCGCATCCAGGGCCGGTCCAGGACATGGCCGGTGAGCGCGTCCAGGGAGTAAAGTCCCGGACCGCCAATGGTGAACGAGGCTGCCGCCAAGCCCAGCACGGCGGGGTACTCAAAACCACCCTCCGTTGCGAAGAAGCCGTTGTGGGCGTGGAGGCCGGCTGCGACGCCCATGGTGGTTGCGGCGACCGCGCCCGCGGCCGGGGTTGCCAATCCGAGGGCGAGAGCGAGACCAGCCCCTGCTTCGCCGGCGCCGGCGAGCACGGCACTGGGCGTGGCGGGCCGGAAGCCCATCGCGTGCATGCCCTTGCTGGTACCTTCGATGCCTCCTCCGCCGAACCATCCGAAGAGTTTTTGGGATCCGTGGGCGATGAGCACGCCGCCGAGGGCAACCCGGAAGAGGGTTTGTGCGGCAGCAGCAGCCTCCGCGCTGGTCTTTGCCTGGCTCATGAGAGACCTCCTGGGGTTGGCTGTGCCGAGGCGCTGGCTGGCGCTCTCTGTCCACCACGATTCTACGTCGGTGACACGACCGGATCACGGGGGAGTCGGTGTCACTTTGCCGCTCCGAGGTCAGGGTCCAGGCGTACCTCTTCGGCAGTTCCCGTAATATCTTTGGCCTCGGAGCCCTACGTCCGGAGCGCCCCGAATCCCGCAATGAGCGCCTCGAGGCCGAGGCTGAAGGCCACATCCGCCTGGTGTGCGTAGCCCTGCTCGCCAAGACTGTCGACGGCGGCGGAGAAGTTCGGCGTCGACGCCGCCATGCTGCCGGAAGCAAAGATGTCCGCCGGGGCGTTCACGTCGTAAGCGGAGCCGAAGATAAAAGACTCGAGGGCCACGATGGCTGCAACGATGCGTTCCTGCGGGAAGCCCGCCCGGCGCAACCCCGTGCTGACGGCCTCGTACATGGCGAGGGTCTTCGGCGCATCCGCCACCGGGAGCACGGCAATGACAGGGATCAGCGGAGTGTGCCGCGCGAACACGGCCCGGTAGCTCCAGGCCCAGTCCCGCACGGCCTGCTCCCAGGGCGCGGTCCCGAAGGCGGACACGTCCACCAACGAGGTCAGGTGGTCCTGGATGAGGACCAGCACCTCCCGCTTGGACGATACGTGGTTGTACAGGGCCGACGGCGCCACATTCAGGGCACGGGCCAAGGCTGCCATGGTGAACGCGTCGTAGCCGCTCTTACGCACCAACTGCAGGGCGGCGGCGGTGATGCCGTCCTGGTCGAGGACGGCCGAGGGGGGCCGGCCCGCACGCCGGCGCGGCTTGGCGTCGGGGCGGTGCGGATCCGCGGTGGCGCTGGTGGCTGCCGGCATTCCGGGCCTTTCTACTGGGCTGTCCCAAGGATTATTCCACCGCGGGCAAAGTTTTCCTGCGGGTCTTCCCTCCATTCAACGTTACCGCTATAGTCGTCACAAATGAATGGCATTCATTTAGTGGTACGCATCACTGCGGCGGCCACGGAAAGGACATCATGCTGGAACTTGACCGCGACGTCGTCATTGTCGGAGCCGGGCCCGCAGGCCTCACCGCAGCCCGGGAACTCCGGAAAGCGGGGCTGAGCGTGGCCGTGCTGGAGGCGCGTGACCGCGTGGGCGGCCGGACCTGGACGGACACGATCGACGGCGCCCTGCTCGAGATCGGCGGCCAGTGGGTCTCGCCGGACCAGACGGCGCTGCTCGAGCTCCTCGATGAGCTCGGCCTCCAGACCTACAGCCGCTACCGCAAGGGACAGTCCGTCTACATCGGTGCCGACGGCAGGCGCACCCTGTACTCCGGCGACTCCTTCCCGGTCAGTGAGGCCACCGCCGCCGAAATGGATAAGCTGACGGCGCTGCTGGACTCGCTCGCGGCGGAAATCGGCGCTACCGAACCGTGGGCGCACCCGAAGGCCCGCGAACTGGATACGATCTCCTTCCACCACTGGCTGCGTGAACATTCCGCCGACGAGGAAGCCTGCAACAACATCGGCCTGTTCATTGCCGGCGGCATGCTGACCAAGCCCGCGCACGCCTTTTCCGCCCTGCAGGCCGTCCTGATGGCGGCATCGGCCGGTTCCTTCACCCACCTCACCGATGAGGATTTCATCTTGGACAAGCGCGTCGTCGGGGGCATGCAGCAGGTCTCGCTGCTGCAGGCGGCGGAACTGGGGGACGACGTCGTGCTCTCCAGCCCGGTGCGCACGATCAACTGGGAAGGCGACGCCGGCGGCGGAACCACCGCCGAAAACACCGGCGAAAACGCCGGCGGTGACGTCGCCGGACAGCGGGTGACGGTGGTGTCGGACCGTGCCACCGTGAACGCGCGTTTCCTGATCATGGCCGTGCCCCCGAACCTCTATTCCAGGGTCTCCTTTAACCCACCGCTGCCGCGCCGCCAGCACCAGATGCACCAGCATCAGTCGCTCGGCCTGGTCATCAAGGTGCATGCCGTCTACAGCACGCCGTTCTGGCGCGAAGACGGCCTGTCCGGAACCTGCTTCGGCGCTGACGCGCTGGTCCAGGAGGTCTACGACAACACCAACCACGCGGATCCCCGCGGCACCCTCGTGGGCTTCGTCTCGGACGAAAAGGCCGACGCCATGTTCGAGCTCAGCGCCGGGGAGCGCCGCCAGGCCATCCTGGCGTCCATCGCCGATTTCCTGGGCGAGGAGGCCCTCGAACCGGAGGTCTACTACGAGTCCGACTGGGGCTCCGAGGAATGGACCCGCGGCGCCTATGCCGCCAGCTACGACCTCGGCGGCCTGCACCGCTACGGCAAGGACCAACTCGCCCCCGTGGGGCCGATCCACTGGGCGTGCTCCGACCTCGCAGCCGAGGGCTACCAGCATGTGGACGGCGCCGTACGGATGGGGCGCCGGACCGCGGCCCGGATTGTCGCGGCCGCCGACCGCACCCCGGCTGTCTAGTACTGCTTCCCCTGACCAGCAATCCCTAACCAACCAGAGAGGTCGGCCAGATGCGTTACGTAGTGGGGTATACCGCCAATGCGAGGGGCCGTGATGCCCTCAACCTGGCCGTCTCGCTGGCCCGCGGCCGGGGAGCGGCCCTGGACCTGGTGATGGCCATCCCGGACGCCGGGGTGTTCAACGCGGCCCATGCACCCGCGGCCGGCTATGACAGCTATCTCCACCGGCAGGCGTCGGAGTGGCTCGATGAAGCGCTGGCGCTGGTGCCGGCGGATGTCCCGGCTAAAGCCCACATCCGCAGCGGTGAATCCGACGCGCAGACCCTGATCGATGCCTGCGATGAGTTTCAGGCGGACATGCTCATCATCGGTGCCACCAGCAGCGGGCTGTTCAAGCGCTTCACGGTGGGCTCGGTGGCCGGCGCCCTGCTGCACGCGGCGACCGTCCCGGTGGCGCTGGCCCCGCACGGCTACCATCGCCGCGAGGCCTTGACCAGGCTCAGCTGCGGCCTCGGGGACCGCCCGGGCGCGGAAGAGCTGCTCCAGGTCGCCGTCTCAATGGCCAAGCACCGGGAAGTGCCGATGCGGGTAGTCTCGCTGCTGACCCTTGACGGCGGCGACTCGGCGGCCGCGGCCGACGCCGCCCGCGACTACGCCGCGCAACGGGTCACGGCGGCCCTGCCGGGCGACCCGTCAGGGGACCCGGCCGCCGCCCAGCTGGCCGACAAGATCGAAGTCGTCGTCGCGCACGGTGGCAGCGTCGAGGAGGCGGTGGACCGGCTGGACTGGGAAGACGGCGAGGTTCTGCTGATCGGATCGAGCCGCCTCGCCCGGAGCAGCTCCATCTTCCTGGGCAGCACGGCAAACCGCATCCTGCGGGCCCTGCCGGTGCCGATGATCGTGGTCCCCAGCGACTACGAGTTCAAACAGCCCAACCATTCAACGTCGAATGAACCCTCCCGAGAGGCACAAGCATGAGCACCGAACAAGCGACCTCCACGGCCCACGCCGAGCAGCACGGCCTGAGCGAGAAGGGACTGAAAGCCGGGTCGGTGGGGCTGATCGGCGCCGTCGTCATCGGAGTATCCTGCATCGCACCGGCCTACACCCTGACGGCCGCCCTGGGCCCGACGGTTTCCCAGGTCGGCGTGCATCTGCCGGCGATCTTCCTGGTGGGCTTCATTCCCATGCTGCTGGTGGCGTTCGGGTACCGCGAGCTGAACAACGCCATGCCCGATGCCGGCACCTCCTTCACCTGGGCGTCGCGGGCGTTCGGCCCGTGGATCGGCTGGATGGGCGGCTGGGGGCTGGTAGCGGCGACCATCATCGTGCTGTCCAACCTGGCGGCCGTCGCCGTCGACTTCTTCTACCTCATGCTGGCCCAAGTGTTCGGTAATCCGGAGCTGGGAGACCTATCCAGCAACCTGCCGTTGAATATCGCCACTACGCTGGTTTTCATCGCCCTGGCGTGCTGGGTTTCCTACCGCGGGATGGAGACCACCAAGACCGTCCAGTACGTTCTGGTCGCCTTCCAGTTGCTGGTCCTGGGCTGGTTCGCCGTCGCCGCGTTCAGCCACGTCGCGAACGGGACCGCGTTTGACGCCACCGCCATCGCCCCTGACTGGTTCAACCCGTTCGCTGTGGGGTCCTTCTCCGCTTTCGCCGCCGGCGTCTCGCTGTCCATCTTCATCTACTGGGGCTGGGACGTCACCCTGACCATGAATGAGGAAACCAAGAACCCGGAGAAAACCCCGGGCCGCGCGGCCACCGTGACCGTGCTGGTGATCGTGGTCATCTACATGACGGTCGCACTGGCCACCCTGGCCTTCGCCGGCGTCGGCACGGAAGGCCTCGGTGCCGGGAACCCCGAAAACCAGGGCAGCATCTTCGCGGTCCTCGCCGGACCGGTGATGGGCCCGTTCGCGATCCTGATGTCGCTGGCCATCCTGAGCAGCTCGGCGGCGTCGCTGCAGTCCACCTTCGTGTCCCCGGCGCGGACCCTCCTGTCCATGGGCCACTACAAGGCGCTGCCGCACAAGTTCGGCAACATCAGCCCCAGCTACAAGTCCCCGAGCTACGCCACCATTGCCTCGGCGGTGGCCGCCGCCGTCTTCTACGTCGTGACCCGCACCCTGTCCGAAAATGCCCTGTGGGACACCATCACGGCGCTCGGCATGATGATCTGCTTCTACTACGGCATCACCGCTCTGGCCTGCGTCTGGTTCTTCCGCGCCCAGGCCTTCAGCGGGGCGCACTCCTTCTTCTTCAAGTTCCTCGCACCGCTGCTGGGCGGCGTGATCCTGCTGGTGATGTTCGTCAAGACCGCCTACGACTCGATGGACCCGGCGTACGGCTCCGGGTCATCCGTCGGCGGCCTGGGCCTCGTGTTCATCCTGGGGATGGGCGTGATCCTGCTGGGCGTGGTGGTCATGTTGGTCATGGCGAAACTCCGTCCGGAATTCTTCAAAGGCCAAGTCCTGACCCGCGGAAACTGAGTCCCGCCGGCCGGCCATCGAAGGTCCTCCGGCCGCCAGATCCTGGAACGTGCTTGAAAAGTAAGCACGCTTATCAATAGGCTGGCGGCAGGAGGACCTTCCTCCGCTGGACCAAGGACGAGGTGAGCGCATGTCGGACGCACAGGACATCAGCAAGGTAACCGGGATCATTAATGATTCCCGGATCGGGATGGTCACCACCATCAACGGGGACGGTGCCCTCGTCAGCCGGCCGTTGGCCGTTCAGGACGTGGAGGACGACGGCGACATGTGGTTCTTCACCTCGAAGGACACCTCGCAGGTGGCCCACGTCAGGGCGAATCCAGCCGTCAACGTGTCCTTCGGCAAGGGCACGGAGTGGGTGTCGGTGGCCGGCCAGGCAGAGGTGGTCACGGACCGGCAGCAAATCCGCGACCGCTGGAACCAGGCGGTCGAGGCATGGTTCCCGGACGGCCCGGAGACCCCGGAGGCCGTCCTGCTGCACGTGGATTCCGATTCGGCCGAATACTGGACCAGCCCGGGCGGAACGGCCGCGACGGTGTTGCAATGGGTGAAATCCAAGGTCACGCACAGCCGGATGAGCGTCGGCGAAAGCGGCACCGTCGAACTCTAGGCCTGACCTGCCGCCCGGTGGATGATGTCAGTCGATGACCTTCAGGGACGTGCCCCAATTAAAGGACGCATAGGCCGGGTTTAGTTGCAGCCCGATCAGCAGCAGCTGCATCCCCTCCAGCTCGCGGGCATGGCGCAACGCCCCGACCTGGAGAGGCCGGAGGCCCGCCGCGGCGACGAACGAGGCCACCTCGTTCCGGGCCGGCTCCGAGTCGGAGGCGATGAAGACGTCCAGCGGCAGGCCGTTCGCGGCGCCCTCGGCCAGGGGGCCCGCGAACGTCGTGTTGAACGCCTTCACTATGCGGGCCCCGGGAAGCAGCCGGGCCACCTCCTCCGCCGCGGAACTCCCCGGTTCAACCAGCAGCGAGTCGCCGGTCTCCATGTTGACCGGGTTGCTGATCTCGATCACCGTCTTGCCGCTGAGGGTGTCGCCGTAGTGCGTGGCGACCTCCTTGGCCGGTTCGAAGTAGAGGGCCAGGACCACAATGTCGCCCTCGGGCACGTCCCCGAGGCTTCCGGATGCGGTGGCGGGACCAAGTTCCGCCGCGAGTTTGGCGGCGTTGGCCGGGGTCCGGTCCAGGATCTGGATGCTCCGCCCCGCGGCTACTGCGCGGAGGCCGATCGCCCGGGCCATGCTGCCGCTGCCGATAATCGTGATGTCAGTCATCGTGCCCCTTCAGTGGTTTCGTACAGCTCAATGGACATCTGCCCCTCCTTGGAACCGTGCAGCGCGCCCGCCGCGCGCTCCGCCTCCGCCAAGGCGCGTTCCAGCCGCTCGACGGCGGCGCTGTAGCCGGATCCGGCCCGGGCGCCCGGGCTCAAGTCACTGACTTGGCCGGCCGCCTTCATGGCCTTGAGGAACGCGGCGGTCTCCGGGCGGCCCGGATCGCTCATGGCGGGGAAGTCGATGCAGAGGGCGGGATCGAGCTCGTAGCGCTGCCACCGGCCAAGGACCGCGCGGTGCCGGAGCGCGGCGGCCGCGTTGACGGCAGCGGCATCCCGGGCGTCCTGCCGGGCGTCGTGCCAGCGGAGCAGCCCCGGCGTCCAGCGGTAGCAGGCGGCCGCCGTCGCCGCGGCCAGGGCGGCGAGCATCAGCCCGGCCCATGGGGACACCAGGGACGGCAGCAGGACTGCGGGACCGATGACGGCGAGTCCGGCGAAACCGTCCCAGAATACGGCGTCGGGCAACCCGCCGTCGGACGCCTGGTGCTTCCGCGCGAGGTAGACCGAGCCGGCTGCCGCGGCCACAACCAGAAGGGCCGGAACCAGGAACTGCCCGGCGCCGAGCGGGCCGGCCCCTGCGAGTGACGGCATTGCGCACCTCCTGCGGAGACCGTCCGGGCGGACGTTGTTCCGCTGATTCCATTGGAGTCCCTCGGCGGCGGGCCGTCAATGGCCGGTTACCGTCCGGGGCCGCCCCGGCGTAGCCTAGGGCCCATGCGATTGAAAATGTGCAGTATCCACGTCAAGGACCCGGCCACCGCCCACGAGTTCTACACCGGAATTCTGGGCTTCGACACGCTCATGGCGCTGCCCGAGCACAACCTCTACATCATCAAAGACCCGGAGGGAGGCGGCTCGGCCGGGCTGCTGCTGGAACCCAGCGACAACCCGATCGGCGCCAACTACATGAATGCCTGCCACGACGCCGGGCTGCCCGCGATCGTGTTCGGCGTGCCGGACGTCAGGGCCGAATATGACCGGCTAACGGCGAAAGGTGTCATGTTCCAGGGCGAACCGTCCGAGGGGCCCGGCGGGATCTCCGCGGTGCTGGACGACGGCTGCGGCAACTTCGTCCAGCTGCACCAGGACTGACGGGCGGCTCCCGGCGGGATCTCGCCGTTTCGACGGTTCCCTGCCGGCTAGACGGTTCGCGGCGTCGAGTGCGCACGGAACCGTCGAAACGGCCGCGGAGGACCCCCGGAGGGGCTACTCCGCCTTGGCCCGGGCCTTCTTGGCGTCCTTTTTCGCCGCGTCGTCCTTGACCCGCTGAGCTTCGGCGCGCACGGCGGCGTGGGTGGCGCGCTCGGCCACCAGCCAGGCCGGGGGAGCCTGCAGCAGGGAGGTGATTTCCGCCGTCGTCAGCGCTTCCTCGACGCCGCCGCGGGCCAGACCGGCGATCGAGACGTTGAGTTTCTGGGCGACGACCGGGCGCGGGTGCGGGCCGGTGCGGCGCAGTTCGGCAAGCCACTCCGGCGGGTTGGCCTGGAGCTCGGCGAAATCAGCGCGGGTGATAACAGAATCCTGGAACTCCTGGGGTGTTGCGGGCAGGTAGATGCCAAGCTTCTTGGCAACGGTGGCCGGCTTCATGGACTGGGAGTTTGCAGAGGTCATGCTTCAAGGGTATCCGGCGGCCAAGCCGCGAGGCACCAAAACAGCACCAAACCAGCGCCAAATCAGCGCCAAATCAGCACCAAGCAGCCGCCAACCCGGCGCCGCCCGGTGGGACTGACGGTACTGTGAACGTGTGTCCGCAGAAGAAGAAGCAGCCCAGCCCTCCGACGATTCGGTCCCCGCGCCGCGGGAGCTGCGGTTCGCGTACGTGCCCGGCGTGACGCCCGGCAAATGGATCCGCCGCTGGGAAGAGCGGATGCCCGACGTGCCGCTGCACTCCTTCATGTCCGACGACGGCGCCCAGTTGGCGGTCCTGCGTGACGGATCCGCGGACCTGAGCTTCGTCCGGCTGCCGGTGGAGCGCGAGGGCCTCAACGTCATCCCGCTGTACGAGGAACAGCCCGTGGTGGTGGCGCCGAAGGGCCACGAAATTTCCGTTTTCGAGGAGGTGGCGCTGGCCGACCTGGCCGCCGAGACCTTCCTGGATGTCGCTGGACTCGGTGGACCCGAACCGGCGCTGCAGGTGGTTGCCAGCGGCGCCGGCCTGGTGATCCTTCCCATGTCCGTGGCCCGGCACTTCAACGTCAAGGACACCGTGGCCCGGAAGCTCACCGGCGCACCCGCCACCGGAATCGCCCTGGCCTGGCCGAGCGGGTCCACCGACGAGGTGATCGAGGAGTTCATCGGGATTGTTCGCGGCCGGACCGCCGCGAGTTCCCGGCAGCCTTCGGCGCAGCAGGAGAAGCCCAAGCGCGAACCGAAGCCGGACCGCCGCGGTCCGGCCGTCAAGAAACCCAAGGTGGCGCAGCGCTACGCGCCGAACCCGGACAAGGGCCGCGGCAAGGGCTCCAGGAAAAAGGGCAAGCGCTAGCGTCTGGCCCAACTAGCTCGCAGTTGTGGCCGTTTTGGGCGCCCAGAACGACACCTAGTGCCAGCTACTTGGGGTGCCCGCTACTTGGCGCAGGCGTCCTGGAGCGCCTTGACCGAGTCGGCCGGCACCCGGTCGCCTGAATCCGCGATTTTCTTGAGCGGAGCGGTGATCTCCGTGGGCAGGCCGGCGGTCTGTGCGCCGGAGACCAGCCCGCCCAGCGCCTGCTTGTCCGAGGCGCTGACCAGACCGTCCGCCACGAGGGAACACGCCTGCTTCTTAATCTCGGCCCCGGCCGCCGTGGCGACCTGCGACGCGCCGTCGTTGACTGCCTTCCCGGCTGCCTGTTGCACCTGGCCGCACCCGGAAATGGTGAGCATCAGGAAGACGGCGGACAGGGAGGCGGCGGCGAGGCGTCGTTTCATCCGATCAGCCTAACAAGCAGCGGCCGCCCCGTTCGCGGACGGCTTCTTGCCCGGTCGTTCCGTGCGGTCGTGCGCGGCTCCAGGTGGCAGGATTTGAAACACTCGCGGTTTCCTGACAAGCTGTCAGAAAGATGCCGACAGCTAGTCAGCAACTTCATTCATCCTCCTCTGAACCTAGGACTGCCAATGTTCCTTGCACTCCGCGAATTGATCTTCGCGCGTGGCCGCTTCAGCCTGATGGGCGGTGTCATTGCACTCATCGCCGTACTGATGGTGATGCTCTCCGGCCTTTCCTCGGGCCTCGTCAACGACGGCGTGTCGGGCCTGAAGTCGATGCCGGTGACCGCGTTCGCCTTCGACGAGGGCACCAAGACCGACAACGCCTTCTCCCGCTCCGTGATCGATGACCAACAGCTCGGCGCCTGGCGCGGCGTCGAGGGCGTGGCCGCCGCCGAGAAGATGGGCGTCGGCATGGCCAATGCCACTACGGAGTCCGGCAAGCAGGTTGATCTCACGCTTTTCGGCATTGAGCCCGGATCCTTCCTGGAGCCCTCCCGCTCCGAGGGCACCGGACTGGGCGCCGCTGACGGCCTCGTCGTGTCCTCGACCGTAAAGGCTGAAGGCATCGAACTCGGCACGGTCGTGACCCTGGACCGGATCGGCACGAAGCTCAAAGTCGTGGGCTTTACCGACGGCCAGGCCACGTTCGGACACGTCGACGTGGCCTACCTGCCCCTGAAAACCTGGCAGCTGATCGCGTCCGGCCAAGCCGCGGCCGGTTCCCCGAGCGCCGCGCAGCTGTCCGCCCTCAATTTTGATACTGCCAGCGTCGTTGCCGTCCAGGCCAAGCCCGGCGCCAAGCTGGACCTTGCTGCCGGCGACACTGCCGCCGGGACGTCCAGTAAGTCCCTGTCCGCTGCCTTTAATGCATCTCCCGGCTATGAGGCAGAGACCATGACCCTGAGCATGATCCAGGTCTTCCTCTACGCGATCTGCGCCTTGGTGGTCGGCGCGTTCTTCACCGTGTGGACCATCCAACGCAAGCACGAAATCTCGGTACTGCGGGCGATCGGGGCCTCGACCGGCTACCTGCTGCGGGATGGGCTGGCCCAGGCCGCCATTCTGTTGGTGGGATTCACCGCGCTGGGCGTGGCCGCAGGCCTGGGACTGGGCGCGGCCATGCCGGATGCCATGCCGTTCGCTCTCGAGGGCGCACCCATCGCCATCGCCACGGCACTCACGATCGGACTGGGCCTGATCGGCGCCGCCGTGGCCGTAGTGCGCATTTCCCGGATCGACCCGCTCAACGCCCTTGGAGGACAGCGATGAACACCCCCACGTTCCCGGCAGCCGTCGCAGGCCTCGCCGACACGCACCGAACCACCGGCCTGTCCATCCGCCACGCGGTGATGGAACTCGGCGACGGCGACACCCGGGTGACGGCCCTCGACGACGTCAGTCTCGACGTTGCGCCGGGCGAGTTCCTGGCCATCGTCGGGCCGTCCGGTTCCGGCAAATCCTCGCTGCTCGCCGTCGCCGGCGCCCTGGCCTCCCCGGATTCCGGGAAGGTCACGGTCAACGGCCAGGACGTTTCGCAGTTGAGCCAGGGCAAACGCGCTGCGTTCCGGCTGGCCAACATCGGCTTCGTTTTCCAGTCCGGCAACCTCATCCCGGCCCTGACCGCGGCGGACCAGCTCCGGCTGGTAAACCGGCTCGCCGGGGGCCCGAGGACCTTCGACCCGGTTGCGCTGCTGGAATCCGTCGGCATGGCCCACCGTGCGGCCAACCGCCCCGGCCAGCTTTCGGGTGGCGAACGCCAGCGCGTCGGCATCGCGCGGGCACTCGTCACCGGAGCGAAACTCCTTCTCGTGGACGAACCGACCGCGTCCCTGGACCGGGCCCGCAGCCGCGAAGTCGTGGAACTCCTCGCACGGCAAAGCCACGAGCATGGTGTCGCAACCGTCATGGTCACCCACGACCACGACGTCCTCGGCTACTGCGACCGCGTCGTTGAGATGGTGGACGGCCGCTTGGGCGTCCCTGCCCCGGTCCGCTAACTCGCCCGCCCCGGCACGACGACGGCGGCCTGCTCGGCAGGCCGCCGTCGCGCGCCGTACTCTTGATGCGTAGGTCAGCCAGTGTCAAAGGATCCCGCAATGCCAAGAATCAGCGCCGCCACCGTCGCGGAGCACCGCGCCGCACAGGAGCGCGCACTGCTGGACGCCGCCCACGAACTTCTGCAGGAAACCTCGGAGGCGCCGACCATGGCCGACGTGGCCTTGCGGGCCGGCCTGTCCCGCCCCAGCGTCTACCAGTACTTCGACTCCCGGCAGGACCTGCTCCAGGCCTTGGTCCGGGACATCTTCCCGCGCTGGACCGAGCGTGTCACTAGGGCCATGGCCGATGCCCCCACCAAAGCGGACCGTATCCTGGCGTACGCCACGGCCAACGTTGACCTTGTCGCCGAAGGAGCCCACGCCGTCGGAGCGGCATTGGCCGCGCTGGCTCCGGGGGCCGAACTCGACGAGCAAGCCACCCGGATGCACCGCCAGCTTCAGGAACCGCTCATCGAGACGCTCACAGAGCTTGGTGTTGCCGATCCTGCGTCCCTGGCCGAAATGATCAACTCCGTTGTCCACGCCGGCACCCGCATGCTCGAATCCGGGCAAACGCTGGAACAAGTCCACTCCCATCTCCGGACCTTGCTCGGGCCCTTCGTGACAGAACGCCAACGCGCCTGAGCGCCGTACCCGGATAATCGCGCCGCGAATCAGGAAGTCGGAACGTTTGCCGTACGTTTGGGGTCCGGGGCGGACCGGTCAGGTCGGTCTGCCAATGGCGCGGCTGTCTCGGTGACGGGAGGCGTGGTTTGGCGCTTGAAGCGATTCCTGAGGATGCTTCCCCCGCCGCCGCGGTTCTTGTTGAAGATATCGAAGCCGACGGCAATCAGCAGGACCAGTCCCTTGATGAGCTGCTGGTAGTCGGTACCGAGTCCCAGGATGGACATGCCGTTATTGAGGACGCCCATGATGAGGCCGCCGATCATGGCACCCGCCACGGTGCCGATGCCGCCGGTGACCGCGGCGCCGCCGATGAAAGCAGCGGCGATGGAATCGAGTTCGAACCCGGTACCGCCCGCGGGCTGGGCGGAGTTGAGCCGTGCCGTGAACACCAGGCCCGCCAGGGCGGCGAGGATGCCCATATTCACGAAGAGCCGGAAAGTGACGGCTTTGGTCTTGATGCCGGACAGCTCGGCGGCGTGCAGGTTACCGCCGATCGCGTAAACGTGGCGGCCGAAGACGCTGTTGTTCATCAGGGCGCTGTAGACGATCACCAGGACCGCGAGCACGATCAGGACGATCGGGGTGCCGCGGTAGCTGGCCAGCAGGAAGGTGATGACCAGCATCAGCAGGGCGATGAAAGCGGTCTTGATCGCAAACCAGGCCATGGGCTCGTTCTCGAGCTCGAATTTGGCGCGGATCCGGCGTTCCTTGATGGACGAGATTAGCAGGGCCAGCGTGGCTCCGACGCCGAGGATCACAGTGAGCCATTCCAGCACCGAGGTCCCGCCCGAGAGATCGGGCAGGAATCCTCCGCCGAGGGCGCGCAGTTCCGATGGAAACGGCGTAATTTGCTGGTTCTTGAGCGTGATCAAAGTCAAGCCACGGAAGATGAGCATGCCGGCGAGAGTGACGATGAACGCGGGGATGCCCACGTAGGCAATCCAATAACCCTGCCAGGCGCCCACCAGCGCGCCGACCACGAGGCAGGCAGGGATGGCAGCCCACCAGGGCCAGCCCCAGTGGACGATCATGACGCCGGCGACGGCGCCGATGAAACCGGCGACCGATCCAACTGACAAGTCGATGTGGCCGGCGATGATCACCATCACCATGCCGATCGCAAGGATCAGGATATAGCTGTTTTGAACGACGAGGTTGGTGACGTTCTGGGGCTCCAGGAGGATGCCGTCGGTAAGGATCTGAAACAGCAGGACAATCAGGATCAGGGCGACGAAAATGCCAACCTGGCGGAGTCGGCTGGTGAGGAAGCCGAGAGATTCTCGTAGGGCGGACATGTTCGCTATTCCTTCTCTTGGGTCATGTAGTGCATGAGGGTTTCCTGCGATGCTTCGGCGATGGGCAGTTCTCCGGTCACGCGGCCCGCGGAGAGCGTATAGATCCTGTCGCAAATACCCAGCAGCTCAGGCAGTTCGGAGGAGATGACGATGACCGCCTTACCTTCCGCGGCCAGCTTGGCGATGATCGTATAGATCTCGAACTTGGCGCCTACGTCGATTCCGCGGGTGGGTTCGTCGAGGATGAGTACATCCGGGTCGGAGAACATCCATTTGCTCAGCACGACCTTCTGTTGGTTGCCGCCGGAAAGTTTGCCGGTAATCGCACCCACCGAGGGAGCCTTGATGTTCATGCTCTTGCGGTAGCCGTTGGCCACCACGGTTTCCTTGTTCTTGTCCACCCAGCCGCCCTTGGCGAGTTTGCGGAGTGCGGCCATGGAGATGTTGCGCTTAATGTCCTCGATGAGGTTCAGGCCGTACTGCTTGCGGTCCTCTGTGGCGTAGGCGAGGCCGTGCTTGATGGCTTGGGCGACCGTGGAGGTATTGATTTCCCGGCCGTGCTTGAGCACCCTTCCGGACGTCGCCGTGCCGTAGGTGCGCCCGAAGACGCTCATGGCGAGCTCCGTCCGGCCAGCACCCATAAGCCCGGCCAGCCCCACCACTTCGCCCTTGCGTACGCTGAGACTGGCGTTGGTGACCACCATGCGGCTGGGGTCCTGGGGATGCCTGACCGACCAGTCCTCGATCCGGAAGACTTCTTCGCCGATCACCGGCGCGCGGTCCGGGTACAGGCTGTCCAGGTCGCGGCCCACCATCCCGCGGATGATGCGCTCCTGGGTGACTTCGCCGTCGTTGAGGCGGAGGGTTTCGATCGTCTTGCCGTCCCGGATGATCGTGACCGCGTCCGCGACTTTGCGGATCTCGTTGAGCTTGTGGCTGATGATGATGCTGGTGACGCCCTGCCCCTTCAGGTGCAGGATGAGGTCCAGCAGGTGGCCGGAATCCTCATCGTTCAAGGCCGCCGTCGGCTCATCAAGGATGAGGAGTTTGACCTTCTTGGAGAGTGCCTTGGCGATTTCGACCAGTTGCTGCTTGCCGACGCTGATCTGCTGGACCGGAGTGACGGGGTTTTCGCTCAAGCCAACCCGGGCCAGCAGTTTGGCAGCTTCGAGGTTGGTCTTGCGCCAGTCCACCCAGCCGTTCGTGGCCTGCTCGTTCCCGAGGTAAATGTTCTCGGCGATGGAAAGGAAAGGACTGAGCGCCAGTTCCTGGTGGATGATGACGATGCCGCGCTTCTCGCTGTCCGAGATGTCGGAGAAGTTGCATGGTTCGTTTTCGAAGGAGATATCGCCCTCGAAGGAGCTGTGCGGGTAGACGCCGGACAGCACCTTCATGAGGGTGGATTTGCCGGCTCCGTTTTCGCCGCAGATGGCGTGGACTTCGCCGCGGTTCACCTCCAGGGTGACATCCTGCAATGCCTTCACGCCCGGGAAGGTCTTGGTGATTCCGCGCATTTGAAGAATGGGTGTTTTCATCGTCAATTCCCACTGACTGGTCGAAACTGGGCCGCAGTGCGGCTAAAAGGGGCCTCGGTGCAGGGGTGCGGCCGGTGGTCCCGCCGCACCCCTGCCGGTCGGCTATTTGACGTCGGCGTCGGTGTAGTAGCCCGAGTCGATGAGTTCCTTCTTGTAGTTGTCCTTGGTGATGATCACGGACTTGAGCAGGTAGGCCGGAACAACCTTGACCTTGTTGTTGTAGGTCTTGGTGTCGTTGGTTTCCGGCTCCTGGCCCTTGAGTACGGCGTCGACCATCTTTACGGCCTGGGCGCCGAGCTGGCGGGTGTCCTTGAAGATTGAGGAATACTGCTCCCCGGCGATGATGGACTTCACGGATCCCTTTTCGGAGTCCTGCCCGGTGACGATCGGCAGGCTGCCCTTGGCGTAGCCGCCGGTGCTGGTCAGAGCGGAAATGATGCCGATGGACAGGCCGTCGTAGGGGGAGAGGACGCCGTCCAGCTTCTTGCCGGAACTGTAGGCCGCGGTGAGGATGTCCTCCATCCGCTTCTGCGCGACGGGGGCCTGCCAGCGGAGGATGGCTGCCTGTTCAAACTTGTTCTGGCCGCTGGGAACCTTGAGGGTTCCGGCGTCCAGGTACGGCTTGAGCGTGTCCATGGCGCCGGTCCAGAAGAAGTTAGCATTGTTGTCATCCGGGCTGCCGGCGAAGAGCTCTACGTTGAACGGGCCTTTGCCGTCAACCTTCTTGCCGCTCGCATCGAGCAGTCCCAGCCCGGTCAGCAGCGAGGTGGCCTGCTGGACTCCCACGGTGTAGTTGTCGAAGGTGGTGTAGTAGTCCACGTTGGGGGTGCCATTGATCAGCCGGTCGTAGGCAATGACCTTGACGTTCTGCTCCTTCGCCTTCGCGAGCACATCGGTCAGCGTGGTGCCGTCGATCGCGGCAATGATCAGTGCCTTGGCGCCCTTGGTGAGCATGTTTTCGATCTGCGAAACCTGCGTGGGGATGTCATCGTTGGCGTACTGCAGATCGGCCTTGTAGCCGAGCTTCGTGACAGACTCCGAGACGTTTTTGCCGTCTGCGATCCATCGCTCGGAAGTTTGGGTGGGCATCGAAATGCCGACCAGGGCGCCGGCGGTATCCGCCCCCGAGGACGGAGCGGCCGCGGCGCCGCCGCGGCTGCCGCAACCGGTCGCTCCCGCAGTGATGGCCAGGACGACGGCGAACGCGCCCAGGAGTTTCTTGATTCTCACGATATTCTCCTTACGCGGACAGCGCAGTCCGCGAACTGATACGGGCTCCTGAAGCAGCTGCGCTTCGGGCGGCCCAGTATGAATGAGGTCCGGTTAGCCAACTCCCGACGAGCCTAGATCATGCTCGTTTGTGTTAGCGCTAACAAGTCTGTTCGACGAAAATAGCATCGGCGCATCCTGTGAGTCAAGTCACAGGATGGTGTGGCGCGGATCCGGTTCCGTTCCGGCCGTAGGATGTTGACAGCACATTTGCACAGGGAGTGGAAGATGCCTCAGCCGGGGAATGCCAGTAACCGACGACCGCCACGCCTTGAGGATGTGGCCTCGCTGGCCGGCGTGTCCCACCAGACGGTGTCGCGGGTGGTCAACAACCATCCGAATGTCAGCGAGTCCACCCGGGACCGGGTCGAAACGGCCATCGCCGAGCTCGGCTACCGGCGCAACACCGCGGCCCGGAGCTTGGTCACCCGCCGCTCCCAGACCATCGGCGTCCTGGGCGTAGAACTCGCGCAGTACGGACCGGCGAACACCCTGGTGGGGGTCCAGCAGGCCGCCCGGGAGGCCGGGTACTTCGTCAGCATCGCGGCCCTCAAGGACTCGTCGGCGGAATCCGTCGCCGATGCCGTCCGACATTTCACCGACCAGGGCATTGACGGCATCATCGTCATCGTTCCCCACGGCGGGACCGTACAGACTCTTGAGAGCCTGAATCTGCAGGTCCCGGTCGTTGTGGTGGGCCCCGGCAGCCCCGGCCGCTTCAGTGGTGCAATGGTGGATCAGAAGCTGGGTGCTCGGATGGCCGTAGGGCACCTAATCAGCGAGGGTCACCGCCGGATCGGTCACATTTCCGGACCGCGGGACTGGATGGACGCCCAGGCCCGCGCCCAGGGCTGGCGCGAGCAGCTGGCGGAAATGGGACTCGAAGCGGACCTTGAACTCGAAGGGGACTGGAGCGCGGGCAGCGGCTACCGGCTTGGCCGCAAAATCGCCGCCAACCGCACCGCCACCGCCGTCCTCGTGGGCAATGACCAGATGGCACTGGGGCTGCTCCGCGCCCTCACCGAGGCGGGCATCCGGGTGCCGCAAGACGTCTCCGTGGTCGGCTTCGATGACCAGCCCGAAGCCGCGTACTTCACGCCGCCCCTCACCACGGTTCGGCAGGACTTCCGCGAGCTGGGCCGCCGCTGCGTGGACGTGATGCTGGCCCAGATCGAGCACGGGGCACCCAGCGGCAATACCGTCATGGCCCCCGAACTGGTCATCCGCGCGAGCACCGCGAGCATCCCCTAGTCCGCGAGCACCGCGAGCATCCCTTAGCCCGCGCAGCCCGCGAGCAGCGGTTGCGTCCCACGACGGCACGTCCAGGCTGCGGCACGTCCATGCTGCGACCCTCCTTGACAGCAAAAGTGTTAGCGCTCACAATTGAGCTCAGCCCGCGGTTTGGCGGGCACGTTATTGGAGGATTGCATGGACGTCAGAGCAGACGGCACCGAAAACTTTGTCATCGGGGTGGATTACGGCACCCTCTCCGGCCGGGCCGTGGTGGTGCGCGTGCGCGATGGCAAGGAACTCGGGAGCGCAGTCTTCGACTACCCGCATGCCGTCCTGACCGACGCTCTGCCAGCGGAGACGAGCGGTATTGAGCCCGCCCGCCTGCCGGGAGACTGGGCGTTGCAGGTCCCCAACGACTACCGCGACGTCCTCCGGCAGGCAGTGCCGGCCGCCGTCGCCGACGCCGGAATCGATCCGGCCGCCGTCGTCGGTATTGCCACCGACTTCACGGCCTGCACCATGGTGCCGGTCAAGGCCGACGGAACTCCGTTGAACGAGCTGGCGGAATTCGCCAACTGCCCGCACGCCTACGTCAAGCTCTGGCGGCACCACGCAGCGCAGCCGCAGGCGGACCGGATCAACGCCCTGGCCAAGGAGCGCGGCGAAGAATGGCTGCCCCGCTATGGCGGGCTGATCTCGTCGGAATGGGAGTTCGCCAAAGGACTTCAGCTTCTGGAAGAGGCACCCGAGGTATACGCGGCCATGGACCGCTGGATCGAGGCGGCCGACTGGATTGTCTGGCAACTCTGCGGAAACTACGTCCGGAACGCATGCACGGCCGGCTACAAGGGCATATACCAGGATGGAAAGTACCCGTCCGAGGACTACCTCGCAGCCCTGAACCCGGATTTCAGGAACTTCGTCAGCAGCAAGCTGGAGCACACGATCGGCCGGCTCGGCGACGCCGCGGGGTACCTCACGGCCGAGGCCGCTGCCTGGACCGGCCTGCCGGAGGGGATCGCCGTTGCTGTCGGCAACGTGGACGCCCACGTCACCGCCCCCGCCGCCCGCGCCGTCGAACCCGGACAGTTGGTCGCGATCATGGGCACCTCCACCTGCCACGTAATGAACAGTTCCGGGTTGAGCGAGGTGCCGGGCATGTGTGGCGTGGTCGACGGCGGGATCGTGGACGGACTCTGGGGCTACGAGGCCGGCCAAAGCGGAGTGGGCGACATCTTCGGCTGGTTCACCGGCAACGGAGTCCCGCCCGAATACCACGAGGAGGCGACCCGCCGGGGGCTCGGCATCCACGAGTACCTCACCGAGCTCGCCTCGGGACAGGCGATCGGCGAGCACGGCCTGATCGCCCTGGACTGGCACTCCGGGAACCGTTCCGTGCTGGTCGACCACGAGCTGTCCGGCGTTATTGTCGGCCAGACACTCGCCACCCGCCCCGAAGACACCTACCGGGCCCTGCTGGAGGCGACGGCGTTCGGCACCCGCACGATCGTGGACGCGTTCCGGAATTCCGGGGTCCCGGTCCGCGAATTCATCGTGGCTGGGGGACTGATCAAGAACGAGTTGCTGATGCAGATCTACGCCGACGTCACCGGCCTCCGGCTGTCCACCATCGGATCCACGCAGGGTCCCGCTCTGGGCGCGGCGATTCACGCCGCAGTAGCGGCCGGCCGCTATCCGGACGCCAGGTCGGCGGCCGAGGCCATGGGCGCCGAACCGGGGGCGGTCTACACACCGATCCCGGCAAACGTTGCAGCCTACGAGGAACTTTTCCGCGAATACCGGACCCTGCATGACTACTTTGGCAGGGGAGCCAACGAGGTCATGCACCGGCTCAAGGCGATCCAGCGCGAAGCCAAGGCACCGCTGTTGCCAGCGCGGGTGCCGGTATGAGCGCCGAACCAGAGGAACTGCCGGAAGCCATCGCCAGGATCCGCCAGGAGGTTTGTGCCCTGCACGCCGAACTGACCCGGTATGGACTGGTGGTCTGGACCGCGGGCAATGTTTCCGCCAGGGTCCCCGGCCATGACCTCATGGTGATCAAGCCCTCGGGGGTCTCCTACGATGAGCTTGTCCCTGAGCTCATGGTGGTCACAGACCTGCACGGCACCCCGGTGACCGCCACGGACGGTTCTGCGGCCCGATGGCAGAACCCGGAGCTCACGCCGTCGTCGGACTCCGCCGCGCATGCCTACGTCTACCGGCACATGCCGGAGGTGGGCGGCGTGGTTCACACCCACTCCACCTACGCGACCGCGTGGGCGGCAAGGGGCGAAGCGATCCCGTGCGTCCTGACCATGATGGGCGATGAATTCGGTGGCAGCATCCCGGTGGGGCCCTTCGCCTTGATCGGCGATGACTCGATCGGCCGCGGGATCGTCGAGACACTGGCTGGTTCCCACTCACCGGCCGTGCTGATGCAGAACCACGGGCCTTTCACTATCGGCAAGGACGCCCGCTCGGCCGTGAAGGCCGCCGTGATGTGCGAGGAAGTGGCCCGCACCGTGCACCTCTCCCGACAGCTTGGCGAACCGTTGCCAATCGCCGGGGCCCAAATCGAGGCCCTCTATGCCCGCTACCAGAACGTCTACGGCCGCTAGGCCCCGGACCAGCCGACGAATTTCCAGGAGAAACCGATGACCCACGCCCACAGCACCTCCCTTGAGTCCTACCAGGTCTGGTTCCTCACCGGCAGCCAGCACCTTTACGGCGAGGCCGTGCTCAAGCAGGTGGCCGAGCAGTCGCAGGAGATCGCCCGCCAGCTCAACAGCTCCTCCGACGTCCCGGTCCGTGTGGTCTGGAAGCCCGTCCTCACCGACGCCGATGCGATCCGCCGGACCGCCCTCGAGGCAAACGCGGACGACTCCGTAATCGGTGTGACCGCCTGGATGCACACCTTCTCACCGGCCAAGATGTGGATCCAGGGCCTGGACCTGCTGCGCAAGCCGCTGCTGCACCTGCACACCCAGGCCAACGTCGAACTTCCCTGGTCCGAGATCGATTTCGACTTCATGAACCTCAACCAGGCGGCCCACGGCGACCGCGAGTTTGGCTATATCCAGTCGCGGTTGGGCATCCCGCGCAAGACGGTGGTGGGCCATGTCTCCAATCCGGAGGTCACCCGCCAGGTCGGGGTATGGCAGCGCGCTGCTGCCGGTTGGGCCGCGGTGCGGACACTCAAACTGACCCGCTTTGGGGACAACATGCGCAACGTTGCCGTCACCGAGGGCGACAAGACTGAGGCCGAGCTGCGTTTCGGCGTCTCGGTCAACACCTGGTCCGTCAACGAGCTCGCGGACGCCGTGCACGGCGCCGTGGAATCCGACGTTGACGCCCTGGTGGGAGAGTATGAGCAGCTATATGACGTGGCCGCCGAGTTGAAAACCGGGGGAGCGCGGCACGAATCGTTGCGCTACAGTGCCCGGATTGAGCTGGGGCTGCGCAACTTCCTCGAAGCCAACGGGTCAGCCGCGTTCACCACTTCCTTCGAAGACCTCGGCGCCCTCCGGCAGCTCCCGGGCATGGCTGTGCAGCGGCTTATGGCTGACGGTTACGGCTTCGGCGCCGAAGGGGACTGGAAGACCGCGATCCTGGTCCGAGCGGCCAAAGTCATGGGCGCCGGGTTGCCAGGCGGCGCCTCGCTGATGGAGGACTACACCTACCACCTCACAGCCGGCCAGGAGAAAATCCTGGGCGCCCACATGCTGGAGGTCTGCCCCTCGCTGACCGCTTCGAAGCCGCGCGTCGAAATTCACTCGCTCGGCATCGGCGGCAAGGAAGACCCGGTCCGGATGGTCTTCGATACGGATGCCGGGCCGGGCGTCGTGGTGGCGCTCTCCGACATGCGCGACCGCTTCCGGCTGGTCGCGAACGCGGTCGACGTCGTGGACCTGGACGAACCGCTGCCGAAGCTGCCCGTAGCGCGCGCCCTCTGGTCGCCCAAGCCCGACTTCGCCACCTCGGCCACCGCGTGGCTCACCGCCGGAGCAGCCCACCACACGGTGCTGACCACCGCCGTCGGCATGGACGTGTTCGAGGACTTCGCCGAGATCGCCCGCACCGAACTGCTCGCGATAGACGAGGGCACCACGATCAGGCAGTTCAAGAAGGAACTGAACTGGAACGCCGCGTACTACCGGCTGGCCGGCGGCCTGTGAACCGGACCGACTATCGGATCCAGGCCGACGGGTACGTTGCCGTCTTCGCCGCGCGGGCCGGCGCCCTGGGACAGTTGAGGCACGGGGACCGCGACCTGGTGCTTCCGCTGCCGGGCGGCGGACCGACCCCGGACTTCCGCGGCATCATCGCCGCCCCCTGGCCGAACCGGATTGCCGATGGCCGCTACAGTTTCGACGGCGAGACCCACCGGTTGCCGGTCAACGATCCGCTGCGGGGATGCGCCCTGCACGGACTAAGCCTCCGAGAGGACTGGCTACCGGAAGCCCACGCTGAGTCCTCGCTGGTACTTTCCTGCAACGTAGGCCCGGTTGCGGGCTATCCCTTCGCGATCCGGCTCCGCGCCAGCTACCGGTTGGACGGGAACGGACTGCACGCCGAGGTGACGGCAACCAACACCGGACACCGGACCGCGCCCTACGGCATCTGCCCCCATCCCTACCTCCTGGCTGGCCCGGCACCGCTGGATGAATGGACCCTGGAGTTCCAAGCCGACATCTTCCTGGCGGCTCACCCCGAGCGGCGACTGCCCGGGGGGCCGCAGGCGGTGCGCGGTCACGAGTACGACTTCCACGCGCCCCGCGTTATCGGTACGACCATGATCGACAACGCCTTCACCGGGCTGGGGTTTGACGACGGCGGCCGCGCCCGGCTGACCGTTCGGGATCCCGGCGGCAGCGGCGTCGGGATGTCGTGGGATCGGACGCTGCCCTGGCTGCAGCTGTACACCGGCGACAGCGAGCCGCCCGCGCCCCACCGGGCCGGACTCGCCGTCGAGCCGATGAGCTGCCCGCCGGATGCCTTCAACAGCGGACAGGACCTGGTGCGGCTCGAGCCGGGGGAGTTCCACCGGACCACCTGGAGCATCTTCGCCGCCTAGCCGGTAGGTAGTCGACAGTCCTGGTTCCACACCAGCCTCCCCGATATCCGTCCCTCCAAGTTTTCGTCCATCCAAAGGATCACACCATGACCGGCAGCCCCAGTCGCTCCGATGCCACCGCGTCGCTGACGGAGGTCAGCAGTACGCGCCTGGCGGACGGGCGGGAACTGCTTTACTTCGACGACGGCATCAGCCCGCCCCCGTGCCGGCCCGAAGACACCCGGGACCTGCCGGGCCGAGGGCCGTCGGGGGAACTGCGCTACGACGCGCTGAGCGGCGAGTGGGTTGTGGTGGCGGCCCACCGCCAGCACCGCACACACCTGCCGCCGGCGGACGAGTGTCCGCTCTGTCCGAGCACGCCGGAGCGTTCTTCGGAAATTCCGGCGGAGGAGTACGACGTTGTCGTCTTCGAAAACCGCTTCCCCTCGCTGGGGCCGGACCTGGCGGATGTGCCGCCGGCGCCGGGTTGGGGGACCCGCGGGCCCGCCGGCGGCCGCTGCGAAGTCGTGGCGTTCACCAATGACCACACCGGCACCTTCGCCGGGTTGGACACCAGACGGGTCCGTACCGTGATCGACGCGTGGGCGCACCGCACCGAAGCGCTCAGTGCGCTGCCCGGGGTCCAACAGGTGTTCTGCTTTGAGAACCGCGGCCAGGACATCGGCGTGACCCTGCACCACCCGCACGGGCAGATCTACGCCTACCCGTACCTCACACCGCGGGCCGCCGTGATGGCCAGGGCCGCCGACGCCTTCCTCGCGGAAACGGGACAATCCCTCACCGGGCACATCTTGGCCGGCGAACGTGCGGACGGCTCGCGGATGCTGGTCGAAGGCGAGCATTTCAGCGCCTATGTGCCCTTCGCGGCGCGCTGGCCACTCGAAATCCATCTCGTCCCACACCGTCAAGTGCCCGATATCGCGGCGCTCAACGGAGCCGAACGGGACGAACTTGCCGTGCTCTACCCGGACCTGCTTGGCCGCCTCGATGAGTTGTACGGCAGTCCGACGCCGTACATCAGCGCCTGGCATCAGGCCCCGGTGGACCCGGCACTGCGCCGCTCAGGCTACCTCCACCTGCAGATCACCTCGCCGCGGAGGGCGGCGGACAGACTCAAATTCCTCGCCGGCTCCGAAGCAGCCATGGGCGCGTTCATCAATGACACGACGCCGGAGCAGGTCGCCGCCCGGTTGCGGGAAACCTCCGTGCGCAGAACAGGAACATCATGACACCGACGCGCACTCACGGGACCGGCGGCACAGAAACCCTGGCCGGGGCGTTCGCCGCGCACTTCGGTCACGCCCCGGACGGGCTCTGGCAGGCGCCGGGGCGCGTGAATCTGATCGGCGAACACACCGACTACAACGAGGGCCTGGTGCTGCCGTTCGCCATCGACCGAACGACGACGGTCGCGGTGGCAGCACGCAGCGACCGGCGGATGCTGCTAACCTCGACCTTCACCGGCGCTGCGCCGGTCGAGTTTGACCTGGACACCTTGGACCCGGACGCCTTTGATCCGGGACCTGCAGGGGCGTGGTCCGCCTACCCCGCGGGCGTCGCCTGGGAGCTTGGACGGGCCGGGGTTTCGGTGCCGGGATTTGAGTTGCTTGTGTCTTCGGACGTCCCGGTCGGCGCGGGACTCTCCTCTTCGGCCGCGCTCGAGTGCGCCGTCGCGTCAGCCCTCGCCGAGCTGGCCGGCGCGGAGCTTAACGCGACCGAACTGGCGGATCTGGGGCGCCGGGCGGAGAACAACGTCGTCGGTGCCCCCACCGGGATCATGGACCAGTACGCCTCGATGCTTGGCGCCGAGGACTGCGCGGTCTATCTGGACTGCAGGGACGGCAGCTTCCGCCGTGTTCCGCTGGGCCTCGACGAGTCCGGCCTGGTGTGCCTGGTGATCGACACCAAGGTCGCGCACGCCCACGCCCACGGCGGCTACGCGGCTCGGCGGGCCTCCTGCGCCCGGGGCGCTGAGCTGATGGGCGTGAACGCCCTGCGGGACCTCGACACCAACGATCTTGCCCGGGCCGAACATATTCTCGACGGGGAAACCTTCCGAAGGGTCCGGCACATCGTTCACGAAAACGACCGGGTAGCGCGGACCGTCGACATGCTGGAGAGCCGGGGGGCGGCCGCGATCGGCGCGCTGCTGGACGCCAGCCACCGCTCCATGCGGGACGACTTCGAAATCTCCTGCGCAGAGCTGGATCTCGCGGTGGACACCGCCCGCGCCTCCGGCGCCATTGGTGCCAGGATGACCGGAGGGGGCTTCGGCGGCTCCGCCATCGCGCTGGTCCCCGAAGCCGATACGGGACGTGTGGAGGATGCCGTGCGGCGGGCCTTTTCAGACCGGGGGCTCCGGACGCCGGACACCTTTGCTGTGCGGCCAGCAGCCGGAGCGCACCGGCTCTGAGGCCGTCCGCCGCGCCCGCTCACCCGTCGTGAACGGCGCTTTGCTTCGCTTCCGAGCGGTCGAGGTAAGCCAGCAGAAGGTCCGCGGCGCGGTCCGGGTCGCCGGCTTCCAGCACGGCGCAAATGTTCTCGTTGTCGGACAGGTAGCCGCGGTAAAAGTGCGCGTCCACGGTGGCCTGATGGAAGAACAGGCGCATCTCGGCCAGGACCTGGGACATGATCGAATCCAGCCGAGGGCTGCCCGCCAGGGCCACAATCGCGCGGTGGAAGTGCTGGTTCGCGGTACCTAGCGCTTCCTCGTCATCGTCCCCGGCCGCCGCTTTGCCTTCCTCCACCGCGGCTCGGACCGCTGCCACCCGTTCCGGGCTGCCCCCGCCGCGGAGGGCAGCGGTCTCGATGGCACGCCGCACCGTGTACACATCGTGGATGTCGCCGGGGGCCAGGCTCGCCACAAAAACCCCGCGGTTGGGGTGCCGGACCACCAGCCGCTCAGCCGCCAGTTCGGCAAAGGCCTCGCGGACGGTGTTGCGCGAGACGCCCAGCTCCGCTGCAATGGTCGACTCGGTCAGCCGGGTGCCCGGCAGCAGCACGCCGTCGGCCAATTGCAGGCGGAGTTCGGCCGCGACCCGCTCCGCCACCGACGGGACGGCGACCCGCAGCCGCGCCGCAATCGGCAGGACGTGGGCACCGGCGTCGGAAGTCGTCATGCCGCCGAATCTACACGAATGTTCCCGAAAAGAATCGCCGGATCGTTGAACAATCCCCGGGAAGGGTGCATCCTGACAGTGAGCCAAGAAACCGGGACGGGATGAGCCATGGCAGTCAGCAGGCTGGACAGCATCGATCTGAACAGCGACGTCGGTGAGTCGTACGGAAGCTGGAGCCTCGGCGACGACAGTGCCATGTTCCGCTCCGTTTCGAGCGCCAACGTGGCCTGCGGTTTCCATGCCGGAGACCCGAGCGTCATCCGGACGACCTGCCGCGAGGCGGTCGCCGCCGGCGTCATGATCGGCGCCCATGTGGGCTACCGGGACCTGGCAGGCTTCGGCCGCCGCTTCCTCGACATCAAACCGACGGACCTGGCCAACGACGTCGTCTACCAGATCGGTGCGCTGCAGGCCCTGGCCGCGGCGGAGGGCGGCAGGGTGGCCTACGTCAAACCTCACGGCGGCCTGTACAACGCGATCGTGGCGCACACCGCGCAGGCGAAGGCCGTCGTCGAAGCGGTGAAGTCCGTGGACCCGGACCTGCCGATCCTGGGCCTGCCGGGCTCGGAAGTGCTCCGCCTCGCCGAAGCGGCCGGCCTGCGCGCGGTCACCGAAGCGTTCGCCGACCGCGCCTACAACCCGGATGGCACCCTGGTCTCCCGCGTCCTCCCCGGCGCCGTGCTGCACGACCTCGACCAGGTCACCGAGCATGTCCTCCGGATCGCAGCCGACTCCGCCGTCCGCACCATCGACGGCTCTATCCTGAAAATCCGGGCGGAAAGCATCTGCGTGCACGGGGACTCGCCGGGAGCCGTCGCCATGGCGGCCGCCGTCCGTGAAGCGCTCATCGCCGCCGGCATCAGCACGGCGCCGTTTGTCTAACCCCGTGGCCAAACCACAGCCGGCCGGCCCGGCCGCGGGCGGGAGGAAGCTGCCGGCGAGCTCAGTACGGGCGGTGCGGGCGGTCGGCACCCGCGCGGTGCTCGCCGAACTGACCGGCACCCCGGATGTGCTGGCACTTCAGGCCCTGCTCCGGGAGCAGCCACTGCCCGGCCAGCTCGATGTCCTGGCCGCGGCCCAAACCGTCCTGGTCACGGCCGACTCGCCTGCCTCCGTTCGCCGGATCGCGGCCGAGCTGCTGCGGCTCGACCTCGCCGCCGCCGTGCAGCCAGAGGGCGGCCTCGTCGTCATCGACACCGTCTACGACGGCGAGGACCTCGCCGAGGTGGGGGAGCTGACCGGGCTGGGCGCGGACGGCGTGGTGGCCGCGCACTCCGGCCAGCTGTGGACGGTGGCCTTCGCCGGGTTCGCCCCGGGCTTCGGCTACCTGGTCGGCGAGAACGCTGCCCTCACTGTGCCCCGCCGCGGTTCCCCGCGCACCGCCGTGCCCGCCGGATCGGTGGCCCTGGCCGGGGATTACTCGGCGGTCTACCCGCGCCGCTCGCCCGGGGGCTGGCAGCTGATCGGCCACACCGGCGCCCGGATGTGGGACCTGGACCGCGAGCAGCCCGCCCTGGCGGCCCCCGGCACGCGGATCCAGTTCCGGGCGGTCCGAGCCGCCGTTTCGCTGGCACCCGAACGTCGCGCCCAGCCTCCTGCCCCCGGGTATGAGTCGGGGCTCCGGATCCTCGCACCCGGCCTGCAGAGCCTGGTCCAGGACCTCGGACGCCACGGCCACTTCGGCCTCGGCGTACCCGTTGCCGGGGCCGTCGACCGGGCCTCGCTGCGCCGCGCCAACCGCCTTGTCGGGAACGCGCCGTCGGCCGCGGCGATCGAGACCGTCGCCGGCGGCCTCACGGTCCAGGCCGTCGGGGACCAGACCCTGGCCGTCGCGGGGGCGCCGTCGGAGTTGACGATCAGCTCCCCGGCCGGCACAGGGGCCGAGCCCCGCCGCCGCACAGCGGCAGTGGCCGCACCCTTTGTCCTGCTCGACGGCGAAACGCTGGCCGTGGGCGCGCCGGAGAGCGGTTTCCGCAGCTACCTCGCCCTGCGGGGCGGAGTGGACGCCGGCCTGGTCCTCGGCAGCCGGTCCACCGACACGATGTCCGGGATCGGACCCGCACCGCTGTCCGCCGGGCAGCTACTGGCCGCCGGGGACGACGCCGAGTCCGGTGTCGTGGGAAGCCCCGAACTGCAGCCCGATTTCCCGGAAGCAGGGGTGACGGTGCTGGACATTGTCCCGGGCCCGCGTGCGGACTGGTTCGACCGGGCAGCCCTGGATTCCCTCACCGCGCAGCAGTGGCAGGTGACGCCGCAATCCAACCGGGTGGGAATGCGGCTGGACGGGACGCCGCTGCGGCGCGCCCGGGACGGGGAACTGCCCAGCGAAGGGACGGTGTCAGGCGCTTTGCAGGTGCCGCCGGAGGGCCTGCCTGTGCTCTTCCTGGCCGACCACCCGATCACCGGCGGCTACCCCGTCATCGCGGTCGTCGTCGATTCGCAACTGGATCTCGCCGCGCAGATCCCGATCGGCGGAACCGTCCGCTTCCGCTGGGCGGACCGCGGGACATGCTCGTGCCTCGGGGCGGGGAATGGACATGATGCCACCATGTCCATTCCCGGGGACCAGGACTGGACATGTCCAGCGGGCCAGGGCCAGGAATCCACCCAGCGCCCGGGTTAGCGCCGGGCTTGAAACGCACGGTCCGCCCGGCTGAAACCGGACGGACCGTGGTGCGGACGAGGGCGTTCAGCTAGCCAACGTGGTTGGCGAGTGCAACGAGGACGCCGGCGGTGGCGAAATACTTGTTGCTGCCCAGATCGCGGATCGTCTTGATGCCCATGTTGGCGAGGAGTTCATCGTGCTTCTCCGTGAGGCCAGCCAGGGCCGACGGAGGCGCGCTGAGGACTTCCTCCAGGCTCTTGTTTTCGTAGTCCTTGTCGAGTTTCTTGCCTAGCTCAATTGAAATAGCCATGATCATCCTTTGCTCGAAACGGAACAACAATCACCATCTGCGGCGCGAGGACTAGCCACGGCCGCGGGTTCGGGGTCCCGGATGCTCCCCGTCGCCCTTGGTGGCAACGTTAGCGTAGCGCTCCGGGACTTGGCGCGAAATCGGAAGCATCTTTTTTGGGCCTTTCCACCGATCGTTGCCGTCGGTGCGGGCGGGTAAATCGGCCCTACCGACCGCACATACGCCGGACCCACAATCAGGCGTATCAACCCGTGCAGAAAATGGAGGCGATCGCTGTGTCGGTTTACACGCTCGGAATCTGGCTGGTCCACCCCGGCCGCGAGAACGATTTTGTGCAGGCCTGGCGGGATTTGGCCCGGAAAACCCAGGAGGACTACCCCAACGCCAAGGGAGTCTTGATGCACGACCACGACGTGCCCAATCGGTTCGTCAGCACCGGCCCGTGGGAGTCTCTCGAGCAGATCGATCAGTGGCGGACTTCGGCCACCTTCACGCAGGCGATCGAGGGGATGCGTGAGATGCTGGAGCACTTCGAATCGCGCACGCTCGACGAGGCTGCCAGCATCGGCTGACGCCGGCGCAGACGAAGACGGCGACGACGACGACGCTGACGCCGACGACGGCGGCGAGACCAGCGCCGCCGCCGTCGTCCGGCTGACGTCCGTCAGCTTCCGTTCAATGGGCTGTCAGATCAACCGGCCGTCAGGGCGTCCAGCACTGCGGCCAGCAGCGCGCCGTCGCGCCCCCAGACCGGGTCGAAGATCTCGACATACCAGGACTCGGCCAGCACCAGCGCGAGCGATTCGTTGGCTTCGTCCGCCCAGTCTTTGAGCTGGTCCGCTTCGATCGGGCTTTCGCTGGTGCCCAGCACGGTCACTATCTCGCCGTCCTGCAGGGTCACGGGAATCGAAGCGCTGCTCATTTCCCCCGGAGCGTGCCCAACTGTCACCAACTCGGTCCGGGAGGAGAGCGCCAGCAGGCTTCCGGCCGACTCCGGGGTGCAGAAGCCCGTCACGTACGCGCGCTGGACGGTGCCTGCCTCCCGGAGCCCGGGCTGGGATTCCTTGGTGAACAGCCCGTTCCGGTTGAGCAGCGCGAGTTCCCCGGCGATTGCCTCCGTCTCTCCGTCAATGCCCCGGGTGAACGTACCGGGCTGGTACTGGCTCCGGCCCTCCAGCCAGCGGGCCGTCAGTTCGCCGGCAGCGGGGATGGTCGTCGCCTGCCGCCAGACCTGCCGGTCCGCCAACAGCCTGCCGAAGCTGTCGCGTTCAGTCGTGTACTGGTCGTCCATCAGCGAGGTCCACTCCCTTGGTGCCGGAATGTTGTTGGAGCAGCGACCCGAGGCGTTCGCTGCTGAGCTTGAGGGCGGCCAGCTCCCGCTGACCGTAATCGTCGATGCTCCGGTGGATCCACGAGGAGAGCTCCGCCGCACCGTCTTCAACTTCATATTCGTGACTCAGGGTCACCACGGCAAGGCCCTGGTCGTCGTCGGCGCCCGCCGAGACGGCCCAGCCGCCGGCGAGCCGCAGGAGCGGAGCCTCCGGCGCGGACTGTTCGAACAGAATGCGCAGCCCGGCGGGGTCCAGGAAACGGCGGCAGTGACAGGAGCTGAGGGCGCCATTGGTCACCACGGAGATCCGAAGTTCGTGATCTAAGTCCTCGCCACTGACGCGTTCGGAGTAGACGGTCAGACCGTCCAGAAGCGGCCAGTGCGACGTGTCACGAAGCACGCTGAAGACCAGATCCTCCGGGGCGTCGATGGCCAGCCGGTGCGTTGTTCCGCGCGTCGTCAGTGACACCGTGCTCCTCCGATCGTCTGCTGTCTCTATGCAGGCTAGGCGAGCGTGAAGTCCGTCGTCAGGAAAATCGTCCCGCTGCGTCACGCGAGGCAACCTGGGGTAACACTGTCCGATTCCGGCGCTCTCCCGGGGAACAGGAACGCCCCCGGCGCCGGGATCAGCCTTCGCGCAGCGGGCGGCGGGCCAGCCAGGCGGCCACGATCGCGCCGGAGACGTTGTGCCAGAGCGAGAACACGGCGGACGGCAGCGCGGCAAGCGGGCTGAAGTGTGCGGTGGCCAGGGTCGCGGCGAGGCCGGAGTTCTGCATCCCCACTTCGAAGGCCAGGGCGCGGCGCGCCTTGTCGTCCAGGCGTCCGAGCTTGCCGGCGAGGTAGCCCAAGCCGAGCCCGAAGCCGTTGTGCAGCACCACGGCAAGGAACACGATGCCGCCGGCGGCCACGATCTTGTTGGCGCTGCCGGCCACCACGATCGCCACGATCAGCGAGATGACCAGCGCGGAGGCCCATGGCAGGGCCGGGAGTACCTTGGCGACGAGCCGCTTCAGGAACAACCGGGCCAGCAGGCCGGCGATCACCGGCAGCAGCACGGTCTTGACGATGTCCAGCACCATACCTCCGGCGTCGATCTGCAGGTAGGAGCCGGCCAGAAACAGCACCAGCAGCGGGGTGACGATCGGGGCGATCAGTGTGGATACGGACGCGACGGCGACGGACAGGGCCACATCGCCCTTGGCCAGGAACGCCATCACGTTCGACGCCGTGCCCGACGGCGCGCAGCCGACCAGGATCAGGCCAACGGCGAGCTCCGGCTCGAGATGCAGAGCCTGGGCGATCAGCCACCCTGCGCCGGGCATGATGAGGTAGTGCGCCACGATTCCCAGCACGACGGCCCAGGGACGCTTCGCCACGGAGGCGAAATCCGGCGGGGTCAGGGTCAGCCCCATGCAGAACATGATGATGCCGAGGAGGTACGGCACGTTCGGTGCGAGCGGCTTAAAGGCGCCCGGCAGGAGGAATCCGACGACGCCGGCGACCACCACAAGGACCGGAAACACGGTTACCGCAATGCGGGCGATCTTCGCCTCTGCGGCTAGGGCCGGATTAACCGGGACGTCCGCGCCAGTGCGGGATTCAGGGGTTTTGGTTGCCTCAAGCATCCAAACATGGTGCCACCGCGGTCTCCGGTCCGGCGACTTTGTGACCGGCAGCCGGAGCTCTATGTCAGATTTAAGCCGGGAATCCCGGGGACGGCGGGCTTGGCGCCGGGCACTAGGAGACTGGCTTCGACGCTTTCCCGTCCAGCCAGAGGATGTCGGACTCATCGCTGTGTGCACCCGTGGTCCCGACGTGCTTGGTGCTGATGCCCGGTCCCTGCCGGATGACGTGGACCAGTGCCATGCCGTGGCCGCGGCCCAGGCCGTAGTCGGCCTTCAGCCAGTCCAGGATCTCGCCGGCCTTAACAGCGGTGTCGTCGAAGCCCTTCTGCTGGGCGATTTCGAGGAGCTGGCGGGGAGTAAGGCCGGTCTTGTCCTCGATGGTGTCGAGGTACGCCTGGAATGACATCCTTGGATTCCTTTCAGCGGTTCGTGGTTCCCGGCCACTCTATGGACCCGGTTCCGTTACCGCCAGAGACGTGCGGCCCTAACTTGCGCATGCGGACCTTGTGCCTTCAACGGCTTCGCCGGAGCGGCTAGGCTCTGGACCATGGCGCAGACGTGGGAGCCGGGCCAGTCCGGTGTGCTGAGTCTTCCTTCCGGAAGGCTCATCCGCGGCCGGGGCGTTTTGGTGCCTGCTCCCCCCGGACCGGGGCCCGAATTCGGGCTGTATCTGCTGGGGCGCCGGCCGCGGCCGGTCGCGTGGGACTCCCGGTGGGTCCGCTGGCGGGACCTGCACGTGCCCGCCGACGACGTCGACGCCCTCGACGCCTTCCGCGAGGCCTGGCGCCGCGCGGAATCGGAACGGGTTGAAGTGGCTTGCTGGGGCGGCCGGGGTCGAACCGGCACCGCGCTTGCCTGCATCGCGGTCCTCGACGGCGTCCCTGCCGCCGAGGCCGTCGACTTCGTGCGGCGAAATTACCGCCGCGGCGCGGTGGAGACACCCTGGCAGCGGCGCTACGTGGCCCGGTTTACCGGCGTCGAACCCTGACCCGGTGATCAGAGTATCGAAAGACGTCCCTCGGCCGACGCCGGCAAGCGCACGTTACGACATGGCAAGGGCGGGGGTGCTGATCTTCTCAGCACCCCCGCCCTAGCAATACTGCGTCTCCGGCAGGAAACAGTCCGAGGTCCAGGAGCCCATACCGCGGCATCCGCACCACCGGACCAGAAATGTCCCGGACTAGACGCGGGACCGGCCCCGGCCCCGGACGAAGTGGAAAATCAGGACGACCACGGCAATGACCAGAAGCAGGTGAATGAACCCGCCGCCGATGCTGCCCAGCAGGCCAAGGAGCCAGAGAACGGCGAGAATAATAGCGATCCAAAGCAACATGGTGACTTCCTTCGTTCTTCTTCGGATGAAGATGTTGATAAAACAATTTCAAGTCCCGGCCCAAACGGACCGCTTCCCAGAAATACTAAGCGTACTTGTCATATTGTGCCAACAGGCGCGCCGGACTTGACGTGCAGCCCTCCAGTTCCGATGACGGTGTGGACAGCGCGTGCCGGGCGCTATTCGCCCGGATTCGCCCGGATTCGCCCGGCTAGAACCGGTGGGTACCGCGGAGCCCGCGGGGTCGGCCGTCCGGGTCCACGATGAGGCGATTGATGGGATCCGCCCAAAGCCGCTGGAGCCGGGTAACGGGTTCAACAGAGTGGTGGCGCACCTGCCCGGCGGGGCGGGGCATGCCGCGGCCGGCGTCGTGCCAGTGATCAAGTGTGCCGGCGGTGGTGTTCCAAAGTTTCAGCCCGGCGGCGGGGTCGTCGAGTCGGGCATCATCTTGCTCCAGCCCCAGGTGTTCGGCCCAGAGTTGAAGCCGGAGCGTGTGGGCCAGCGGCCGGGCCGTCGCGTGGTCGGTGGGCGCGCCGGTCGGTTGCTCATTGCCGGCGCTGGTGTCCAGAACGGCGCAGGTCAGCTCGCTGTCGGTGGTCCAGGACCGGCGGTTGAAGTTGTCCGAGCCGCAGGTGAACCAGGTGTCGTCGATGATGCAGATCTTGGCGTGAACGTAGATTGGAGTGCCCGCGCTGTTCTCCAGGTCGAACACGCCGACCCGGTTAGGCGCCACCCGGCGCAGTTTTTGGAGGGCCCGCAGTTGGCCGATTCTCCGGGGCGGCCCTCCGAGAGCGCCGTCCGAGTCGGGGTAGCGGGGCACGACGGCGATCACGTTCAGGTCGGGATTCCGTTCGAGGGCCTGCGCAATTCCGTCAGCCACTTCGGTGGACCACAGGTACTGATCCTCGATGTAGATCAGCGAGCGGGCGCGCGCGAAAGCCTTAGCGTAGGCGCGGGCAATGCTGCGCTCCCCATTGGGAGCGAACGGGAATGGCGGACGCTTCACACCGTAGGTGCGCAGCAACTGAACGGCGTGAGGGCCCGCTGGTGGAGGGGGCGGCGCGGCTTCGGGGAGCGGCTCGGGGTGCCGTGGCATCCGGGCCAGACGCTGCAGCAACATCCGGTAGGGGGTGCGGCGATCCAGGGGATGGGGGTCGTTCCACCGTTCAGCGAAGACCGCCAGCACATCTGCCACCACCGGGCCGCGCAGTTCGAGGGCGGCGTCATGCCACGGTGGCCGCTTGTCGTATCGGGAATCCATCTCGACCGCCTGCGGGTCGCCCGCATGGTCGGCGTCGTCCCGACGGCTGTGGGACAGGTCCAGCCCGCCAACGAACGCAACGTCACGGGACGGGTCGTCACGACGGCGGATGACGACGATTTTCTGGTGGTGGGAACCGAACAGGCGCACGCGCTGGTCCAGCAGCACCTCGCCGCCGGCGTCGTTGATCTCACGGCCCAGGAGCTCGTTCGAACGGCCGCTGATCGGCGCCGAAATACGCTCGCCGTGGGATCGCCAGACCAGGCCCCGGACCTCAACGCCCGCGCGCGCCAGCCCGGCGAGCAGGTCACCGATCGAGGGCCCGTCCGCCAGCAGCCGTTCATCGGCGTCGCCGCGCCAGTCGGTGAACCACACCCGGTCTCCCGCCCGCAGCGACGCCAGCTCCTCATGCAGCCGGGCGAAGTAGGTCGCCCCATGAATCACGGGCCGGACGAGGTTACCCTCCGACCACGACGGCGACCCGGCACCGCCCGCTTGCACATCCGTGGCCGGATTGCCGCGCTCCGCGCCACTCAGGAACCACGTACCGGTATCACTGTCCACTCGGTCCTTCTTTCAGGTCTTGAGCCGGGTCGAACTCCTACCCCTGGGTGAGCCGGTAGCGTTCGATCTGCTTGAGCCGGCGCAGCAGGCTGTCGCGCCGGGGGTGCGGGACGGCGTCGGCCGGTTCCGCGGTGAGGTCAATGTGGGCAGTTCCGTACTGCCAGAGCAGCAGGTCGTCCAGCAGCCGGTCCGGCCCGGGGGAGTAGCGGTGGTCCAGGGCCTTGCGGACCTCGGTGATGCGGTTGGCGCTGAGCAGACCGGCGAGCTGGACGGTCTGGTTCAGGCCGTGCGCCGCCATCAGTTCAGCCGCCCAGCCCCAGTCGTCGTCGACCTTCCGGTCCACGTGCGGCAACAGCGTCCGCCAGACGTCGCGGATCCGGTTAGGGGTGAGCTGCGCGGCGCCTTCGCCCTCCATATCCCAGTAGCTCCGGACTTCCTCGTAGCGGTCGTGCAGGTCCGAGAAGGCCCCTTCCACGGTCTCCAGCATGGCGGCCGTGGCCGTGAACTGGCGGTCGAAGTGCGGCGTCCAGGCGCGCGGGTCCTCGGCCTTGAAACGGATGTCGTGCTCAATCTCGCTCCACGCATGCGCGAAGACCGTCCGGATCTGGCACTCGAAGAAGTAGCTGCCGTTGGCCGGCACGTCAGGGTTGAAGCCCTGCTGGTACTCCTTGACGGCCTCGTTCTGGATGGTCCGCAGGATCAGGTGCCGGCTGGAATAGCCGTAGGTCCCGGATTCGATCGAGCCGATGTCCTTCTCGCGGTCACCACGGCAGTCGAAGAGCTGGCGCTGGCGTTTGATCAGGTTGGCCACCACGGCGTTTTCGGCCGGGAGCTTGGTGATGACGCGGATGCCGACCATGTCATTGAGTGTCCGGAACGGGTCCGGAAATTTCAGCACCGGCGGGCCGCCCGGCTCCAGCGGCTCCTCAGTGCGGGAGATCTTCTCGCGGAAGGACTCCACGGTCTTGGTCCGACCCGTCACGAACAGCGGGGTCACCTCGGTGCCCTTGAGCATGGCCCGCAGCGTCAGCAGCACCTCGCGGGTGACCAGTTTCAGCGCAGGACGCACCCGCTCGTAGAGTTCGACATTGTCCTGCACGGATTCGCGCAGCGCGGGGTCCAGCCGCTCCCAGTTGCTCGCCATGGGCCTAGCTTACGGCGCCGGTCTGACTGGCAGCGGGCTTCCGGGGCGCCGCGGGGCGCCCAAGGTAGGCTCTGCACATGGCTGATGTGCGGCGTCGGGCTTGATTCGCTGCAGCGGCGGTGGCACCGGGGGCGGTCACCGCCAGTTCACCGGGCCCCAAGGAGGACACAGTGAAGCGGCAGAAGTACCACTACGGCGACGACCCCAGCCAGTGGGGGGAACTTTTCCTTCCGGACGCGGCCGAGCCCAAAGGGGTGGTGGTGGTCATCCACGGCGGCTATTGGCGTTCGCAGTACGGGGCCGAACTCGGCGAACCCCTGGCGAAGGACCTCGCTACGCATGGCGTGGCCGCCTGGAACCTGGAATACCGCCGGGCCGGCAACGGCGGCGGCTGGCCGCACACCTTCGCCGACGTCCTCGCCGGGATCGATAAACTCCGGGACGTCGCCGGCGACCACGGACTCGGCCTGGACCGCGTCGTGGCCCTCGGCCACTCCGCCGGCGGGCATTTGGCCGTGTGGGCGGCCGGCCGGAACCGTCTCGGCGAGCTCGGCGCGCCGGATGCGGACCGCCAGCTCGAACGCAAGAACGGCGGCGCCGCGGTGCACCTCACCGGTGTGGTCAGCCAGTCGGGACTGCTGAACCTGGCCGAGGCGGAGCGGCTCAATCTCAGCAACGGAGCCGTGAGCAACTTCCTGGGCGGCTCCTCGGATAAATACCCCAAACGGCATAGGTATGCGGACCCGATGAGCGCGGCACCGCTGTGCGTCCCCGTCTACGCGGTGCACACCACCGAGGACGACACAGTGCCGCTGAGCCAGTCGGAGGCCTACTCCGCGGCGGCCAAGGCCGGCGGCGCTCCCGTCCAGTTCCTCAAGGTTCCCGGCGACCACTTCGCCCTGATCGATCCGAAGGCCCCCGCCTACCGGAAGTGCCGGGAACTGGTCCAGCTGCTGCTGGGCTGAGCCGGAGGCGGCAGCGGCAGCAGCGCGGGTAAACTAAGGACAGGTGCGCCGGGAAGTCTGGTCGGCATAGTTCAGTCGACCCAAATTTTAGGACTTCCGCATGAGCCACCCTCATCCTCCCGCTCGGCCGTCACCCACCCCGCGCGCCACCATCCTGGGCCGCGGCAGCTACGCCGAATCCCTGCGCATCGGCGAAATCCTGCGCAAGGAGACCGTCGGAGGCGCACTGCTCGTGATGGCAGCCGCCGTCGCGCTCATTTGGGCTAACTCCCCGGCGTCGGAGAGCTACTTTGCCCTGCGCGACTTCAAGGTCGGCTACGAACCCTGGCAGCTGAACCTGAGCCTGGGGGCATGGGCCGCCGACGGTTTGCTGGCCGTCTTCTTCTTCCTGGTCGGGCTGGAGCTGAAGCGCGAATTCGTGGCCGGGGATCTCCGCCAGCTGAGCAAGTCGGTGGTGCCGGTCGCCGCGGCCGCAGGCGGGGTCCTCATCCCCGCTGTGATCTACGCCGTCGTCAACTCCGGCAACCCGGAATCCGTGCGCGGCTGGGCCATCCCCACCGCCACGGACATCGCGTTCGCCGTCGCCGTCCTCGCGATCATCGGATCGCACCTGCCGAGCGCGCTGCGGATCTTCCTTCTCACCCTCGCCGTGGTGGATGACCTCATCGCCATCACCATCATTGCCATCTTCTACTCCGGCGAGCTGCAACCGGTCCCGCTCCTGCTGGCCGTGCTGCCGCTGGGGCTATACACCTACCTGGCGCACCGGCACCGCCGCTTCTTTGGGCTGAAGGCCCCGGCGGCCTGGCTCATCCTGCTTCCCCTCGGCCTGGCCACGTGGGCGCTCGTGCACGCCTCCGGTATCCACGCGACAGTGGCCGGAGTCCTGCTCGGCTTCGCTATCCCAGTGCTCCGCTCCCAGGCCAGCGGGGGACCGGAGGCCGGCCCGGGGCTCTCGGAAATCTTTGAGCACCGATTCCGGCCCATCTCGGCCGGCGTCGCCGTGCCGGTGTTCGCGTTCTTCTCCGCCGGCGTCGCGGTGGTCGGCTGGGGCGGGCTGGGCATGGCGCTGACCGACCCGGTGGCCGTGGGCATCATCCTGGCGCTCGTGCTGGGGAAACCGGCCGGCATCCTCGGCACCACGTGGCTGCTGACCCGGCTGACCCGGGCTCGGCTGGACAGCTCATTCAAGTGGATCGACATCTTCGGCGTCTCCATCCTGGCCGGGATCGGCTTCACCGTGTCGCTGCTCGTGGCTGAACTCAGCTTCGGCCAAGGCAGCCCCCGCGACGACCACGCCAAGGTCGGCATCCTGGCCGCGTCGCTGCTGGCCGCACTGCTGGCCAGCGTGGTGTTGCGGACCAGGAACCGGCAGTACCGCCGGGCCGAGGAAGCAGAGCGGCGGGATTCGGACCACGACGGGATTCCGGACGCCTACCAGCACGACCCCGGCTCCTAGCCCGTGCGGGAGGCGGGGCCTCGACACAGGGGGCGCCGGGCCGTGTTCTCTGGCAGAGTATGACCATGCTCACAGTCATAGGTGAGGCCCTGGTGGATGTTGTCCAGCGCTCCTCAGGAACCCAGGCCCACGTCGGCGGCAGCCCCCTGAACGTTGCAGTGGGGCTTGCACGGCTGGACCACCCGGTGCAGTTCATCGGCCGCTACGGCCGGGACGCCTACGGTGAATCCGTCGCGGCCCATCTCAGATCCAGTTCGGTGCTGCTCCCCGTGGGCCCGGACGAGCTGCCGACGTCGGTTGCCTCGGCCCTGATTGACGACGACGGCGCCGCCACTTACACCTTCGACCTCGCCTGGCAGCTCCCCGGCCTCGCGGACCGGCTGCCGTTCATGCTGCAGGGCAGCACCCTGCTGCACACCGGCTCGATCGCCACCATGCTGGCGCCCGGCGCCGCGGAGGTGCTGGCCGCCGTCGAACATGCCCATCCGTTGACCACTGTCAGCTTCGATCCCAACTGCCGCCCCAGCATCATCACCGACGCCGACTATGCCCGGGCCCAGGTGGAAAAGTTCGTTGCCCTAGCGGACGTGGTCAAGGCCTCCGACGAGGACCTCGAATGGCTTTACCCCGGCGTGGACCCGCTGGATTCGGCCCGCCGGTGGCTGGCGTTCGGCGGCTCGGAGGGCCCCGCCCTGGTGGTGGTCACGCGCGGCGCCGACGGCCCGTGGGCCGTGAACGCCGCCGGCGAGACCCACGTCCCGGCCCCGCCGGTAAAAGTCGCGGACACCGTTGGTGCCGGTGATTCCTTCATGGCGGCGCTGCTGTCCGGCGTCGTGGACCGGGGGCTCAACGGGGCGCAGAACCGCACGGAACTGCGTGCGCTCTCCACCGGTAGCCTGCGTGAACTCCTGGCCCACGCGGCCGCGGCCGCCGCCGTCACGGTCTCCCGCGCCGGCGCGAATCCGCCCACTCGTGCCGAGCTGAGCCGGATGGAACACGACCCTGAGAGTGCCGTCAACAGCAACTGAGAGGAAGCCATGGCCACCTTTACGCTTCGCAGCGAGACCTTCGAGGACGGCCAGGTCCTGCCCGCAGCCCACCGCGGCGCCGCGACCGGACTGGGCGGGAAGGATGAATCGCCGCCGCTGGGCTGGAGCGGCGCGCCGGCCGGCACCCGGAGCTACGCCGTCACGGTGTTCGACCCGGACGCGCCGGGCCGCGGCGGCTTCTGGCACTGGACCGTGCTGGACATTCCGGCCGACGTCACCTCACTGGCCGCCGGGGCCGGATCACCCCGCGGCGACGGCCTTCCACCTGGCGCCTTCCAGCTCCGGAACGACGGCGGCTCCGCCGGCTACCTAGGCGCGGCCCCGCCCAAGGGTCACGGGCCGCACCGTTACGTGATCACCGTGCACGCCCTGAATGTGGAGAAGTCCGGCCTGGACGCCGGTGCGTCCCCGGCCAAGCTGGAGGCCAAACTCGGCCCGAACGTCCTTGCCCGGGCAAGCCTGACCGGCATCTACGAACGGCACTGACCGCCGTCGAAAGAGCGCGGGCGCTGCCAACGTAGACTGGCAGCATGCGGCTGGTAGCAAGTGATATTGACGGAACGATCCTGGGCCACGACGGCAAGATCAGCGACCGGACCGTGCGTGCTTTCCACGCCTGCCGCGACGCCGGGGTGGAACTGGTCTTCGTCACCGGCCGCCCGCCGCGCTGGCTGCACCCCCTGCAGGACCAGCTGGGACACGCCGGAACCGTGATCTGCTCCAACGGGGCCGTGGTCTGGGACCTGGAGGCAGACCGGCTGGTGTCCGCCCGGGCCCTGGGGCTCGACGCCATGTTCGAAGCCCGCCGAATCATCCAGCGGTTGCGGCCCTCCGCGCTGTTCGCCGCGGAAACCCTTACCGGGTTCCACCTGGAACCGGGATTCCTCGGCACAGGCTCCAGCGGAGTGCTCGCCGAATTCACGCCGGCCCCGCTGCGCGAAACGCTCACCTCGTCTGACGCCGTCGTGAAGTTCCTCGCCCTGGTGCGGGAGGGAACTGCGGACGAGTTCCTGGCCGAGGTGTCACCCGCCGTCGCCCATCTCGCGGCCGCCACGCATTCGGCCCCCAATCTGGCGATGCTGGAACTCTCGCTGCCCGGCGTCAACAAGGCCGTGACGCTCGCCGAATACGCGGCGTCCCTGGGCGTGCAGGCCCACGACGTGGTGGCGTTCGGCGACATGCCCAACGACATCGAGATGCTGCGCTGGGCCGGTCAGGGCTACGCGATGGCCAGCGGCCACCCGGAGGCCATCCGCGCGGCCAGCCGGCAGGCACCACATTTCGACGACGACGGCGTGGCCCAGATCCTTGAAGCCAAGCTCGCCGAGCTGGGTGTCCGGCTGCCGTAACCGGCGCCGCCCCGGCCGCCCGTCAGTCATTGGATTCCCAGCTGACGGACAACTGCCGTTCACCTTGGCCTCTTAGGCTGGCACCTCCGGATGGATCTTATGACTGAGGTGGGCAATCATGGCCAGGAGCGGTAACCGACACAGCGATGAGCAACCGCTCCGGCGCGTGGCGCCGGATGCGCACTGGCAGAACCTGCGCCAGGGCGACAGGGTGCGGGTCCGCCTTGCGCCGGGGTACGAGACCGGGGGCTTCGTGGACGCCTTGACCACTGACCACACCACCGTCTGGGTTGACCTCGACGGCGGCGGACGCACGCTGCTGCACTGCAGCGACGGAGTGGAAATCCTGCCGCACGGCGCCTGAGTCCGGCGCCCGCACTTCCCGGCCCAAGTAGCTCGCACTTGTTGGCGTTTTGAGCCCTCAAAACGCCACCTACTGCGAGCCAGTTGGGGTTGGGCGCCGCTCCGGTACGCTTCAGGTGTGACCGTCCCGCACCCTTTCCTCGCCCCCGCCGGAGTTGCCGGCGGCCCTGTGGCGATGGCCCACCGCGGCTTCTCGCCGGTGGGCGCAGAGAACTCCATGGCCGCGTTCCGCGCCGCCGTCGCGCTCGGCTACCGCTACCTCGAAACCGACGTGCACACCACAGCCGACGGCGTGCTGCTGCTCTTCCACGACGACACCCTGGACCGCGTCACGGACGGCCACGGCCGGATTTCAGAGCTGGCCGCCGGGGCCGTGGCAACGGCCCGGATCGGCGGCGCCGAGCCGATCCCGCGGCTGTCGGAGCTCGTGGCGGAGTTTCCGGAGGTCCGGCTCAACCTCGACATCAAGGACTGGGACTCGGTGGAAACGCTGGCGGCGGCGATCGAGGAGTTTGGCCTGCATGACCGCGTGCTGATCGCCAGCTTTTCGGACCGGCGGCGGCGTGCGGTGCTGCGCCGGCTGAGCCGACCCGCCGCGAGCTCTGCGGGGATGGCCGCCAACGGCCTGTTTGTGCTGCTGGGACCGCTGCTCCCGGCTTTCCTGCTGCGCCTCGCGACCGGTCGTGCGCTCCGCGGCGTGCACGCCCTGCAGGTCCCGGTCCGGTACGGGGCGGTGCCGGTGGTGACGGCGGGGTTCGTGCGGCGCGCCCATCGTCACGGCCTGCACGTCCACGTCTGGACCATTAATGACGTGCCCGAAATGCACCGGCTGCTGGACCTGGGCGTCGACGGGATCGTCACCGACCGCGCCGACCTGCTCAAGGCGGTCCTGCAGGAGCGCGGACAATGGGCGCCGTAGTCAGCGCCGCCGGCGTGACCGCGGGGGTCTGATGACGGACGGGCTCCGCGTCTTCAAGGCCGGATTCAGCTGCTGAGTTCCACCATCAGGGCAGGCAACTCGTCGCAGAGTTCACGCGCCAGATAGCCGAGGCCTCCCAGCCGGCTGGCGAGCCGGTCCCCGGCTGCCGCGTGCAGGTGCGAGCCCCAGCAGGTGGCTTGCGTATCGGTGGTGCCCCGTGCCCGCAGGCCAGCGATGGCACCGGCCAGGACGTCGCCACTGCCGGAGGTGCCCAGACCGCTGTGGCCGGTGGTGATTGTCCAGAGGTCCCCGCCGGGCTCCGCAATCACCCCCTGGCAACTCACCACAGCCTGGTAGGTTTCGGCCATCTTCTGCGCGTCCCGTTGCAGATCCTTTAGGTCCCGGCCCAGCAGGATGCCGCCTTCGGTGGCGTTCGGCGTCAGGATCAGCCGGCCGGCCCAAGGCGTCAACTCGTCGGCCAGGTCGGGCAGGCAACCCAAGGCGTAGGCATCGAGGATGATCGCAGGTCCCCGCGGGCTGGCGCTCCGGCCGGACGACAGCAGCCCGCGCAGCAGAGCGAGAGTCTCGTCCTTGTCGTCCAGGCCCGGCCCCACCAGGATGGCATCGGCCGCACCGACCTCGTCGGTCAGTAGCGCCGCCGCGGAGCCTTTGACCGATCCATGCGCTGTTTCCGGCAGCCCCACGACCCCGGACTCCGGAAAGCCGACGGCCAGCTGTACCGCGGTCGATTCCGCCACCGCCAGGGTCAGCCTCCCGGCACCCGAGCGCAGCGCAGCGACGCCGGCGAGCAACGCCGCACCCGGCGTCTTGCGCGCGCCGCCGACCACCAACACCGAGCCGCGGTCATTTTTGCTGGACCCGCCGCCAGGCAGCGGCCAGCCGCGCAACAGCGTCGGGGTTATCTGTACCGGGGGAGCCGGTTCAACGGGGGCGGACATCCGCGTCCCCTGCGTGTTCCGTGACTGCCACGCCCTGCTCCGCCAAGTGGTCGGCCAGATTGAAACTCTCGAGCTGCCACGCGCCGGTCCCGGCTGGCCGCACAAACCGGCTGATTGAGGCATTCAGGACGCTGGTCGTGGCGGCGATGTCCAGCAACTCGGTCTCCGTGAAGCCCTCCAAAATGTAGCGGAAGAGCAGGATCAAGGCGTCATGGCAGACCAACAGGACTTCCTCGCCGGGGTGGTCCCGGTCCAGGTCCGCAAGCAGCGACCGGAGCCGCAGCACAACGTCGGCCCACGATTCGCCGCCCGGCGGCCGGTAGTAAAACTTCCCGAGCCACCGCCGTCGTTCGGCCTCCTGCGGCAGCCGCGCCTCGACCCCGGCGGAGGTCAGCATGTCCAGGATTCCGAGCTCACGGTCGCGGAGCCGTTCATCCAGCCGGATCTGTTCCCGCCACCCGCCGGCCTGCAGTGCCAGTTCGGCCGTCTGGCGGGCACGCGCGTATGGGGAGGACCACACGGCGCCGCGGCTCTGCTGGGGGACGCCGGCCAGCCGCCGGCCCAGGGCAAGTGCCTGCTCCCGGCCGGTGTCCGAGAGCCCGACGTCGGCGTCCCGCGCCGGGACGTTGATGACTTGCGCCCCCGTCTCCCGCGCGCGGGTGGCGGCCACGTTGCCTTCGCTCTCCCCGTGACGGACCAGAACGAGTCCCGTGATGCCGTGCCGGTTGCCGCCGGTGCGTCCGTTTGCGTCCATTCCGCTCACCGTTACCTCCTGTGCGCCGGCCCGCGGGGGCCCGGATCTGGTCCGGCCGTCCACGGGGGGTCCCGGGGGACCGGAAAGGCCCACGTTACTACCGTTCCCCTGACCTGTCGCGGTACGGAATTGACGGACCCGGCTGGCAGGATGGAGCCATGCGTATCCTGATCGCCCCGGACAAATTCAAGGGCTCCCTGACCGCCGTCGAGGCTGCCGCAGCTATCGCCGAAGGCGCGCTCCGCGTCTACCCCGACGCCGAGACCGTCCAGTTCCCGGTCGCCGACGGCGGCGAGGGGACCCTCGAAGCGGCCGTCGCCGCCGGATACGAGGAGCGCCTGAACGCGGTCGTGGGTCCGATCCTGGCCCCGGTTGGCGCGGCCTGGGCAATCCGCAAAGATTCCTTCGGCGGTGCAACAGCGGTCATCGAGACGGCCCAGGCCTCCGGGCTGGCCCAGATGGAACCAACACCCGCCAACGCCCTGCGGGCCCACAGCTACGGGTGCGGGCAGCTGATCGCGGCCGCTCTGGACGCCGGCGCCACCGAGATCGTGCTGGGCCTGGGCGGCTCGGCCATGAGCGACGGCGGCAGCGGCGCCCTGCGCGCGCTCGGCCTCAAACCCCTGGACGCCGCCGGCAACGTGGTGCCCCTGGGCGGCGGCTCGCTCGCCGAGGTGGCCGCCGTCGACGTCAGCGGCCTGGATCCCCGGCTGGCGGCCGTGACGTTCAGGATTGCCGTGGATGTGCAGAATCCGCTCTACGGGCCCGACGGCGCCGCCCACGTCTTCGGCGCCCAGAAGGGCGCCGACGCGGACGCCGTGGAAGTCCTCGATGCCGGGCTGCGCAATTGGGCTTCGGTGCTGCGGCAGACCACCGGCCGCGACGTCAACGTGCCGGGCGCGGGCGCGGCGGGCGGCTTCCCGGCGTCGTTCCTGGCCTTTAGCAACGCTTCGCTGGAGGGCGGCTTCCAGCTCGTCGCCGGGCTGACCGGGCTGGCCGGCAAGCTGGCCGACGCGGACCTGGTGATCACCGGCGAGGGATCGCTGGACTCGCAGTCGCTGGCCGGGAAGGCGCCGATCGCCCTCGCCGATGCCGCCCGCGAACTCGGTATCCCGGTGATCATGGTCGCCGGCCGGATCCTGGTCACCCCCGAGGACCTCGCGCGGCACGGCGTGGTCGCGGCCGCCCAGCTCCTGGACGTTGCCCCGAGCCCGGCGGACGCTGTCGCGAACGCCGCCAAGTACCTGGCCTGGACCACCAGCCAGGTCCTCGAAGGGGCCTGACGAACCCGCACGCGCAGGCGCCGGTTTCGTAGCGCGGTTCGGCCTATTCCGGGCCGGCCCCGCGGCGGAGCCTGCTGGGAATCAGCACGAGCAAGACCAAGAGCACGGCCAGCAGGACCGCGCCGGCGGTAAGGCCGGCCGCCCGTCCGGCGCTTACGTCAAAGACGAGCGCGGAAGTTCCCACGCTCAGGAGAGCGACGCCGGCCAGGGCCGCCTTTGCGATCCGGTCCGCGCTGGACACCAAGGTCGCCTTCAGGCCTTGCCGGAAGAGCCGGCGATGTGCGCTGACCGGCAGCAGAATCAAGGCGGTGGTCAGGGCCGCGAGGACGACGTTGGACAGGTAGAGCGACAGCTCGAATCCGTCGAGTGTTTCGAAGCGGGACTGGAAGGGGAGCGTCAGCAGGAAGCCGGCCAGAATTTGCACACCGGTTTGGAGCACCCGGAGTTCCTGCAGCAGTTCCGCCCAGTTGCGGTCCATCTTCTCGTCGAAGGTCTCGTTCCGCCCCGTGGTGCTTTCCCCATCCCTGGAATCCCCGGCCTGTGACATGGTCGCTCCTAGTCCAAGTTCACGTTAGTACTAAGCTTACTGACGATTTTCGGGTACGGTGGAAGAATAGACCGACACGTTTGGGCAGGTGGACTAGTGAGTGATTCAAAGCAGCCAGACCAGCCGACGGACTAGGGGTGGCAGGGCCTCTGGTGCCCTCCGCTCCCAGACCCGACGATCCAGATTCGACCGACCAAATGCAGAAAGCAGGAGGAACGACATGACTCAGGACAATCAGCAGGCCAGATCCGTCGAGGAAGAGGCGGGCGGCTACGGGACCCCCACCGCGGAGCAGGAACTACCCGGTGGGGACGCGAAAGCTTTCACGCAGCCTCGTGTCGAAGAGGCCTTCGACGCGGCGGGACTCAACCAAGACAGCTCCGACGGCGAAACATACCCGGCCGGGGCGCCGGATTTGAGCCAGTTTGGTGCGGAAGACCAGGACAGTGCAGGAGAACCCGGAGCCGGACGCTTCGGAGGAACGGAGAAACAAATGAACGCGGAAAACGAAAGCACTGAAGCAGGATTCGAGCAAGGCAACGAGGCGGCAGCCGAAAACGGCGGAGCGGTGCCCTCTTCGGAAGCGGAGATGGATGAGGCAAACACGGAGGAACCGGAGCCGGGCCGCCCCTTCTCCTCCGAGTCCGGCCAGGAGGCCGCAGGCATCCCCGACGGCAGCGGCACCGACCTGCCGGAGGACAAGTCGCCGAAGGACCGCGGCCGCGACGACGCAGAGTCGTTCGACGCCGGCTAGGTAGCCCCAAGTCGAAGGCAGGCGCCCCGTCACCGAACGTGGGAGGGCGCCGGCCTTTTGCGCGCCGCGGGCGGGACGGTCGGCGTCCGGCTGCGCGCCGCGTGCGGGACACCGGCGGGGCGTCCGGTTGCGCGCGGCGTGCGTCCGGCCGGGTTCGGCTAGCGGCGCTTCTTCGGTGCGCGCTTCGCCGCGGCGTTAACCGCGGCCCTGACGGCGGCGACGGGCACGGGTTCTTCGGTTTCCGGTTCGGCCACGGTGCCGCGGGCCTTCGCGATGGCCTTCATGCCGTGGTAGATCACCAGCGCAGCCGCCGACCCGAGCGCGATGCCGGTGAACTTGAGGTCGCCGATGGTCCAGGTGTAGTCGGCGATGCCGATAATCAGGGCCACGGCGGCGGTGGTGAGGTTGATCGGGTTGGAGAAGTTGACCTTGTTCTGCACCCAGATCTTCACGCCCAGGACGCCGATCATGCCGTACAGCATGGTGGCGGCGCCGCCCAGCACTCCGGCGGGCACGGTGGCGATCAGTTCGCCGAACTTCGGCGAGAAGCTGAGGACGACGGCGAAGATGCCGGCCACCCAGTAGGCCGCGGTCGAATAGACCTTCGTGGCGGCCATGACGCCGATGTTTTCCGCGTAGGTGGTGGTGCCGGAGCCGCCGCCCAAGCCGGCGAGGACGGTCGCGGCGCCGTCGGCGATCAGCGCGCGGCCGGAGACGCCGTCGAGGTTCTGCCCGGTCATCGCGGAAACTGACTTCACGTGCCCGATGTTCTCCGCCACCAGCACCAGCACCACCGGCACGAACAGGCCGACGACGCCGAGGTGGAATTCGGGAGTCTGGAAATGCGGGAGTCCCACCCAGCCGGCGGCGTCGACCTTGGCGAAGTTGACCTCGCCGCGGATCACGGCGGTGAGGTAGCCCGCCACGACGCCGACCAGGATGCTCAGGCGCCCCAGGATGCCGCGGAAGAAGACGCTGACGACGATGATCACGGCGAGGGTGACAAGGGCGGTGACCGGGGCGGCGTCGAAGTTGTTCTTGGCCGCCGGGGCCAGGTTCAGGCCGATCAGGCCCACGATCGCGCCGGTGACGATCGGCGGCATGAGGCGGTTGATCCAGCCCGCGCCGAACTTCTGCACGACGGCACCGATGATGGCCAGTCCGACGCCGGCCAGGACCACGCCGCCCAGGGCTCCGGGGATCCCGTACTGCTGCTGCGAGGCCGTGATCGGTGCGATGAACGCGAAGGAGGAGCCGAGGTAGCTGGGGACCCGGCCTCGCGTGATGACCAGGAACAGCAGGGTGCCGATGCCGGAAAAGAACAAGGTCGTGGCTGGCGGCATGCCGGTGATGATCGGGACCAGGAAGGTGGCGCCGAACATGGCGACCACATGCTGCATCCCCACGCCGATGGTCAGCGGCCACGCGAGGCGCTCATCGGGCCGGACGACTTCGCCCGGGCGGATGGATTTGCCGTTTCCGTGGATCTTCCAGTTGGTGCCGAGCATGCTCATTGCAGCGGGCCTTTCAAGGGTATGTGGCGGGGCCGAGAAGGAAATCTTCCGGTGCCACTTTACCGCCGGTGGCCCGTGCCCGGCGCCGATAAGGCCAGCGGTGAGAACCAGCCCGCTGTACCGTGTGGTCCGATGACTATTTCGAAGCTCCTTGCGGCGTACGACCAGCAACTCCGGACCGATGCCGAGACTCCCAGTGCGATCGCCGTCGAACAGTTGGGCCCCCTGCGTCTGGTGACGTTCGCAGGCGGCCGCGGATTCGTGACCTATCAGGATCTGGCCGGAGCGGGCGCGGCCACGATCGCGCGCTGGGTGGCCGAAACCCTGGCCTTCTACCGTGCGGATCCGGCGATCGTGCGGGTCGAATGGAAGACGCGGGGCCATGACCACGCGCCGGGACTCCACGAGGCGCTGTTGGCGAGCGGGTTTGAGCCGGATGAGACTGAGTCCGTGATGATCGGGGCCGCCAGCGCGCTGGATGTGGAGGTGGACCTCCCGTCGGGGGTGAACCTGCGGCGCGTGACGGAAGAGCCGGACATCCGCGCCATGAGCGCCATGCAGGACGAAGTCTTCGGCAGCCCTGCCGCCGACGGCAACGCGGACGGAATCCTGCGCCGGCTGGCACTCGACGACGGGATGCAGCTATGGGTGGCCGAACACGACGCCTTGATCATTAGCGCCGGGCGCCTGGAGCCGGTTCCGAACACTGACTTCGCGGGAATTTGGGGCGGGGCCACCCGCGTAGAATGGCGCGGCCGGGGGATCTACCGCGCTGTCACAGCAGCGCGGGCGCGGGCAGCGGTTGTACTGGGAAAGAAACTCATCCACAGCGACTCCACCGAGTATTCGCGACCAATTCTTGAACGCTATGGCCTCACCCGGGTGTCGACGACGACGCCGTACCGCTGGCGGCGCTAGCGATCGTCGCGGGTTTGAAATTCCTCGTCGAGCTCGTAGTGCCGGAATTCCGTCTCCGGATTCGGCTCGCCCTCCGCTACGACCTCATAATCGAGTTGGCGCTGGATCTGGCTATCAAGGACCTGAAGTTGCTGGTCTGCGACGTCGGCCAGGTCCTCCGGGAAGGCGTCCTCCGGGGTGAGGTGCAGTTTCTCGTTCATCATGCCCTCCGGGCCGCTATGCCGGGGTTTGCACGCCGGCTTCGAATGCTTCATTCTACAGGTGGCTGCGGGAAACGGCGCCCGCTAAAACGTGGCCCGTGGCAGACCGGCCGTGGCAGACCGGCCGCGGGAGTTGGCGCGGCGTGCGCAGGCATATTCGGGCTGTGACCTGGAGGGACTATGCAATGGATCCAACTATTGAATTGGTGCCCCCTGATCCGCAGGGCTGGGCTGCCCGATTTGCCGCCGTCAAGCAGAGGCTGACCTTGATGCTGCCGGGCGCGGCCGTGGAACACATCGGGTCGACGTCCGTCCCCGACCTTCCCGCCAAGGATGTGATCGACGTCTTAATTGGTGTGGATTTGAGTGACTGGTCGGCCGTGCTCGACCGGCTCATCTCCGAAGGCTTCGACTGTGAGGGCAAACGGGACGGGCACGCGTGGTTGAGCCTGCCGAACAGGAACCGGCGGACGACGGTGGTCCACCTGGTTCACATCCACGGGCGTCACTGGAACAGACGCATCGCCTTCCGCGACATTTTGCGTCAGGACGCGGGAGCACGGGAACGATACCTGGGGGTCAAGCGGGAAGCAGCGGCCTCCACCTCCGACTGGGGTGCCTACACGGCGCATAAGGCCGCAGTGGTCGCCGCCATTCTTGAGGTGTGAGACAGGCTAATGGCCCGGACGGAGTCCTCGAGCTCGGCGCGTGACGCGCGGCCCCAGTCGTTCGTCACTGGACCTGGCGCACATCATGATCGGAAGTAGTGGTTTCGTCTGGGTTGTTGGCGGGGGTCGAGGTGGGGTGGCGGGATGAACCAGGGGATGCCGGCGCGGGGTTGGATGGTCCAGTGTTCCTTGTGGATCAGGTGGTGGTGGTGGGAGCAGAGCAGGACTCCGTTGTCGGCGGAGGTGGTGCCGCCGCGG